>CAINGK010000118.1 GCA_903848465.1 uncultured Verrucomicrobiota bacterium
CATCTGTTATTGCTTCTGCCATGAGAGCCAACTTCGCAAAGCGGCCCTCCCACTTATTAACATCAAATTCAAAAGTACAGAGGAAACTTCAGCTTTTTTTGACTCAAGATGTGTATAAAGACCAGGGCTGTCGCCACATCCGTCCTACGACGAAAGGCTCGGCACGTCATTCCACCCGCCTGCCCGTGCGACGCTGAAGGATCGAGGACGAGAACGAACCAATCCACCTCCCTATTTTGCTCCTTTTTGCGCCCCTTTGCGGCCTTCCAGTCCGGCGTTTGGCCATTTTCACCCGCCTGCCCCTGCGACGCTGAAGGATCGAGGACGAGTAGGAGTAGGAGCACGAGCACGAGGACGAACCGGCCCCCTCCTCATTCGACATTCGTCATTCGGGTTTCGTCATTCCCACCCTTCCCCCTTGCGCCCCGCGCTGTTCTGGCTATGACCAGCGGCGCAACCTTGATGAAGAAAGCCCTCCTCGCCCTCGAAGACGGCCGAGTGTTTGAAGGCACGGCGTTCGGCGCCGATGCCACCCACACCGGCGAAATCTGCTTTAACACCTCCATGAGCGGTTATCAGGAGGTTCTCACCGATCCTTCCTATCGCGGTCAGATCGTGACCATGACGTATCCCATGATTGGGAATTACGGCGTGAACCCGCTCGATATGGAAAGCGACCAGCCCCACGTGCGCGGCTTCGTCATCGAAGAACTCTGCGAGGTGCCGAGCAACTGGCGCAGCACCCAGAGCCTCGACGCCTACCTCAAGGAATGGAACATCCCCGGCATCCAAGGGGTCGATACCCGCGCGCTGACCGCCCACTTGCGCACCCGCGGTGCCATGCGTGCCGTCATCACCACCAACGCCACGGCTGAAGAAGCCGTGAAGCAGGCCGCCAGCAGTCCACCCATGGAAGGCAGCGACTACGTCAAGGAAGTCACCACCAAGGCCCCCTACCTCTGGGACCATGAAGGCAAGGAAAGCGGCGACTGGGACATCCCCAGCCCTTCGCAGAATCGCGAGCCCGGTGCCGATGGCATCGTGCGCCACCCGCTTCCTGAAGCCAAGCACCACATCGTGGCCTATGACTTCGGCGTGAAGCGCAACATCCTGCGCCGCCTGCGCCAGCATGGCTTCCGCGTGGATGTCGTCCCGGCCACCACCAGTGCCAAGGACGTGCTTGCCAGAAATCCCGATGGCGTCTTCCTTTCCAACGGCCCTGGCGATCCCGCCGCGCTCGACTACATTCACAAGGAAGTGAAGGAGCTCATCGGCAAGATGCCCATCTTCGCCATCTGCCTCGGCCACCAGATCCTCGGCCACGCCTACGGCGGCAAGACCTTCAAGCTCAAGTTCGGCCATCGCGGCGGCAACCAGCCCGTCAAAGACCTACGCAACGGCCGCGTGTCCATCACCAGCCAGAACCACGGCTTCGCCATCGACCCCTCCTCGCTGCCTAGCAACGTCGAGGTCACGCACATCAACCTCAACGACGGCACCGTCGAAGGCATGCGCCACCGCGAAGCCCCCGTCCTCAGCGTCCAGTACCACCCCGAAGCCGCCCCCGGCCCGCACGACGCGAAGTACTTCTTCGCCGAGTTCGCCCGGATGATCGAGACCGGAAGGTAAGCTCAAAGTCGGATGGCTGATACCTGCGTAGCATGAGCCTCTGATGGCACGCTGGCGGCGCCCACCTAGCAGCGGGTCAATGCCGGCCTGCTGCGGCCAACGGCAGCACAACTTTCACCGTTTCAACGGAGGGCTATCCGCGTGCGAGTCCGTGAGTGGTGGGGCAGCGCGGGCACATGCTCTGAGCATTTTGCAGTTCCCAGTTTTCAGTCCTTCCATCCCGCAACTCCCTGCGGCCATCGGTCTCGCTCGGCTCACTTTTCACTCCCTCCCCACTTGAGCCATGCCTCCTATTGCGCTACTCTGCACCACTATGAAAATCATCGCATTTTTCCTCGCTGTCGCTGTTTTCTCCCTCGCCGCCTGCCGTGGCAGCGGCGGTCCCATGACCCGTGCCGGTCGCGGCGTGGACCACGCCTTTGAAAAGACCGGCGAAGGCATCTCCAAAGTCGGTCACAAGATCGAAAGCAAATTCTGAGGCGCAGTCCGCTGCGGCCCTCGAATGCTTCCTGACAGCACCTTTTTCATCACCGGGCCCACGGCATCGGGCAAATCCGCTTTGGCCATCGCCCTGGCGGAGCATGTGGGGGGCGAGATCGTGAATGCGGACGCCTTTCAGCTCTACGCGGGCATGGACCTCCTCACGGCCAAGCCTTCGCCTGCGGAGCTGGCGCGCGTGCCGCACCACCTCTACGGGGTGATCCCCCTCACCGAGGCCTGCGATGCGCAGCGCTACCACGCGCTGGCGCTGCCGCTCATCCAAGACATCGCCGCGCGTGGCCGCGTACCCATTGTGGTGGGTGGCTCTGGGCTGTATCTCAAGGCGCTCACCCACGGCCTCTCGCCCTTGCCCGCCGCATCGCCGCAGTTGCGGGCGCATTTCCAAAACCTCAGTCCCGGCGAGAAAATCGTCTGGCTGCTGCAGCGCGATCCCGAAGCGGCCACCACCGTGAATCTGCGCAACCCGCGCTACGTGGAGCGCGCGCTGGAGATCTGCCTGCTCAGCGGGAGGCCCCAGTCCGGCCTGCGGCGCTCGTTTGAGCAAATCGAGCCCCAGGTCAGTGGCGTCATCCTCACCTGGGACCGCGAGACGCTGTACCGCCGCATCAACCAGCGTACGCTCGACATGTTTGCCGCTGGCCTAGTGGCGGAAGTCAGCGCGCTGGGGCCGCTTTCCCCCACGGCGGAAAAGGCCATCGGCGTGCGCGAGGTGCGCGCGCACCTGGCCGGGCAGGTGCCGCTGGCAGACACCGTCGCCGCCATTCAGCAGTCCACCCGGCATTATGCCAAGCGACAAATCACGTGGTTTCGGCGCGAGCGCTGCTTCCAAACGATTTGCCTCGATTCCGTTCCGGCAGCACAGTACGCACTCCCTCATCTTTTCGAACTTTTTCCATGCCTCCGCCCGTCCAGCCCGTCCGCCCCGTCTTCGTCAATCTAGGACCACGCAGCTACCTCGTGCAGGTCGGGCGTGATCTCCTCAAGACGCTGGGCGAAGAGGTGAACAAAAAGCTGCCAGACCGCACGACCTGCGCCGTGGTGACGGATTCCAACGTGGGACCACTCTACGCCGAGACGGTGCTCACAAGCCTGCGCGCCGTCGGTAAAAAGCCCCACCTCATCACCGTGCCCGCCGGGGAGACTTCCAAATCCCTCTCCTGGAGCGAGTCCGTGCTCAGCGAGATGGTGCGCTTTGGCCTGGACCGCAAGAGCTTCGTGGTCGCCCTCGGTGGCGGCGTCATTGGCGATCTCGCGGGCTTCTGCGCCTCCATTTACCAGCGCGGCATCCCCTACGTGCAGGTGCCCACCACGGTGCTCTCCCAGGTGGACAGCTCCGTCGGCGGCAAGACCGGCGTGAATCTGCCGAACGCGAAAAACATGGTCGGCTGCTTTCACCAGCCCGTCCACGTCATCGCCGATCTCGACACGCTCAACACCCTCGCCACGCGCGAGTGGAACGAGGGCTTCGCGGAAATCATCAAGCACGCCTGCATTCGTGATGCCTCCATGTTCAAGGCCGTCGAAGACATCGCCGCTGGCAAAGGCGACATCGTCGCTCTCATCCGCCGCAACATTGCCATCAAGGCGGTCATCGTGGAGGCCGATGAATACGAAACCATCGGCACGCGTGCGCTGCTCAATTTCGGCCACACCCTCGGTCATGCAATCGAGGCCGCTGCAGGCTACGGCAAGCTGCTGCACGGCGAGGCCATCAGCCTCGGCCTGCGCGCCGCCGCCTGGCTCTCCGCGCAGATCTCCGACCTCACTGGCGAAGATTACGAGCGCATCGTGACGCTGCTCAAGCTCTGCGATCTCCCCGTGCGCCTGCCGGACTCTTTCGACACCGAAGAGATCATGCGCATCGCCCGCACCGACAAGAAATTCGAGAACGGCAAGATCCGCTTCGTTCTCCTCCGCAAGATCGGCGAAGCCTACGTGAGCAAGGACGTTCACGAAGGGCATTTGAAGCAGGCGCTGGATGAGCTGAGGAAATGACGAATGCAGAATGACGGAATTTCAACCAACTCCCCAGCCACGCGTAAGCTCAGAGCATTTTACATTTTTCAGTTCTCAGTTCGTAGTTTTCAGTTACGCCATTCCGCAGTCCCCAGCGAACACACCATGAACGAGGACGTGTTCGAGTAGGAGCACAAAACAACCACCTTCCTAGCCACCCCGCGTCTCTGCCATTCGTCATTCCTAGTGCGCTTCCTCTCACCCAGCCACCTGCACCTCCTCTGGCTCGCGCTGATCCCGCTGGCGCTGTGGCTGTTTCGTCGGCAGGCGAAGCGGGTGCCGGTTTCGACGCTGTTGTTTTTCAAATCACTCGCGCGAGAGCATCAGGAGTCCGCGTGGTTGCGCCGCATCAAAAAATGGCTCTCGCTGCTGCTCACGCTGTTGGTGCTGTTCTTTGCCATCCTGGCGCTGGCACGGCCCAGCGGCAATCTCTCCGCCGATGCCATCAGCGCCGTGGTCATGGTGGTGGACTGCTCAGCCTCCATGGCCGCGCAGGATTTGCAGAGCCAAACAAGGCTGGACGCCGCCAAGCAGCGCGTGAAAGAGCGCATCCGTGCGCTGCCAGACCAGACTGTGGTATCTCTCATCGCCTTTGATGCGCGCTCCCGCGTGCTGCTCTCCCGCAGCCGCAACCACCGCGAATGCCTTCGCCTGCTCGACGAACTCACGCCCGCACCCATCGAGGGCAAACCGGAGGCAGCCTTGACCGTCGCCCAACGCCTCGCCGATCTCGAAACACACTCCCGCATCTGGATGGCGAGCGACTCGCAGCCGCCAACTGGCACAGCCGTCGATTGGATTCCCGTGGCGCTCAATGATCCTCTCAACGTGGGCCTCACCGGCTTTCAGATTCGCCACAGCCCGCTGGCGCGAGATCGCTATGAGGCATTCGTGAAAGTCAGCGCCGCCGCCAGCAACAAGGCCAAGACCACCACCACGCTCGAAGTCTCCATCTCCGGCCGCATCGCGCAGTTGCGTGAGCTTGATCTCGCTCCCGGTGAATCCAGCGCGCTGATCCTGCCGCTCGAAGGCGTGCGCGGTCAGCAGTTGGAGATCCGCCTCAAGACCGCCGGTGACTGCTTTGGCTGGGACAACGGCCTCGCGGCACCGCTGCCCAAGACGAAGCCCCTCACCGTCGCGTGGTTTGCGGAGAAGCCCGATCCCTTCACCGAGCTCGCACTGTCCGCGCTCATCGAAAATGGCCGCATCGAAATGCGCAAAGGCGATCCCAAGGCCTGGCCGCCCAAAGAGCAGCCCGATGTCTATGTCTTTGAGCACTGGCTACCCAAGGAACTCCCCACCGACCGCCCCGTCATCGCCCTCACACCGCAGAACAGTTCCGGCGCGCTGCAAGCACGCGCCATCAAGAGCATCCCGCATGACGGCGTGCGCTCCGTGCAGACCGACCATCCCGTGCTCTTTCGTGCCAGCAGCAGCCGCATTGTCGTCACACAGACCACCCTGCTGAGCCTACCCGCTTCGATTGAACCGCTGTGGCTCGCAGGGAATGAAACCGTCCTGGCCGCCGGTGAGTACAACGGCCAGCGCCTCGTCGTCACCGCGTTCTCGCCCTCGCAGTCCGAGCAACTCGCCCTGCTGCCGTCCTTTCCTCTCATCCTCGGCAACGCGCTCTACTGGTGCGCAGAAAACAGCGAAGCCCTCACCGATATGCGCACCCTGCACACCGGCGAGATGCTCCACACCGACAGCCTCGTGCAGTGGCACGCCTGGAATGGCAATGCCTTCACCGAAGTCTCCGACGATCCCGCGCACGGCCTGCTCGCGCTCAACCGCATCGGCAGTTGGGAAACCGGCCCCGAACGCAGCGGTGCCTGCGCCTTGATCTCCGCCGCCGAAACGAACCTCCCCACACTCGCCACCGCCGCGCATTCCATCCAACCCACCGCACCCGTTATCACCGCCTCCGCCTTCAGCACCTGGCCGAAGCGCTTGATCTGGCTCGCGCTGGGAGTGCTGCTGCTGGAGAGCTTTCTGTTTCACCGCAAAGCGGTGTATTAGCTCTGAATGTAGGTTAGATGTGGCGACAGCCCGCCCGTCTGCGAGTGCATGATGACGCCACATGGCTCGGTGCCGCCCCATTTGGTGAAGGGTGCTACGCGGCGGCGGATGCATCTGCACGCCAAACACACCCAACTTACGTCCCCAAACCACCCCCGTGAAAACTTGTTCACAGCCGCAGCGTTTATTCACAGGGAAAGCGCCCTGAAAAATCCCACATCTTGTTTAAGATACCTTAACGAACCCCAAGATAGCGTGGATTTTTGCGTTCGCTCTTGCGGGCATATGGCGCGGAATGGTTCAGTCCATCTCAGCAGTCATCGCGAAGTCATTCGTCATTCGGATTTCTTCATTCGTCTTTTCCCACCTCCGCATCTCCACCGTCATGTATCTCAAGAGCCTCACCCTTCACGGCTTCAAGTCCTTTGCGGACAAGACCCATTTCGAGTTCCACAAAGGTGTCACCGGCATTGTGGGTCCGAACGGCTGCGGGAAATCGAACGTGGTGGATGCCATCCGCTGGGTGCTCGGTGAAACGTCGGCGAAAGCGCTGCGTGGCGATGAAATGGCCGACGTCATCTTCAACGGCACCGACAAGCGCAAGCCCGTGGGCCTGGCTGAAGTGACGCTGACGATGGCTGACTGCGAACAGACTCTGAACGTGGACTTCAACGAAGTCGCACTGACACGCCGCGTGTTCCGTGATGGCCGCAGCGAATACCGCCTCAACAACACTGTCTGCCGTCTCAAAGACATTCACGACCTCATCGCGGGCACCGGGATTGGCCGTGCGGCATACTCCATCATGGCGCAGGGCCAGATCGACATGCTGCTGAGTTCCAAGCCCGAAGACCGCCGCACGGTTTTCGAAGAAGCCGCAGGCATCACCAAATTCAAATCGCAGAAGCGTGAAGCCCTGCGCAAGCTCGAGTACACTGAGGCCAATCTGCTGCGCGTCGCTGACATCATTGCCGAAGTGAAGCGCCAGATGGGAACGCTGCAGCGTCAGGCCGCCAAGGCACGCCGCTACCAGACCCTGCTGGAAGACACCCGCCTGCTGGACACCCACCTCGCGCACAAGCAGTACACCGAGTTTGCCGGTGAAAAGTCCGAGTCTGAAAATCAGGTGCGCATGATGGCGAACCAGATCGAGCAATTGCAGGGCAAACTGCAAGTAGCCGAGACCGAAGCCGCGCAGACCCGCGAGGCCTACCACGCGCTGGAATCCCAGATCAACCAGGCACGCCAACAAGCGCAGGAGCTTCGCTCGCAAATGCAAAGCGCTGAAGGCCGAGTGGGCTTCAACCGTGAGCGCAGCGAAGAGCTCGAAGGCCGCATCCGTCAGAACGAAGAGCAGATCGCCGCCAACGAAGACCTTCTTGATCAGGCGCGCCGTGATCTCGCCAATGCGGATGAGCAACTCCTTGCCATCACCGACAACATCCAGACGCGTCAGCTCGCCATGAACGAGCACGCCAATCAGCACCAGAGCATCCTGCCAGAGCGCAACCGCCTGGAAGCCGACCGCCGCGCCATCCGCGAATCCATCCGCCAATTTGAAGGCCAGATCGCCTCCAGCGAAGCGCGTGCACAGTCCCTGAGCAATCAGATCTCCGGCGACCGCCAGCGCCATGAATCCCTCGCGCATGATCGCCAGACCGCGCAGCAGGCGCGTGAGACCAGCCAAATCGAATTCGACGAACTGCAGCGCAACATTCATGAACTCGAAGAGACGCGCAACCAACTCGACGAAAAGGCCAAGGACTGCGCCCGCGAGATGATCGAACGCCGCCGTCAGCGCGACGCGATGAACAACGAGCTCAACGATCTCCAGCGCAATCTGACGCAGCGGAAGTCACGCCTCGAAATCATCGAGCAGCTTCTCCAAAAAGGCGAAGGCCTCTCCGCCGGCACACAGAAGGTTATCAGCGGCCTCGACAATCCGGAAGTCTATGGCGTCGGTGTGCGCGGCCTGCTGGCCTCCAGCATCGAAGTGGAGCCCGAGTACATCACCGCCATCGAAGCCGCGCTCAAAGATCATTTGCAGGCTGTGCTTCTCACCGAGAGCGAACTCGCCGCGCAGATCATCGACCGCCTCACCGATCATAAGATGGGCCGCGCCGCCCTGGTGCCGCATGATTTCTGCAACTTGCGCAATGCCGCAGATCGCGAACTCCTTCCCGCAGGTGCCATCGCCTGGGCCACGGACAAGGTGCGCGTCAAAACCGGCGTACAGAGCCTCATCGACCACCTCCTGCACAATGTCGTCATTGTGGACGATCTGCACACCGCCCTGCGCATGAAGCGCGAGATGCCGCACCTCGCCATCGCTACGATGCGCGGTGAACTCATCACGCATGACGGCATCATCACCGGCGGTGCCACCAAGGAGGAAGGCTCCTCCACACTGCGCCGTGAGGCCGAAGTGCGCCAGCTCCGCACGGAAGTCGAAACGCTCGAACTCCAGTACATGGAGAAGGAAGACGCCGTAAACAACATCAGCGCGCAGCTCGAAGAAATGCAGCGGGAGGAAGTCTCCCTGCGCGAACAATCCCAGCGAGCACGCGAAGGCTTCTCCCAGTTCCAGGGCAAGATCAGCGTCGTGCAGCGCGCACTTCAGCAGGCCACCACCAAGCTCGAAAGCGTCGAGTGGGATCAGAACCAGATTCAAGAGCGCATCGGCGGCTCTGAAAGCCAGATCCAGCAACTGCGTGAAGCCGTGGCCATCGCGCAGGAGCAGCTCGAAACCTCACGCGCCCTCGAAAACGAACTCGAACTTGAGATGGAGTCCTTCCTCCGTCGTGAACTCGAATCCAGCGAACGCCTCAACGAGCTGCGCACCGCACTTGCTCTGGAGCAGAGCGCACTGCATTCCATTGAGCGCCAGAAAGCACCTCTGGGCGTGCGTTTGCAGGAGTTGCAGGCAGGCATCAACCGCTTCGCGGAAGAGATCAACACCTGGCGCATGCGCATCCAGCAGAGCGAGGCGGAAAACGCACGCTTCCAGGAGCAGATCGAATCGCAGCGCGACACCATCGGTGCCATCGAAGAACACCTTCAGTCCAAAACCGCAGAACGCGCCGGATTGTTTGAGCAGGTCAGCCAGCTTGAAGCGCAGCTCACGCAGTTGCGACAGAGCTTCAATGGCCTCAACGAATCCCGCAACCGCGCCGAAGTCACGCTCACCCGCGTGGATCTTCGTCTCGAAAACCTGATCAATCAGGTGCAGGAGCGTTATAGCTTCCACATTGAAGCCTTTGAGCCTGACTACCACGTCCTGATGGTCACCATCGAAGAGCAGAAGAAGAACCGCAACCGTGGCAAGAAAGGCGCTGCCTCAGCGTCCGAAACCAGCGCAACAACTGAGGGCGTTGAAGCGACCAACGAAGATCCTGAAGAGCCCGCTGCTGAAGAAGCCGAGGAGACCCCGCAGATCCGCGCTGTTTCCAATCGTGACGACGATGCCGTGGACATCGACGAAGTCGTCATTCCCGGCGAAGAAGCGCAGCCCGACTGGGCCTTCGTCATGGAGGTGGTCTATGAACTGCGCCAGAAGCTCGAAGGCATCGGCCCGGTCAATCTCGACGCCATCCAGGAGTTCGAAGAACTCGAAGAGCGCCACAACTTCCTCGACACCCAGCACAACGACCTCGTCAAATCCAAAGACGAACTGCTGCAGGTCATCGCCAAGATCAACGAGACCACCAAGACCATGTTTGTGGAAACGTTCACAGCCGTTCGCGGCTACTTTAACAACAACTTCCGCGAGCTCTTCGGCCCTGCCGCCAAGGCCGACCTCATGCTGGTGGACGAAAACGATCCGCTGGAAACCGGCATCGAAATCATCGCCAAGCCCCCGGGCAAAAAGCTCCAGACCATCAGCCTCCTTTCCGGTGGCGAGCGCAGCATGACTGCCGTGGCGCTGCTCTTCTCCATCTACCAGGTCAAGCCCAGCCCCTTCTGCGTGCTGGATGAGCTCGACGCCCCGCTGGATGAAACCAACATCGGCCGCTTCCTCAAGATGCTGGACGCCTTCATCGACAACTCTCAGTTCATCATCGTCACGCACAACAAGCGCACCATGAGCCGCGCCGATGTCATCTACGGCGTCACCATGCAGGAATTCGGCGTCAGCAAACCCGTCGGCGTGCGCATGACCACGGAGGATACCCGCACCATGGACAAGACCGTCCAGGAACTCGCCCTCGAAGCTCCGAACCAGCCCAACCGCAAGCAGAAGTCCGAGGACGATTCCGAGCAGTCCGAGTCCGTGCCCGTGAACGAAGATCTCGATGAAGAGCAGGCCCGCCTGACCGCCATTGAGGAGCTGGAGGAACAGTCTCCTGCGGTGCTGGTGTAGAGGGAAGAGGATCAAGCAGTCAAGTCACTCCGCCGAAGCGGAATCCTGCTCGTCCTCGATCCTCATCCCGCAAACTTCTCCCGCAGCAACCCCTCATACTTCTCCTGCAGCTCGTCATCGCCAGCTTGTTTCGCTAGCTCGATCAGTTCCACATAGGCATCCCGTTCCTTCGGGTAATAATACAGGATCTTCTCATACTCCTGCACCGCCTCATCGACCCGCCGTTCCTGCTTGTAGCGCCGCGCCAGCTTGTAGGACAGCGGGGGCTTCTCATATTCATCGGAAGGATAGAATAAGTCCGCAAACGGCTTCGCACACCACTCGGCGATCTTAACTGCCGTATCCGGCGCGATCAGCAGCACCGCCATTAGCAAGAGCAGCATGCTCCCGATCACCGGAAACGCCGCTGCCAACCACTCCATCTTCAACCCCGCCGACATCAGCCACACACTCGCAAGGAGGGCGACTCCGGCTAGAATTCGGCGGACGGTCTTCCAGTGCATGACAATGGATAACTGCCGTGGGGAAGAGGTCAAGGGGCGGCACATTGACTGCGCTGCAGCGGCGGAGCTGCGCTGCGTTTTCGAAAGCGGATTGCCGAAAAGCGTGCGTGGCGACACTCGGCGGCGGCTTGAGGACGAGCCTCCCCACCTCACGCAAATCCACGGCTGCCGGCGAGGTCTTGCCCCGGTCTGAGCACATTTTTTGCACCTTGCATGATGAGAGCTTGGCAAATCGGACGTTCTCTCTGACTATCCCGTAACAACCCAACCATACCATGCCGCGTAAAATCAGCCACATCGCACCGGACTGGTGGGACTACACCACGTTGGAAGACGACCTTATCAACGATGCCGCCCGGCTCACGGAGCGGGATCTGCGGCAGCTCTCCCGCCCCGGCTTCAAGGTGGTGATGTATGACACCCTGGAGGATTTCTACCTGGCCGAGGCGCTGGAGTACATCCACGCCTGGAAGCAGGCCACGCCGGACAATCCGGCAGGCATCTGCGGACCCGTGGGCCCCACGGAGCAGCTCCCGCTGGTGGCACGGCTGGTGAACGATCTGGGTATCTCGATTAAAGACGGCCACTTCTGGGGCATGGACGAGTGGTACGACGAGCACACGAAGAAGGAGGTCACCCTGGAGCATCCGCTGTCGTTTGAAAAAGCGGACCGCGATCTCTGCTTTGACCGCATGCAGAAGAAGCTCTGCATGCCGGACACACAGCTCCACTTCCCCAAGGCAGACACCGCAGCCTACATCAAGAGCTGGCAGAGCGGCGTGCGCTGCGCGGTGATGCAAGGGGGCCAGGGCGACATCAAGCACTGGGCTTTCAACGACCCACCCAAACGCACCGGCAAATTCAAGAACGAGCCGCCGCCGCCAGCGGAGTTTCGCAAGCTGACCACACGTGTCGTGGATCTACATCCCGTAACCCTCATGCAGAACGCCCGCACCTCGGGTGGTGGCAACATCACCCTGGTGCCGCAAAAGGCCATCACCGTGGGTCCCAAGGAAACTTGGATGGCAGAGAAGGTCAGCATCTGGCACGCCGGACTGCATGACAATCCGCTAGGCCAGCGGCTCACCGCGTTCATGATTTCCAAACGTCTCGCCGATTCCGCCGTGCCGATGTCGCTGCTGGCGGATCACCCGAATGTGCAGTTTAACTACTATCGCGGTGGCCTGGGCCAGTGCGAGGTGGAGATGCATTGAGCGGCCGCCGCCTGCGGCGGAATGACGAATGTCGAATGGGCCGACGTTCGTCATTCCTGTTTTATTTTGAGACGAGGGTTTTCGGGGCGGCGGTCATTTTGTGGCAAGTACAGTTCCCCCAGCGGTAGAGGTGCAGGCGGTGCAGGAGCGCTTTGAGTTCTGCTCTGCCGCCGCCGATGAGTACCTCTGGGAGCGTGAGGCCAAAGACGGCTAGGCTGACCGATGGCTCCAGGGCGACGACGCAGTGCCAGGTCTGCTTGGGAACAAAGAGCGCATCTCCAGCCTCCACCCGGGCGTACAAGCCGTTCGCCTTGGCAAAATCTGCGCGCAGTTGCGGCTGCTCCGCGAGCTTGGAAATGTTGATGTCGCTGAGCGTGGCACCCCAGTCGAATTTCTTCGAACGATGCATGTGCGGCGTGTTTTCCGGGGGGAAGAGGAGGAATTCCTTCACCCCCGCGACCTGGCAGAACCAGTTGTCGGGGAAATCGTAGTGCAGGCCGGTGACAGTGTTGGAAGGCCCGATGAAAACGTACTGCCAGGTCATGCGCCAGCCGGGCCAGAGCGTGCGGATGGCGAAGTCCTGCTTCATGGCGGGGAACTCACTCAAGATGTCCCACTGGGCGAGGTAGATGCGATTCGCGATGAAGCTCTGCAGATGTGCCCAGTTGAGGTGGAAGCACTCCCCAGGCTTGAGTGACTTCCAAATCCGATCAGGGCACAGGCCGGTGTTCCCATCCCATTCGGCGCGGATTTTGTGCGCGAGTTCATCGAGCTCGCGCAGATAGGGGGCTACGGGGAGGTCCAGCGGCTCTTTGGTGACGCCCTGCTCGACCAGTCCGTTTTGAAAGCTGGAGATGACCTCAGAGCCGTCCGGGCGCTTGAGTTCGGCCAGCTTGGCAAAGGTCCATTTGTTCCAGGCTGGCCAGGATTTGACGGCCCCTTTCACCAGCAGTGGTCGGGTGCGCGGTTGGAAGCCGCCCTGACTCGCCAGCTCTTCGGCGGTGATGGTATCGACCAGTTGGAAAGCGGGGCCTTGATAGTCGGTCATGGCGGCGGGAGTTAAAAGTTCCAGAGCACGACGGGGAAGCTGTCCTTCACTTTGACACCAGCTTTGGTGCGCAGCAGTTCCTCCAGTTGTTTCGCCCATTCGCCGATGGCGAAATGCGCCTGACCTTTGGGGAAGAACTCCTGGATGGGCAAGATCAACACGGTCTTGCCGAACTCCTTGTCGGCAAATTCGAAGATGGACTGCTTGGATTTCGGATCGATCAGACGCCCTTCAATGGCAATGGATCCCCGCGAGCCTTTCATCGTGGCAGCGGCCACTCCATCAAAGGTCACCATATCCACCACTTCACGCACCAAGATGCTGCTGTAGGTGTTGGGCACCCACTCCAGCAAGGAGAGTTCCAAGATGAGGGCGTCCTTGTCGGCTGCGTTCCCGATGGCATAACGCGGCTTTTTGGCGTTCCGAAACACCTCGGTAAACTTTTTGCGGGTGTACTTGGCCAGTTCCGGCAGGTTGTGATCACGGTGCTTCGCGCCGTATTCGACCTTGGCGAATATGCCCTCCATCGGGCGCACGTAGCTGTAGAGTACCGGCGCGATGCGGATTTTTTTAGCCTGCTCCGCCGCTGTGACAATCTTGGGGTCAGGATTCCACCAGTTGCCAAGGAAGGGCGAGCGCTTGCGGTTTTCCTTCAGGTCTGCGGCGTGGGTGAGGAAGGTGGAAGGTTTCACCTCGATGGCGGCCACCAAGCCTTTGGCCGTGCGGCAGGAGGCGCTGCAGAGCGCCGCCAGCAGCAGAGCACCCAGGGCCAGACGGTGACAGTTCAGCTTCATAATGCGCCCTCCTTGGCTTGGGCACGAGAAGCACGCCAGTGAAACACCAGCAGGATGAGGCAGGCCAGCGCCCCCAGCAGCCAGCCGCTGTAGTCGTGGAATTTTTCCAGCAGCGGCTGAATGGAGACGCCAAAGAGATAGCCAGCGGTCAGCAGTGTCGTGGACCACAAGGCGGCGGACAGCACATCGAGCAGCAGAAAGCGCAGCGCCAGCAGCCGTGTCATCCCCAGCGTGAAGGGCACGACCATGCTGAGGCCGGGAAAGTACTGAAAGCTGAAAATGATGGCGGTTTGATGGCTCTCTACCCGAGAACGCACGGCCTCAAACCGTGCCTGGATGCCAGGAAAACGACGCAACACGGTATCGCCCATGAACCTGCCGACAAAAAAACAAAACTGATCTGAAATGACAGTCCCGAGCAATGCCGCCAGCAGCGCGGCCACAGGTGGCAGCAGCCCCTGGCGAATGGCGAGTCCTGCGACGAGGACCACGCCTTCTCCTTCAAAAATCGTCCCGACAATCACAGCCAGTAAGCCATAGTCGTGGATAAAACTGGAGATACTCATGCCCGCCTCAGACAAAGTCGATCATGGCCTGAGAGTAGATGCCCACATCTTTGCAGGAGTCCAAACAGACGCCGAGATAGTCTGAGAATTTCGGCGGCGGTGGTGCCCCCTCCTTCAACAGACGTGAATTATCAAACGTCGCGTCAAGCGCGGCGAACCCACCATAAAGCCGGATGGCCACCTGCATGAAGCGCCGGTTGCACTGCCCGAAGATCTGCTGAAAGCTGTCCTTGAGTTTGAGCGCCTCTTCGACCGATCCGCTGTGAAACACACCCGTACGGGCTCCGCCGTCAGCTTTGACAAACGCGGCATCGATCTCGGCAAAAGTCGAACTGTGGCTCGGCCCAGACCCGACGTGATAGATGCTGTACCGCAGTTGCTTGGCCGCTGCCAGATGCAGCACGGCGCGTGCCGCATAGTCCACGGGTACCACGTCGATCTTGCCATCCAGAGGCGAGGTCGTCATGCGCAACGCATGGCTCATGCGGAAGGCCCAGAAGATGCTGCCGGAAGGGCGGCAGCCTAGCCGGGTGTGGCCTGCGATGATCGTCGGCCTAACAATGACAAAGGGCAGCCCCGCCATCTCCTTGAGCAGGCGGCGTTCCGCCTCCGCCTTGCTTTCGGTGTAGGGCACCAAGTGCTGGCCATTGATGCTGAGGCTCACATCCTCCTCCACCACGCTCGGCGGCTTGTCGCCACAGATCATCGCCGTGCTGATGTGAATGAACCGCTTCAGGCCAGCGACCTGCTTAAAACGGCGGGCAAAGTCCAGCGTGCCATCCACATTCACCCGCCACACGTCCGGGTCTTTGCCAAAGGAGGTGATGCCAGCGCAGTTCACCACATGCGTCACGGCATCCAGCCTAGCGTCCCGTTCAAAGGCAGCCACGTTGGCGAGATCTCCGCAGAGAATGTTGGCCACGGTGAGCTTGGCAAGGACGGCGCGCGGCACCTCAAAGCGTTCCAAGGAGCGGCGTGCCCGCTCCAACCCCTCATCAGGGCTGCACGCACGCACCATCAGCAGCAACCTGCCGGAAAAGGGTGCCGTCAGCAGTTCTGCGACCACCGTGCCCCCCAAAAAACCGGTCACACCAGTCACCAAAAAGTGATCCGCAGGCGTAACGGCGGCCAGATTGGGAAAGCCGCCAACGGTTGGCTGACCCGTTACTGCCCGGGCGCGTACCCTGTCAGAACCCGCCACATTTTTGCCACGGCGCGCGTCCGCCCGCTTCGGCTGGGATCTCTTGGCCAGAATGCCCCTGGAGCGGCTACGGTCCAGAGCCAGACCCAAGGCATTTTGTTCAAGGCAGGTTTCAGAAATCATATGGTAAGTGATTGCAATTGAATGGTTTGTGAGAAAATGATCGAAAGACTGCGGGCTGGAAAATTGCGAAGTGACGGTCTAAAACTAAGGGATAAAGGAGGTGCGATTTGTTTCAAATTGAACGAAAAAAACGCTACCTGCGCAAGCATAAAGAGTGATCTTTCATTTTTTTAATGGATTTCCAACGTAGTACAATTCAACGATAACTTGTAGGTCTGCACACGACAAAAATTTTGCTTTCCGGCTCATTTTGGCCTGATGCCACCTCCAAACTGAACATTGCGTTTGCTATTTCCCCGATGACGACGAAGGGTGGTCTCGCAAGTTAACCTGATAAAGGCTAAGCTAAGTCGTTCATCAGGTTGTTTCTTTGGTGTTCTTAAATCCGATCTCGGAGCTTACTCGGCCCTCATTCAGGCTAGCTGAACTCAAGAAATCGATATGAATACCAAAATGTACGTGGGCAACCTGCCCTTCACCGCCACCGAAGACGACGTCCGCGCTCTCTTCACCGACTACGGCACTGTTACCGACATTCACCTGCCAATGGATCGCGACTCCGGTCGTCCACGTGGCTTTGCTTTCGTGACCATGGACTCCCAAACCGCCATGAATGAAGCCATCCGTGGCCTCAACGAAAAAGACTACGGTGGTCGCAACCTGACCATCAATGAAGCCCGTCCGAAGGAAGATCGTCCAGCAGGCGGCGGCGGCTACGGTGGTGGCGGCGGCGGCGGTGGCCGTGGCGGCTACGGTGGTGGCGGCGGCAAAAGTGGCGGCGGCGGCGGCGGTGGCCGTGGCGGCTACGGTGGTGGCGGCGGCGGCGGTGGTGGCCGCTACTAAGCGTCCCCTCTGACTCTCCAAGTCCCCCAAGACAATTCACGGCGGCATCCTGGCAACGGGATGCCGCTTTTTTGTGGCTTGATGGCCTGAGGGATAGCTCCTTCGTGACGCTTTGGAAGAGGAGGGCGTTAGTGACTTCGCATCCAGGCAAGGAGTCTATCCGCTGGCTGAAAGCCGGAGGTTTGTGCGACCAACTGGCCTGCTTTGATGAGCGCGAACGCGGGAATGCCTTGAACACGGAACTGGCTGGCGATGTCCTGCCGCTCGTCCGTGTTGACTTTCACCAGGATGGCAGCGCCAGCAGCCTTGGCGGCGGCTTTGGCAAATTCAGGTGCCATCATCTGGCAGGGGCCGCACCATGGAGCCCAGAAATCCACCAGGACAGGCAGTTTGCTCTGAGCCATGAGGGCGGCAAACTCGGACGCACTGGCGATCTCGACCGGCTCCGAAACGTGGGGCAGTTCCGCTTTGCAGGCGCCGCAGCGGCCTTGCAGGGCGGCTTTGGCGTAAAGAATACGGTTGGCGGTGCCGCAGGCAGGACATGGCAAAATGATGCCACGATCATCGGCGGTCAGGTGGGAGTTCATCAAAGGAAATAGGTGGGACTAAACAGGGCAGACATGAACACACTTAAATCGCTGTTCTGCAACTCATGCCACCAGCACTTCCGGATCAAGAACCTGCTCATTCACAGCGGCATCTTGGCAACGGGATACTGCTTTTTGTGGCTGCATACCGCCCCGGCAAAGCGCTGGAATGATCACCACTGCAAGGTGGAAACGTCCACCCGTGTGGCGTTACGGCTTTCCTTGACGATCTGACCATCGGAGAGGTGCAGCACGCGGTCCGCCATGGCCGTATATTTACCTAGACAGCCTGGACTCTTTTCCTCCAAGGCAACAGTATATCTACATCCCTGCTCGACAATTCCTTGCCTTGTGGTGTGTCTTTGCTTGGATGGCCTAATCTCCGCAAAGATTTCGGGGCACGGCTCCATAGCCACGAAGTTGGATTGAACTTGATGCTTAACAATATTGGAACGCTTATCCCACCAACCTAAAACCCATTTTGCATGATTGATCCGATGGTTTCTTTGGCCTTTGCCGTGTATTCCAACAAAGGTGCCCATGCCGTCCTGCTGGGCTCAGGCATCTCACGCGCTTCGGGTATTCCCACTGGTTGGGAAGTGGTCATCGACCTCATCCGACAGGTGGCGGTGGCCGAGGGCGAAACAGAAAACTGCGATGCTGATCCTGAAAAGTGGTTCAGGATGAAGAACGGAGAAGCGCCCGACTACAGCAAACTCCTCGATGGAATAGCCAAGACACCTGCGGAACGCCAGCAACTGCTGCGCGGCTATTTTGAACCAAATGAAGCTGATCGCAAAGAAGGGCGCAAGCTCCCCAGTGCAGCGCACAGGGACATCGCGCAGTTGGTGGCGGCGGGTTACCTGAGGGTCATCATCACGACGAACTTTGACCGTTTGATGGAAATGGCGCTCGAAGAGGCAGGTATCACGCCAACAGTTATCTACACCACGGACCAGCTCAAAGGGGCGCTGCCGTTGGTGCATTCCGGGCCTACTGTCATCAAACTTCATGGAGACTACCAGGACACGCGCATCAAGAACACCGAGAAGGAGCTGGCGAGGTACGACAAGGCATGGAACGTTTTGCTGGACCGGGTGCTGGATGAATACGGGCTGATCGTCAGCGGCTGGTCCGGCGAGTGGGATGCGGCTCTGCGAGCTGCCATGGAGCGATGCCGCAGCCGCCGCTTCACTACTTTTTGGGGGACTCGGTCGCCGCTGAGAGGGAAGGCCAAAGAACTGGCGGACCGACGCGCGGCGGTGGTTTTAACAACCCAAGATGCGAATCATCTTTTTTCCTCGCTGCGCGAAAAGGTACTGGCTCTGGCGGACATGGCTGCACCGCACCCGCTTTCTGCCAAGATGGCCGTGGCTACGGTGAAGCGCTATCTTGTCGATCCTACGGCCAAAATAAGGCTTCATGACTTGGTTCATGAGGAGACGGAACGACTGTTCCGAGAAATCAACGGTCCGGCATTTGATGGCAGTCAAAGGCTGCCGCAACACCAGGAGATTCAGACCAGACTGGAGAAGTATGGCGCGCTGAGTGAGACTCTGCTCTCAATCCTCGTGACTGGCTGCTACTGGGGAGATGCAGGGGCAACTGTACTGTGGGTTTCTTCACTCCAACGAATTGCCAACCCTACCGCAGTGGATGGAACTCATACACACCTTCTCAGGCTTCGCCGCTATCCAGCACTGCTGCTGCTCTATGCTGCAGGACTGGCGGCCTGCGCAGCAGGCAACTATGAAACGCTGGCTGCCATTCTCACCAAGCCAAAGGTGAAAGAAAAGCTTCCCGGCCTCAAGAATGACTCCATGTGTGCACAGGTGTTCCCACTGGCCATGAACATGAATGGTGAACTGAACAGCCAGCCCAGCTTTTCTGATCCCAGGTATCCATTCAACGGGCATTTATTCTATAAACTGCGTGGATTCTTTCGCGAGTATCTGCCACGTGACGAGGATTACGAGACAGTGTTTGACCGTTTCGAGTATTTATTCGGACTTGTTCACGCCGATCTGAACCGGTTTAAGCCAGATCATACTCGGGGCTGGTGGGGACCGAAAGGATGGTTCGAATTTAGAAACAAGACGATCCAAAAAATATCGACTGAGATGGAAACCGCAGGAGCCAACTGGCCATTACTCAAAGCAGGGCTGTTTGCTGGATCGCCGCAACAGGCACAAACGGCGATAGATCATTTTAATGCGTTTCTTGAAGAATGATGGTTCGGCATTATATCCAAAAAATTGCCAGACACGAATGGCACTCAGTTAAGGGTGTTCATCGTCGTTTTTTTGAGGACTCAGCGCGACTGCTGTGCGGCGGAGTTCAATGCAGACGCTGCTGGAGGGCCTGGGGTGTGGCGAAGTCGTGGATTTGCTTCCCGGCGTGCTGTACGGAAACCCAGGGCGGCCTCGCCAAGGCTCGGCGGCCCTGGGCTGAATCCGCAGCCCCTTCAGGGCTCATGAAGACTGCTGAGGGAAGGGCGCAAAGACACGATACTGCGTCTTAACTGAGTGCCATTCTTGCCAGACACTTTATGAATCTGCAATGCACCATCACCTCATTCTCAGCTTCATAATCCACCCGAGCCCAAGCTGGCCCTGGCGAGGCTTTTGAACAGAACCTGTGCATACTGGCCGAGGGGGCAGAGAAGAATACGGCCCAGTTCATTCACTCCTCATTCGGAATTCAGGCATCATTGTTCCCACGGCTCCGCACAAATACGCATCACCCCAGCGCATTTACATCACCACTGCAAGGTGGAAACGTCCACCCGTGTGGCGTTACGGCTTTCTTTGACGATCTGACCGTCGGAGAGGTGCAGCACGCGGTCCGCCATGGCGGCCATGGCGGCGTTGTGGGTGATGACGATGGTGAGGGTGCCGAGTTCACGATTGATGCGCTCGATGGCTTCTAGCACGGTGATGCCAGTGGTCACATCGAGCGCGCCGGTGGGTTCGTCACACAGCAGCACTTCGGGTTTTTTTGCGATGGCACGGGCGATGGCCACGCGCTGCTGCTCGCCGCCGCTGAGCTGGGAGGGGAAGTGGTCCAGGCGGTGGCTGAGGCCCACGCGGTCCAGCGCATCCTCCGGTTTCATCGGGTCTGGGGCGATGTCGGTGATGAGGGCCACGTTTTCGCGGGCAGTGAGGCTGGGGATGAGATTGTAGAATTGAAAGACGAAGCCCACGCAGTTGCGGCGGAACTGCGTCAGCGTGCGTTCGCCGCCACCGGAAAGATCCCAGCCTTTGTAGCGCAGGGTGCCGGCGGTGGGGATGTCCAGACCGCCGAGGATGTTGAGCAGCGTGGATTTGCCGCTGCCGGAGGCCCCGAGCAGCACGACCAGCTCACCGGCATGGAAATCGAGATCGACCCCCTGGAGCGCCACGACATTGAGGTCGCCCGTGTGGTACACTTTGCGCAGACCCCGCGCCGAAAAAATCGTCTGCGCGTCTTCAGCGGACGGCTGGCGGGTGGTCTGGGGGGACGGCGGGGAGAGCGGCATCCCCATACCTTGCATGGCGAAAGTGATTGCGCCATCGCGATGATCGGTGGTTGCGTCTCGCGCTCATCGCGCAAGATTGCGCAATGCCCATTTTGGTCAGCGACGACACTCCCGACATTCACACGTCGAGGGTCCAACCCCCCCCTCGTGAACGCAGTTGCGGGCGCACCATGGTCATTGGCGACATCCACGGCTGCTCCACGGCGCTGGACCTCCTGCTGCAAGAGCTGTCCCCAGGGAAGAACGATGTCCTCGTCACGCTGGGAGATTACGTGGATCGCGGGCCTGACAGCCGCGGCGTGATTCACCGCCTGCTGGAACTGGAACAGCGCACCCAGCTTATCCCACTGATCGGCAACCATGAAATCCTCATGCTCGACGCTTACAGCCGATTGGTTGATGCCAATTCGTGGTATGGTGCGGGCGGGCGGCAGACCATGCAGTCCTACGGCTGCATGGACCAGCCGGACTGGAACGTCATCCCGCAGGAGCACTGGGACTTCCTCAGCCAGCGCCTGCGCCGCTGGCACGCCACCGAGACACACATCTTTGCCCACGCCAATGTGAACGCCATGCTGCCCATGCCGGATCAGAGCGACGACTGGCTGTTCTGGCGGCGCTTTGACGACTCCCATCCGCATTTTTCCGGCAAAACCCTGGTCTGCGGCCACACCGCCCAGAAGAACGGCCTGCCCCGCATCCTCCCCAGCCGCATCTGCCTGGACACCTGGGCCTATGGGGAGGGCTGGCTCACGGCACTGGAAACCGGCACGGGAACCCTGGTGCAGGCCAATCAGCGCGGCGAGACCCGCCGCTACACTTTCGAAGAGGTGCGCATGCTCACCGAAAAAGAGTGATCTACCCCGCCATGACTCGCGCGCGCTGGATCCAATCTGCTGCATCGCTCTTCGCGCTCTGGCTGGTCGGTGCGTTGGTGTGCCTGCCGCACCTGCAGCGCGATCTTGCAACCGCCGCGCAGGACGTGCTGGCGCAGCAGCCAGCACTGCGCCAACGCATGAGCGGACTGCACCTGGAGTTCAGCGGCCAGCAGGCACGCCTGAGCGGCAGCGTGCGCACGCCGCAGGACCGCAGCCTGATCGAAGCCGCCGTGACCGATCTGGTGCGCGTACCCACAACGTTTTCCCTCGGCCTCGCTCGGCATCTCAATCCCGTCAGCAGTGTGCGCAGCGAGCTTGAGGTCCTTCCCTGCCCGCCGGGCTGGATGCTGCTGGCGGCCAATGGCGACCATGCACGCCTGCTGGGCACCGCTGCCAACGCCTACGAAGCACGCGACCTAGCGCACAGCGTGCAGGCTGCCTGGAGCACGCGGGGCGGCAGCAGCGAGGGCATGCCGGGCACCGATGCTGAAACCCACGATGAAGCAGCCAGCGTCTCCGCCACCCTGCGCACGGTGCCGTCCCCGCCTTCCGGCGTGCAGGCCTACCTGGCGCGCATCGGCCAGTCGTGGCAGGAGCTGACGCTGGGCCAGTCTGACGAAGATCTGCGCGCGGCAGCTACCGCCCAGGGAGTCCGTGAAGATGAATGGCAGCAGCAGGTGCTGCCCGCCCTCAATGAACTGCGCGCCACCCAGCAGCGGCAACATATCGCCCAAGCGGAAAACGAACGACTGTCCCACCTGCCCGTGGGCTACCTCTTTCTCGCGGTGCGGGATCAGCAGATCATCCTGCGGGGCGAAGTGGGCACTGCCGACGTGAAGCGCGAGGTGCTGGCAGATGCCCTGGCCGCCTTCGCCCCACGCCGATTGCATGACGAAATCCGCGTCAGCGCGCTGCGCCGTCCCACGGATGACTTTGGCCCCATCACCACCGCTTTGCTGCCGGAGGAGGGCAAGGCCAGCGGCAAATCCTGCTTCCTCAGCTTCAGCGGCGAAGCCTGGAAGCCCGTGGACTGGCAGACCGCCCCCAGCGAGCAGTCGTGGAAACAAAGCCTGCCAGCAGGACTTGATACCAAACCGCTGCAAAATGACAGCACGATGCTGAGCCATTGGCTGCAAGGAGATGACTCCCACGCACCCGCTCCGCCGCAGCCCACCGACCCGGCCATTGTCACCCTCGCCCTGTTTGGCACCAAGGCCATCCTCTCAGGACAGGTCGCGGAAGAAGCCGTGCGCGCCCAACTCATCGCCGCCGTGCGTCAGGCCTACAGCCCGCCGTTCATGGTCAGCAGCGACGACCTTCAGGTGCGCGGCGACTGCGAACCCTCCGGTCGCATCCTGCACACGCTCAAAAGCCTGCCGCCCCCACCCGCTGCGGGCAGCGCCGGGATTTTCGCCATCGCCAGCCCCGGCAGCACCTGGAAGACCATCCCGGTGACGCGCCCGCTCGTCGAGGCAGGGGGACTAGCCCAGTCCGGCCAATTGCCCGCTGGCATTCCCGCCGCACTCGTTGAAGAACTCTCTGCCGAGGCCATCGAACAACTGCGCCTGCACCTGCCTCCCCCTGCTATCCACTGATGTCCTCCTTCCTCTGGCTGCTATTCTACCTCGCACCGCTGCTCGGCCTCACCGCCGCGCTGTTCGCGTGGTTTGGCTGGCAGTGGCGTGGCAGCGACATGCTGGAGCGCCTCAAAGCACGCGCCACTCAGGATGAAACGGCTCCGGCCTCCCTACCCCAGGCTGAAGCCACCCCGTCTGCCCCCGCCGAGGCAGCCCCGGCTCCGCTCACATCTGCCACCCCTGCCCTGCCTGACCCGGCTGCCGCCGCCGAACTCCAAGCCCTGCGTGATGAACTGAAATCCGCGCAGGCCGAAACGCGGCTGCGCCAGGATGAAGCCGCCAAGGCGCACGAAGCCGCTCAGGCTCTCGAAGCGGAAGTGGCCCGATTGATCGCTGATAATGAAGGGTTGCGTGATGAACTGCAACCCGCGCAGGCCGAGACGCGACTGCGCCAGGAGGAAGCCGCCAAGGCAAACGAAGCCGCCCAAGCGCTCGAAGCGGAGCTGGCCAAGGTGACCGCTGAAATGGAAGAGCTGCGTGCCGCGCACTTCGCCGCCCAGGCAGAACTCGACCACCTGCGCAGCACACCACCCGTGGCACCTCCGGCTGCCGCAGAGGAAGTCGCCGCGGTCACTGACAAACCCAAACGCAAACGCAGCACCCCAGCGAAACCCAAGGCAGCCAAGGCCGCCGCCACCGCGACGCTCCGCGACAAAATCGCCGCGCTCGAAAGCCAGCTCAGCGCACACCAGACCGGCATTGCCACGCTGACCCAGGAGCGCGACGACTGGCAGCGGCGCATCCGCAAACTCGAAGCGCAGACGCTCGCTGATCCCGCCGGTATGGCACTGGCCCACCGCAGTCTGGCCGACAGCGAGAAACGCCTTGCCACCGCCACGTCCGAAATCGAGCGGCTGCAAAATCAAGCCCGTGCGCTGCAGCGCGTGGAGGTCGCCACCACCGCACTCGCCGACGTGCCGGATGACGACCTCACGCAGATCAAGGGCATCAAAACGATCACCAGCGACCAGCTTCGCGCCCACGGCATCCGCACCTGGCGGCAGATCGCCCTGTGGGATGAAGACGAAAAGCGCGCCTTCAGCGAGCTGCTGGCCTTCAAAAACCGCGCCAAACGCGAGCAGTGGCGGCAGCAAGCCCGTACCCTGCATGAGGCCGCCCACGGCCCCCTGACCTGAAGCCCCTCTTTCCACATGTTTTCCAAGGAATGAAACTCAACCACAGAGGCACGATGAACGCAGAGTTCAGAAGTGGATCTTGAACAGAAAATCTCTGTGTCCATCGTGTCTCTGGGGTTAAAAAAAACCACGCTCAAAGTGCTCCTGACCTGAATCTCAACCCACCGCATGTTCCACGTTTCGCGCCTCATTTCACTCGTTCTTACCCTGGCACTCGCCGCTTGCGTCAACGTCGGCACGCCCACCGAGCGTCAGGCCAAAGCCCAGCGCCTCAGCCACGACCTCCAGCAGCTCTCCCCCACGGTCAGCGCAACCGAAGCCGACCGCCTAGCCACCACCGCCATCGAAGAATCCGCCAAGCTCTCCGCCGACTTCAAGCCCTTCATCTATCCGTGGATGAACAACGGCCTCATCAACACCGGCCTGCGCAAGCGCGGCCTCTGCTACCAGTGGCGTGACGATTTGTTTCCCCACCTCTTCCGCCTGAACCTCAAGACGATGGACCTGCATCTCGTCGCCTCCAAGCGCGACACCTGGATGGAGCACCACGGCATCATCGTCACCGCAAAGGGCCAACGTTTCGAGGACGGACTCGTGATCGATCCCTGGCGCCACGGCGGCCGCCTCTGGTGGGGCCTACGCAAAGATGACAAAAAACACCCCTGGCTCCCCCTGCCCTACGAGCTCACCCCCATGGTGCTGCGTCCGCTGCTGATGCCGGAGCTTTATCCGTCGCGGTGAGGCGAAAAACGGGAATAGCAGTCCTACGCCGGAAAAAAATGCCAATCATTTTGTAGATAATACCAGTTTAAATCACTGATTACCAATGGGTTGAACTCGCCATAGATCCAGCATCTCCCTCGCGTGAGCAAACTCTGAAAAGAGGGTACATGCATGGCGCAGGCCAGCTCGCATCCACTCCTGCGCTCCTTCAGAGCGCGGCCTTGGGAGAGGCGGTGCGTTGTCACCCGAACCCAGGGCTTGCTCGTTCCTCGCGGCACCCTGGGCTGACTCCTGCGGCCCTTTGGGCCGCCCAACCTCCCCGCTCTGCTCGCGCGCGACTCCCCTCTCGCCTCGGGGGGGGCCTGAAAACCTTTCCGTTGGTGGAGGAACTTCCCCAAATTCTGCGGGGGGTGTACACGCGCAGTGCCTGCGGTGTGGAGAAACGTCAGCAACGTCAACAATGTCGGCGGCACCCCAACTCCACGAATGCGTGGCATGAAGTCTTGCAGCGGTTGGAAATTCCCATTACGATACACGCCATGAGTCCGCAGACGCTTGAAGTCACCCTTGATCCCACGTTGAAAAAGAAGGCCGCCAAAGTGCTGGATGGTTTGGGCCTGGACATGGAAAGCGCGGTGCGGGTGTTTCTCACGAAAGTCGTGGCCACGCACTCGATCCCCTTTGCCCTAGCAGAGGAGCCTGAGGCCTACCGCTTCAGCGCCAAGGAGACGAAGGACATTCTGAAGGCTAAGCGCGAGTCACAAAAGGCTGGGATGCTTAGCGGCCCCTTCACCACAGCGGAGTCGCTGATCACTCACCTGCGCCAAGTCAAGGCATGACGCTGCAGACGACGAAACGGTTCGACAAAGCCTTTGCCCGCCTGGCCGTGCGTGACCAGCAGCGAGTGGAGGTAGCGCTGACGCTGTTCATGGACCAGCCCTTCCACCCAGCACTGAAGAACCACGGGCTGGTCGGTAAGCTACGCGGGCTGCGGGCTGTCAGCGCGGGCTATGATCTGCGCATCGTGTATGAAGAAGAGGGCGGTCATGCGCGGGTGCTGCTGCTGAATACTGGCACCCATGATGAGGTGTATTGAATCAGGACTCCCGAAAAAGACGAGCAGCCACGCAGTCTAAAAACGCTGGCGGACTTTCCTGCGCCGCTGCTCCAAGCCGCTGCCCGTAAGCACGGCTTTCTTTGAAGCGCAGGAAGCGAACAGCACCACACCCAGAGGCTACCTTCGAGTTGTAGCTTCGGGGCTTGGACGGAGGGCTGCGGTCAAAGAACATCCTGCACCCCGCGAAAGCGGTGCCGCCGATTCAGGCTTGCGCTGCGCACGAAGTCGCGAGAGTCCGCCAAAAGGGAATCTTCTGGGATAGAATGCTCATGCACTGGCACACCGTCCGGCGAGGGTGAGCGGGATGGCGTTGAGGTGGGGTGACGTTGACAATGTTGACGTTGCTGACGTTTCTCCCGCAGTAGGCGGTGTGTGGACCCATCCAGCAACCGCCATCCGCACCGGCATCCGTGTCAATCCGTGCCCATCCGTGGTCCTTGAAGGCTGGGGTGGAAAGGGCGCGCTGATCGACGGGCAGGAGTGCCCATCGCACTTAACAAACCGCCATGCCTCAAGGCTTGCTCTTCTTCACCGCAGGTGGCGGCACCACCTTGATCCCGGCGGCTTCCATGACGAGCTTTTGAAAGGCGTCCTTGGGTTTGCCGCTGTCGGGCACGAGGACATTCTGCACCATGAACACGGTGACGATCTGGCTCTGCGGATCGAGGCAGCCATTGGTAGCGAAGGCACCGCCGTGGCCGTAGCTGCCTACGGGCATCTGCGAGTTCACGCGCTGGGTTTCGATGTTCACCTGCCAGCCACAGGCGTAGTTCAGCGACTTGCCACCGGCGGTCACGGGGGTGGTCATGTCCTTGACCGATTTTTCACTGACGATGCGCACGCCGTCCAGCTCGCCGCTGTTGGCGATCATGGCGTAGAAGCGCCCCATGTCCGCTGCGGTGGAGAAGAGGCCGCCGGCGGGCTCGGTCATGTGCGTGACGCTGGCGTCGCTGGTGACGAAGGGATTGTAGCCGGGCACGAGTTCGTGGGTGTCTTCGTCCATCTTGTACGTGCGGGCGATGCGGGCGCGGTGGGCGTCATCGGGGTTGAACAGGGTGTCCTTCATGCCGAGCGGTGCGAAGATCTTGGCCTGCAAAAACTCGGCATACTTCATGCCGGAGACGAGCTCGATGATGCGCCCGGACACGGTGGGTCCGAAGCCGTATTCGTAGGCGCTGCCCGGCTGAAAGGCGAGCGGGGTCTTGAGCAGCGAAGCCACGTAGGACTTCAACGAGACTGCACCGTCCGAAGGCGCACGGCGTGGGAAGGCGATGCCCGCCGTGTGGCTGAGCAGCATACGCAGGGTGATGGGCTGCTCAGGTGCGCTGCCACCTGCCACGGTCACTTTGGCCAACTCGGGCAACCACTTCGAGGCGGGTTCATCGAGCGAGAGTTTGCCTTCATCCACCAGCACCATCACGGCGGTGGCGTTGATGGATTTCGTCATGGAGGCGATCCAAAACAGCGCGTCTTTTTCCATCGCACGGCCAGTGCCAATGTCGGCCATGCCAGCGGCATCGAAGTGGACGACCTTGCCCTTTTCCAGCACCAGCGTGACGATGCCTGCCGCCTGCTTGGCCTTCACGGCAGCCTCCATGGCAGGGTGAATGGCGGCCAGCTTGGCGTCATCCAGCGCAGGCAACAGCGCAGGAAACAGCAGGAGGGCGGAAAAGACGGAACGTACGATGGCGGGATTCATCGCGAGTCAACGCACCGGCGATGCCCTATCTAACCTGTTCTATTCACGAACTTCGTCGTGAAAACGCTGGAAAGCCTGTGGCTGAAAGCATGGGGGTGATCCGTGCTGGTCGTGAAATCCGTGGTCCAACTCCGGAGCCGAGCGAGACAGACGAACGCAGTGAGCCCGAAGGGTGAGTGAAGCGAATCAATTTCCAACCACGGATCGCACCGGATTTTCACGGATGAGCCTTGATCTTCGCTGAGGGGTTCGCGTGGTTCTCTTTTTCAGAGCCCTCACTTCACCTTAAACGCCTTGGTGTCCAGCACCTTGCCGTCCTGCATGAGGTCGATGCGGTACTTGCCAGCAGGGAGGCCGTCTTTGGCGGTGAGGGAGGAGTCGATCTGGTCGTCCACACCGGCTTCCACATCGGCGGTGGCGAGCACCTGCTCCTTGGCGTCGTCCGTGGCCAGCAGCACCCAGACGAGTTGCACGCCTTTGACGAGCACCGCCTGCTTCAGCGTCCAGCGCGCGTGGAGTTCGGTGTCGTCGGTGGTGAAGTGTTTCACTTCCTTGTCGGGCTCGCCGTTGCCGTCGTCGCTGAGGAGCTGCGAGGAGACGATCTCGATCTTCGCGCCGGCCATGGGCGCGCCGGCTTTGACGGTGAATTTTTCGTGCGCCACTTCCTTGCCATCCAGTTGCAGGGAGACTTCGTGCGTGCCGGCGGGCCAGCCACCGGCGGGGATGTAGGCGAAGTGGAAGGGCACGTTTTCCTTGTTCTCCTCCATGGTGAAGCTGCGTGTGCCAGTCTCATCCACCTTGCCATTCACGATCCAACTGGCCTCCAGCCAGGAGGCGAGGCCGAGATTGCCGACGCCGGTGAGGAAGACCTTGTCCGTGCCGACGAAGTCGTGCGTTTCATCCACGGGCTTGTGGTCTTCATCCGCGCCTTTGGCTAGGGCAGATTGGATCAGCTTGCTGGGGATGGCGTCTTTCGGCGGCGCGACGCGAAAGGGGAACACGCCCAGCGCCTTGTCGCCAAAGGTGACATTGACCGAGTAGATCGCGCCCACGGGCAGCGGCTGCTTGGGCTTGAGGTCAAAGCTCACAAAGGTGTCCTCCCCGATGGAGAAGATCACGCCTTTGTTGACCGTGGCCACGTCCACCTTGGCCTCGGCGATGAGGTCGTCGCGCAGCATGAACTTGGCAGCCACCACACCGGAGGTCGGGCGGCCTTTGAGTTCGATCGAGAGGAAGACCGGCTCCGTCTGGAGGAAGAACTCCGCCGTGTCCTTCGGCGACTGATCGTCATTGACCCCATGGCAGAAGATGGCCTTCTTCAGGTCCCCCTCCGCCGCCTGTGCCGGGACAAGTGCGGCGGTGATGTGAAAACCCAGTGCGAGCAGTGGAAGGAGAGAAAGTTTCATGCGCGCATTCAATCACAGCGCGAGGCAATCACAAGGCACATGGCGGGATTGTTTGGGAGGTGTGGTCTGGCTCGTCCTCGATCTTGGCGGATGGAGTGCGGAGACGAATGACGAATGACGAATCAATGTCGTTAAGTTAAGCAAAA
>CAINGK010000119.1 GCA_903848465.1 uncultured Verrucomicrobiota bacterium
CATTCCGACAGTTAAAAACCTCCCCGGGACAGCTCGCTAGCACATTGAAAAATAATCTACTGATTGTCAGTCAACTAAACGCTTAAACCAGATGCTTTGGGAGCAAGAAGTCGTCAGTTCGAATCTGGCCGCCCCGACCATCTAAGATTTCAAATCTCAGATTTCTATCCCGCCGCATGTCCGCCCTCTACGCCACCACCCTGAATACCTTCAAGGAAATGGGCTGGCTCTACCGTGAAGTCCCAGAGCATGCCGTCATTGAGGCCGATTTTGAGGCGCACCACACCAAAATCCCGCTGCATGTGCAGGTGTTTGGCGAGACTCATATCATCACCGTCGTCTCCAACTCCACGCTGCAGGTCCCATCCTCCCACCGCCTGCCGGTGTGCGAGCTGCTGATGCGCACAAACAAAGATCTGAATCTCGGCAACTTCGAGCTCGAATGGGAGAGTGGCCAGGTGATGTTCCGCGTCACGAATGTCTTCCCGCCCAATCGCCATGATTCACGCATCATCGCCAGCTTGGTGCATTCCGCTGTGGCGGAGATGGACCGCCTCACGCCGTTTCTTGGGGAAATCGTCCGCACGCCGAAAGGTGAGCTGCTTCTGCTCAAGGTAGCCGATCTGATGCAGCGCGAAGATTTACTCCCGCCTGCGCCCGAAGCTGAGTGATTGGACGTGACACAGGCCGCCCGCCTGTGCTTTTGTGGCTGTGAATAGGCCTTCTCCATGTCCGCCCGCTACACACTCCCGCAGCATCCGGCTTTCAGCGATCCGCTGTCCAAGGAGGATCTATACACCCTCGTAGCCCGTGGCTCGCTCGCCCGTGGGGAAATGTGCGTGGATCAGGCCACCGGCCTGACACACACGGTGGGGGAACTGGTCAGCGGCATGCGCCGTCCCAGTGCCATGAATGGCCAGGCGCGGATCACCCGTCCCGCCTACCGCGAGATCGGCCCCGATACAGAGCACCCCGAGGAGGCTGAAACTGAAGAAGATGATGAAGTAGAGGATGAAATCGACGAAGCCGCACCAGCCGACGATGAAGATGATCGCGACTTCTCTCCCAGTGGCGAGGTCATCCTGCACCACGCGCATCCTTCCTGGCTGGGCTATCCTAAAGCGCTATTCCTCTGCCTGCTGCTCATCATTGCCAGCGGCCTGCTTTTTGTGATTCAGCTCGAATATGCCATCATCGCCCTGCTCTGCGCCTCCTCCACGCTCATCGCTATCGGCATTTCGCGTTATACGCATGACTACATCGTCACACGCGAACGTGTGGAGTTGATCTGGGGCCTCATCGGCCGCAACTCCAAGGAGGCGCGCATTTGCGACATCCGCAGCATCGACGTGTACGAAACCGGCCTCAAAGGCCTGCTAGGTCTCGGCACCATCGACTTCTCCACCGCCGCCAATGCTGGCATTGAAGTGCAGTTCAAGGACTTGCGCGAGGCCCACGAAGTGAAGAATCTTGTGCGCAAGCTGCAACGCGGCGTGGACCCGACGAATGATTGAAATGACAAACCTCAGCGGCGGTTTGCGGGAATTTGTACGGGTACAAGGCTATTGCACACCACTCAATACGGCCAGCGAAATGGGGCATTGGCGATCAGCTTGGCCTTTGGATACGCGGCGATGCGCACCTGGTTGTGCGAATTTCCACTGAGCAGCCATACGTTGGCGTCATCCTCGGCGTGCAGGAAGCCGATATGGCCGCTGCTGGCCTGATCCACGACGAGGGGCTGCAGAATGCAGATGGCTCCATACGTCGGTTCCACGGGGCGGCCCCAGCCCCACCAGTCAGCGACTCTGGCGCTGTGCTGCGGCTGAAAGCCGGAACGGAGCACACACCAGTTTACAAAGGCAGCGCACCAGGCGGTTTGCTCGTGCAGCAGGCTGCCACCGATGCCGCAGCTCTGCAAATACTCCAAAATGCGCGGATTGTCGCCACTCGCCCACTCTTGCACGCCCAACTCCATGATGGCGATCTGCATCCATGGCGGCGGTGCGGCAGCAGTGCTGGGTGCGCTCGCAGCGGGGTCAGGAGCCGTGTCTCCTCCCCCACCATCCACGTTCACGACCTGACCTGGAAACAATACCTTCCAGTTGCCTGTGCCATAATCAACCAGATCGGGGTTCAATTCATGGAACCGATCGAGCGTCATACCAAAAGAATTCGCAATCTCAGAGGGATTGTCGCCGGGTTGTACGGTGTATTGAGCCATGGGCGGAATCTTGGCTATCCGTGCTGAAAAAGCCAACAAACTTTTTCAATTCCGGCAGCCAGTGGCTCAAGCCGCGAGGTGGTAGTGCTGGCCGATCACCTTGCCGCGCAGCCGCTCCGCCTTGGCCCCCGCCTGGTCGTGCTCGATCACACCATCACGCAGACGGATGATGCGTGTGCAGCGCTGCACCATGCGCTCGTCATGGGTGACGAATACCAGGGTCTTCCCCTGCTGATTGAGGTCGTCGAAGAGATCGAGGATTTCCTTGCCGGACTTGGAGTCCAAATTTCCCGTGGCTTCGTCCGCAAGAATGACGAGCGGATTGTTTGACAGCGCCCGGGCGATGGCGACGCGCTGCTGCTGGCCGCCCGAGAGTTCGGTGGGCTTGTGATGCAGGCGGTGTTCCAGGCCGACTTGCGTGGCGAGCCGAGTGCCGGTTTCGATCATGTCAGAGTCCTTGGCACCGCCGTAGTACATCGGCACGGCGATGTTTTCGATGACGCTGAGCTGCTGGATGAGATTGTAGCTCTGGAAAATGAAGCCGAGGTTTTTATTGCGTGCAGCGGAGAGATCATCGTCCTCCAGATGCGCCACATTGAGACCGCCGAGATAGTAGTCGCCAGACGTGGGCTGGTCGAGACAGCCAAGGACATTGAGCAGCGTGGACTTGCCGCAGCCTGAGGGGCCCATGATGCAGACGTACTCACCGGGGTAAATGGAGAGCGAGACGCCCTGCAGCACATGCTGGGTGGTCTCCCCCATCTGGTAGCTCTTGCAGATGTCCACCAGCTTGATGATGGGCTCAGAGTCCGCCATCACGGTTTGGCCAGTGCCACGGCTTTTTCTTTGGGCTTGGCTGGTTTGGCTTTAGGTGCCCCGCCCTCAGGTTCGGCCTTGCCCTGGCCTCCCATGTCGGCCTCGGCCTTCTTCGGCAGCGCGAGGGCCACGGCTTCACCTCCTTGCAGGCCGTCACGCACCTCGATGAATTCATCGTTGAAAAGTCCGGTGCTGATCTCCCGGCGCTCCAGCGCTCCGTTGTTGCTGATGTAGCAGAAATGATGATCCTGCTCGACCTCGATGGACTGGACCGGGACGTAAATGACATCGGCGAGTTGATTGACGATGATCTCGACCTTGGCGTTCATCCCAGGCTTCATCCATGGGTGGTACCCATTGATGTGAATGGTGCAGGGATAAACCTTCAGATTGGGCGTGTAACGGCTGCTGCTGGAGTCCGGCAGGACGGCAAGTTCGGCGACGCGACCATCCAGTTCTTTGCCCGGCTCGGCATCGACGCGCACCTTCACTGGCTGGCCGATGCGCACCTTTTTGATCTGCGATTCATGCACGTTCACACGCACGCCCATCTGGCTCATGTCTGGGATGGTCAGCATGGTCTGACGCAGACGCACCGTAGCCCCCTCTTCAATGGTGTTGGTGTAGTTGTAGGCCGCGCTGGCGTTCAGATCACCGTAGGCCACCAATCCAAGCTGGGGAGCCTTGATCACACAAGCCTTGAGCTGCTGTTCCAGATTCTCGCGCCGGTCCAGTTCCATTTCATAGCGCCGTTTGGCCGTGCTAAATTTGGTCTCAGCCTGAGCCATGCGGGAGCGGTTGGCGCGGATGGTGCGCAGCAGCTTGTTCAAGGCTTCGCGATAGGCGTTGAGATACGTGGCGCACAGCTTGGAAAATTCGTATTTTTTGAACAGCGCGAGCGCCGTCTCGGAGGTCTTCACGGAGAGTTCGACCTTGTCAAAGCTCACTTGGTCGTTCTCTAGCAAGGCGGCGGTCACAAATTTTTTCTCCGCCAGACGCTTGGTTGATTCCACCTTTTGTTTGGCCAGAGCCAGTTCGGAACGGTGCAGCAGCAGATCATCCTCCAACTGCCGTAGCGTTTGCTGCGCTTCACCATCGCTTTGGGCCTTCTGCTCCAGATAGGGAGAGAAGTCGATGATCTCGCTGGCGGGCATGGCGGCGAGCGTTTTTTTGACGGTGCCATCTTTAGCAGAAGACGCCCGCTTGGTGACGGCGACCTCGGATCTGGGCATGGAGTTGGCCTGCGTCTCCAGCACGTCAGCGTATCTTTCAAAGGCTTCAACATCGGGTGGCAGCCCGGCGGCCTTCAAAATAGCTGCGGTGACCTCCCGTCCCAGATATTTTTCAAAGTCCATCAGGGCAAACATGGCCACCTGCTTGGTGTCGCGCACCAGAGTCTGGTTTTCGCTCCGCTGGATCTCGCGGTTCTCATCGGCCTCAATGTAGCTTGACACCGTGGTCTGGAATTCAATCTCGTGCGTCTCGATCTTCGTTTTGAGGTCGGTGCTGTCGAGTTCGATCAAGACTTTACCGTCTTTGATGTCATTCTCGGTGATCATGTAGCCCTCAGGAATGAGATTGAGGATTTTGGTGGGGATTTCGATCTCACTTTTCACCCCATAGTTCTCCAGAGCGCGGATTTCCCCGCCTTGCAGCACATTGATCTCCAGCGGGCCGCGTTGCACGATGAACGTGGGCACCTTTTCCGTCGAGGGTCCTGCGCTGGACATCCGCCACCAGACGACAACGGCCAGCATGCCGAGTCCTATAATGAGTGCTATTTTCTTGCTGGATTTTGTCTTCTTCATTCTCCTTTTGGCTTCTCCGTTTTTAATACGTCAACCCACCCACCGTCTTTATCAATAAACAGCACCCCCATGTCCAACCACAACTGGAGCCGCACCAGCGTGTGATTGATCGAGGTGGAAACCATCAGATTTCGTGTGGTGTTCATGTCGCTCTGAGCGTCCACCAAGTTGATCGCAGTACCGATGCCCTCTGCGTTGAATGCCTCCTCCACCTCCAGACGGGATGTGCTCAAGGTCATACCCGCCATAGCCAGGTCATACTGCTTGCGCGCGAGTTGCAGATTTCTCCAGTCGGCGCGTATATTGCTGATGGCCGTTTCCTCGGCAAGATCCAGCGCACGTCTGGCCTGCTGCTCCGTGATGATGGCGGTACGCAAAGTATTGCGCTCGGGCTTCTGGTTCAGGTTCAGGTCGGTGTTCAAGCCCATGCTGTAGTTGCGGTTCTGCGGATCAAGAGCAAATTGTTTGCGGCCTGGGTTGTCTAGGACGCTGTAGTTTACCAGAGCGTTCACCGTCGGCAGCGCCTGCTGCTTGGCGATCAGCACCTTTCGGCTGGCGTCCTCCACCTGGTCCCTCAGACTCCAGATGTCGAGACGGCCGTTCAGGCCCACGGTGATGGCCTCCTCCAGCGTGCCGGGCACATCAAGGATCTTCAGATCGTTCTTGTCCTTATAATCAAGCACGATGCGCTCAGTCACCGGCAGTCCCAGATTGATCTTCAGATTGTCCAGACCCGCTTCATAGGCTTGGATCGCGTTGATCCAATTGCGCTGGAACACAATGCGCGACTGCACGAGACGATACACCGAGGACTTGGTACTGTTGGCCGCATTCTCAGCCTGCATGGCGGTCTCACGTGCCACCACGAAATCAAAGCCCTTGTACGCCAGGTAGGCGTTGCGTGCGGTCTCGCGCAACTGGATCGTGCTGAAATACTGAGAGGCGATGCTGACGACGAAGGATTTGCGGTACTGCGCAAAGGATTGGATCGCATAAAGCACATTGCGCTCGCTTTGAGTCAGTATCTCAGAAGCGGAAAGGTAACCGGCTCCGCTGAGCAGTGGCTGCGTCAACGACAGTCCCAATTGGGAAAGACCGTTGTTGTTGCCGTTTCCGGTAAGGTACCGCAAAAAGTTGGTGGTCAGATTGGTGGCGATCTGCGCCCCCGTGCGCGTCAGCGCGGACACCCCTAGGTTGCTGGTGGTGGTCTGCGTGGAGGTGCGCACCAGATCATTGATGCTGTTGACGTTGAGCGTGCTAGTTTTGGTGCCAGAACCGGTGCCGGACAGCACTGGCGAATACTGCTGCCGGGTGAGCGTGAGATTCAGTGCCGTCAGATAGACCGTTTCCTTTTGCGTCAGGTAGGTTCGATTGCGATGCACCGCCAAATCCAGGGTCTTGGCCAGGTTGATAATGCGCGCGTTTTCCTCGACGAAGGCCCGATCCCCCAGAAACTCCTCCTTTGTCATGCTTTTGCGGAGTTCCTCCAGCCTGACCGGCGGTGGCGGCGTGATATTCAGAAAGTCCTGCCCGGAATTCGGCACCTTGCTGGCTTTCTTGCGCAGAATGCCAAAGGTTTCCTTGTCCGCCCATTTCTTGTAAAAGCCCGTGCTACAGGCGCTCAAACCCATTACCAGCAGCGAGAGGGATGCTACGGCAGGTGGAAAAAGGCGATGTTTTGGCATGGGTCGTCTGACCGGCATCGGAGTAGTTGGGCCGGGTGATTGTTTTTCGGGGGGCAGGCAATACGCTGCCTCGCGAGTCGATCTATCGAAGGGATGGCAAAAGCTCGTTGCCTCCACCCCAGCCGCCGTTACTATTCGTCCCCGCATGTCCGACCTCCCGATTGTCGCAGAAACTGAAGAACTCCTCAAGGAGACCTCCGGATCCCCCCCGACCCGGAAGACGCTCATTGAAAAATTGGACAACTGGGATGACTGGGCCAGTTGGGATGAATTCTACCGCACCTACTCGGGTTTCGTCTTCCATGTCGCCCGCAAGACTGGCCTGAGTGATGACGAGGCCAGCGATGTCGTGCAGGAAACTTTTATCGGCGTGGCCAAGAACCTGCAGAAGAAGAAGTTCGACACCAGCCTCGGCTCCTTCAAATCCTTCCTGCTCAATCAGGCCCGCTGGCGCATTCTGGACCAGTTCCGCCGCCGCAAAAAGCAGCAGAGCCGTGAAGCCAATCTCTACGCTGACGAAACCGACGAGCGCCGCACCGCCCCCATTGATCGCTGCGTTGACCCCAACGGCGTGGCTCTCGAAAAACTCTGGGAGAAGGAATGGCAGGACAAGGTGATGGACATCGCTCTGCGCCGGGTGCGTGCGCTGGTATCGCCACGTCAGTTCCAGATCTTCTCCTGCTACGTGCTCAAGGGCTGGAGTCCCGAACGCGTGAAGAAGGAACTGGGCGTCAATGCCGCCCAGGTTTACCTGGCCAAGCACCGCGTGGGCCGCATCTTGAAGCGCGAAGCCGCGAAGCTGTCTGAGACTGAGCAGTGAGCCGCTGAAAGCCGCAGCAGATGAGCGCCGTAGCCGTCTCATGCGCAGCACCATCGCTCTCCTCTTCGCCATGTCTTCCCTGCATGCGGCAGATCCCGTAGCGCTTTTCATCGAAGGCTACGCCGGGCAGCGCAGCATTGTGCAAGGGGAAGAAATCCCGCTCCATGTCAGCACCACGGCGGCGAAGTATGAGATCGAAGTGGCGCGTCTGGGTGCCACGCGGGAGGTGGTGTGGAAGAAATCCGACGTGCCGGGAGTCGCTTACCCCGTGCCGGAGGATGCCTCGGCGAATGGCTGCCGCTGGCCGGAAAGCATCCGCGTGCCCAGCGGTGCCGCCTGGAAATCCGGCTACTATGAGGTGACACTCCGGGCTGCCGACATGGGGGGCAAATGGACGCAGCGCGGCAAGCGCACGGCGGAAAGCAGCGCGTGGTTCATCGTGCGTCAGGCCAAACCGGGCACGACCGCAAAGATCCTGCTGCAACTTTGCACGAACACCTACAACGCCTACAACAACTGGGGCGGCTTCTCCGTCTATGCCTACAACAGCCTCTCAAACAATCAGGGCCATCGCGTGAGCTTCGAGCGGCCCGGCCCCTCGCAGTTCAGCCGCTGGGAGCTTCCCTTTGTGCAGTGGGCAGAGAAAAATGGCTATGTGCTCGAATTCGCCGCCAATGATGACCTGGAATTCCGCCCCGAACTCCTCGCCAGTTACAAGCTCGTGCTCAGCGTCGGTCACGACGAATACTGGAGCACACCCATGCGCGACAACCTCGAAGCCTGGATCGGCCAAGGCGGCAACGTCGCCTTCTTCAGCGGCAACACCTGCTGCTGGCAGATCCGCGCCGAGGACAACGGCCGCGCCTTCACCTGCTGCAAACAGAACTACCACCTCGATCCCGTCTATCAGTCACGCCAGTTTAAAACCGTGAGCACCCTGTGGAGCCATCATCTGCTGCAACGTCCTGAAAACGAACTCACCGGCGTCGGCTTCCTCTGGGGCGGCTACCGCAAGAGCCACGGCCAGTTCATGACTGACCCCGCCGAGTATGAAGTCCACCGCCCCGAACACTGGATCTTCGCCGGCACCCGCCTCAAGCAAGGCGACAAATTCGGCGGCAAAGACACCATCGTCGGGTATGAGTGCGACGGCTGCGAACTGGAATGGAAGAACGGACTCCCCTTCCCCACCTGCAAAGACGGCACCCCCAAGACCTTTGAAGTGCTCGCCACCTGCCCGGCGCGCTGGCACCCTGACGATGCGGAATGGTATGAGAAGTGGGAAAGCGGACGCACTGGCGCGGCCTGCCTGGGGCTCTACACCCGTGGCGGCACCGTCTTCACCGCCGCCACCACCGACTGGGCGCACGGCCTTCTAGGCGGAGATGCCGCCGTGATGCGCATCACGCAGAATGTACTGGAGCGACTTTCAAAATAGAGCGGCGCATCTGCTGCCCAGAAATCGCCAAGATACGTGAAGCGACGCTGGCGGATCGGGATATACTCTGACAACCTCATTGGATGCCGCAAAGCCATGAATCATCCACCACCTCCGCACCCCGCCGAAGTCTCCATTCATCAAGCCCTGAAGCGCGTTGAAGATTATGTGCGGCGCGAACCCACCAAGTCGGTGGTTGCAGCACTGGGTGCCGGTTTGCTCCTCAACCTGCTTCCACCACGCCTGCTTGCCGAAGTGACAGCTAGCGTCGCCACCCGACTGCTCCCTCCGGTTCTGCTCGGACTGGGCGTTCTCAAGGTCTTTGAAATCTGCTGTGAAACAGACGCCTCCAAGAGTCGTTGACCAGGATAGATTCAGCCCTGTAGAACTTAGGCAACTCGCCCTATTCTTCATAACGCAGGACCGTCATCTGCCCAGTACGGTAGCGTGGGTTCAAGATGGTCCTCACCATTGTCCCAATGCAGACAGCCATTCGGCTTTACACATGGAGGCAGGTCATGAGGGTGGTACATCGACCGTAACCCGGAGAGTTGCCCGCCTCCCAGATGACCACTCAGCACAATACTTTCCTTCACCAAGACCCGCAGGCACTGGCCGGAGTCCGTCCAAGGACAGGACAGGGAACACTCCAGGCTGGTTGCGCGCTTGTTCATTCTTACACGTCAATCCAACGAAAAACGGCGCCTTGCTACCATCCGCAAAATTACGCAGCCGGTCATAATGGATTCCATTATGATGCGACGCAGGCAGCAGTTGAGGCCTAAAGTGCGTCTTGGCAGATTGCGGTTTCCAGTGCGTCGAGTGACAGTGGGTTCACAAAAATGGGGTAGTATTGCCCATTGTTGCTCCCGATCACAGGCACCATAGAGGAGGCGTCATGTATTACTATGCTATGAAAATGCTCATCGGTGACCGTGCCAAATACATTGGCATCATCATCGGGCTGACGTTTGCCTCATTGCTGATCACCCAGCAGTCGGCGATTTTCGCGGGCGTCATGTCGCGCACCTTTAGCTTTCTCACAGACGTTGGGCTGCCAGACATCTGGGTAGTGGACCCGCAGGTGCAGTACATTGATGACATCAAACCGCTGCAAGACACCAAGGTGATCCGCATTCGCGGAGTGACTGGCGTGGAATGGGCGGTGCCGCTCTACAAAGGCTCGCTGCGCGCACGGCTGGACAATGGCACCTTTCAAACCTGCATCACCATCGGACTGGATGATGAAACGCTCATTGGCGGCCCGCCACGCATGATCTCTGGCAAAATCTCCGACCTTCGTCGCAACGACGGCGTCATCGTGGATGACGTGGGAGCCAAGGGCAAACTCGCCAGACAAGGCCCGAATGGCACCCGCATTCCGCTACGAGTGGGAGACACTCTGGAGTTGAACGACCATCGCGTGTTCGTGGTGGGCATCTGTAAAATCACCGAGACTTTCCAGGCGAACCCGGTCATCTACACCACCTATTCACGCGCCACAACCTTCGCGCCCCAGGAACGCAAGCTGCTGTCCTTCGTCATCGCAAAGGCCACCGCAGGCGAAGATCCAGAAGTGGTGTGCGACCGCATCCGAGAGGCGACCGGTCTCGTGGCTTACACCCCAGCGAAGTTTAAAAAACTCACGTTCTACTACTATCTCAAGTACACCGGCATGCCGATCAATTTCCTCACCGCCGTGGCGCTGGGATTCATCGTTGGCATCACGATTTCAGGCCAGACCTTCTACAACTTCACCCTCGATAATCTGCGCTACTTCGGCACGCTCAAAGCCATGGGCACGACGAACAGTACCTTGCTCAAGATGATTCTCCTCCAGGCCTTGATCGTGGGAGCCATTGGCTATGGCCTGGGCGTGGGTCTCGCTTCGGCGTGGGGTGCGCTGCTGAGTGGCCGCACCCAGATCGCGTTTTACCTGCCCTGGCAACTGCTGCTGATCACAGCGGCTGCAGTCTTGTTCATCTGCCTGTCGGCGGCGGCACTGAGCATTCGCAAAGTGATGAAACTGGAGCCTGCCGTTGTATTCCGCAGTTGATGTCTTCTTCTATGTCCGCCCCTATCCCCTCTCCGACAACCCACAAGATCGCAGTTCGCTGCCAAGGAGTCACCAAGACCTTCGGCACTGGCGCGGCCGCCTTTCAGGCCCTGCGCGGCGTGGACCTCGAAGTGCGCACCGGAGAACTGCTGATGCTCGTCGGCCCATCCGGCTGTGGCAAAACGACGCTCATCTCCGTCATCGCTGGCGTGCTGCGGCGTGATGGCGGCACCTGCGACGTTTTTGATCACGATTATCAAACGATGACGGAGCAGGAAACCACCCGCTTCCGGGGTAAACACATCGGCTTTGTCTTCCAGGCCTTCAATTTGATCCCCACACTCACCGCCGCAGAGAATGTCTCCACGCCACTGGTCATCAAGGGCATGAATCGCAAACCCGCCGTGGTGGAGGCGCGTGAAATGCTGCGCAAGGTGGGCTTCGATCAGCGCATGGAAGAGTCCTCGCCGGTGGACCTTTCCGGTGGCCAGCAGCAACGCGTCGCCATTGCCCGTGCGCTGGTACATCAGCCGGATTTAATCGTGTGCGATGAACCCACCAGCGCACTCGACAGCGAAACCGGACACAAGGTCATGGAGCTCATGCGCGGTCTGGCGCTCGCCAGCAATCGCGCCTTGATCGTCGTCACTCACGATGCCCGCATTTATGAATTCGCCGACCGCATTGCGCGCATGGAGGACGGACGCATCACCGGCATCGAAACCCCGCAGAAACCAGCATCACCGGCATCTGAACATTCAACCTCTTTGAAGCCATGATCCGTAAATATCTGCTCCCTATCCTTGCTCTTGCAGGCATCATTCTCGGCATCGTTGTCGCCATCAAGGGCGCGAAGAAGGTCGCACCTGCCGCGCCGGTTTCCCAGCCAGCGCATTCGCCTTACCAGGTCTTCGTCGCAGGCGCAGGCATCATTGAGGCCAGTACGGAAAACATTGCCATCGGCACAACAGTGGGAGGTGTCGTAGCACGCATCTATGTGCAAATTGGCAGCCGAGTGCAAAAGGGCGCACCCCTTTTCACGCTGGATGACCGCACCCTCCGCGCCGAAATCGCACTGCGAGAAAGCGCCGTCAAAGTGGTGGAAGCCCAACTTGCCGACGCCAAGGACGAACTCGCGTTCAATGAGAACATCAGCGACAAGGCTGCCGTCAGCGCCGAGGACACGAACAAACGCCGCAACACCGTACGCATCGTCGAAACCCAACTCGCCCAGGCAAAAGCACAACTGGCTAGTTCCAATACCGAACTCGAAAAGCTCACCGTCTGCGCCCCGGTGGACGGTGAAGTGCTTCAGCTCAAGACGCATCTCGGCGAATACGCACCCGCCGGAGTGCTTGGAACACCACTCATTCTGCTAGGCAGTGTGGAGCCTCTGCACGTACGCGTCGATGTTGATGAGGATGATGCTTGGCGCATCCGCTCTGGGGCCGTGGCAACGGGCTGCCTGCGTGGCAACAAGGACATCAGCACCGTGTTGAAGTTCGTCCGCTTCGAACCCTACGTCCTGCCCAAGCGCTCCCTCACCGGCGACAGCACAGAGCGCGTGGACACCCGGGTGCTGCAAGTCATCTTCAGTTTCACTCGCGGCGATCTGCCCCTCTTCGTCGGCCAGCAGATGGATGTCTTCATTGATGCGCCGACACGCACCTTCAGCAAACCAGCCGAAGCAAGCCCTGCGCCCGTCGGCGAGGTCAAGCCTTGACATGGCCGGGTGCCATTTCCTGTGCGCCTTTCAATTCCAGCTCACTGCCCTTTTCCCAACACCGACAAGACCCGCTTGGCGATCTCCTGGCTAAGCAGTTGATACGCCGGCGACTGCCAATGGTAATTGTCGCCAGCGGCAAGATCGAGGTGAGCGGCTAGCAGGGCGTAGGCGTCGATCACTTCGATGCCCTCCTGCTTCATCACCTGGGCGGAAAGTGTGTTGAGCCGGAGCACCACGTCGTTCTTCTCGCCGAAAGTCTTGACCGGCTGATTCGGCGCGGGACGCGCGGCGGTGTGAGGTGTGGTCATGAGGTAGAATAGACTTGTTACCGGATAATTAAGATAAGTTAATTGAGTTGGGTGGCGTACATGGTGAATGCTGCAATTCACCCGGATTATCAAGGACGCCCGCACCCTCAAAGCCCTCATTGGCATGGGACGAGGTGAGTTCGACCAA
>CAINGK010000120.1 GCA_903848465.1 uncultured Verrucomicrobiota bacterium
GCCGCACTTGTGCTGGGAGTTTGCGGCTGCCCATGCAGCCAGATGTCATCACAGGCCTCCCGGCTTATCCCGGAGTCCTTCCCAGTCATGCCGCCCCCGCTGACCCCGCCAGAGTGATCATCCACGCCATCTCGACTATTGGGTCGGCGTGGATGCTGACAGCCTTCGCCCTTACGGCAGGGGCTCGGCTCTCTGGTTGTTGCATTATCGGGGCTCATTAGATGGGGTTCACTGTCGTTGCGGCCTAGCTGTTCAATCTGCATCGTGCTTTCGGGTTCCACCTCGCGGCTTCATCCCTGATGCAGTCTTCGATCCCGAACAGTCTAATTGGATCGGTGGGACTTGAACCCACGTTGACTCCGGCTTCACCGGCGCACGCCGTAACCAGGCAGTAGGGAGCCAAAGAGCGCGGCGGCTTTGGGAGAGCAGAACCTAAGGCGTGTTTTGACGCACCACGCACCTCCTCCCCCTCAAAAAAGGCGCTAACGAACGCATTGCAGGCGGCCTCATTCAGCAGTCCAGTCCTGCCATGAACATCCGCCTCCTCTCCAGCCTGCTCTGCGTCCTCGCTCTCGCAGCCTGCACCACGCCACCCAATCCGGAAACCAAGCCGATGGGTGAGAATGTGCTGAGCCAGGCGGCGATCCACGCTGCCAAGACCAGCCCCGTCGATTTCACGGCGCATGTGAAACCGGTGTTGGAAGCCAAATGCGTGATGTGCCACAACCGCAAAGCGCTGCCGGGCAAGATGAGTCTCGAAACCCGCAAGGAAGCGATGCGCACGGATGCACTGGGGGCCTACATCGTGCCGGGGCATCCGGAGAAAAGCCTGCTCGTGGCGAATGTGAAGTCCGCCCATCAAAAGGTCAGCGTCATGCCGGCTGTGGGCGAGCGGCTGACGCCGGATGAATACGCGATCCTGACGAAGTGGGTGAAGGAAGGCGCGGTGTGGCCTGCGGGCAAAGCAGGAATGCTGAAGATCATTCGGTAATCGGATTTTCCGATCCCCGGCATTGGCAATTCGTCTTGGCCCCTCGGAGCGCTCATGCTCTACTGGCTGCATGGCAGACCACCGCGCCCTCATTTCGACCCCCGCAGACCTGAAGCCCTCCACCGCCTGGAATGAAACGGTCTGGGCCTACACGAGCGAGGAGGAACTCGTTGATCACACCACCAAGGCCCGACTCTGCGTGGCCACGCTGCTGCCCTTCAAGGACCAGAAACCCGACTGGGACGGCTTCACCAAAAGCGTGCACTGGATGCAGCAATGCGCGGCTCATTACGGCGTGGAGATGGTCTTCGTGCTCAATGCGGACACCGGGTACATCTTTGATCTCAGCAACGATCTCTATGCCGAAGTGCTGAAGCGCTTCCGCGCGGAGTTCCCGGAGCAGCGTTTCATCGCGGGCGTGACGGCACGCGGCGCGGAGCATGACACCGCATTCAAAGCCGAGCGCTACTGGCCGCTGCTCGACATCGCGCAGGAGCATGACAACTGCGAGATGATGATCATGACCAGCAAGCTGCTCAACACGCTGGAGAACGAACCGCGCCGTGACGCCTACTTCCAGATCGCCGAGCACCTCATCCGCCCCGGCCTCGCGCATGCGTTGGAGCCCTCCTTCGTGCCTTGGGCCACACCGTTTGATCCGTGGCTGTTCCATGAGATCGCGCAGCACCCGACCTACGTCGGCGGCAAGGTCAGCACGCTCGACGAGCCGCACTTTCATTACTGGGCCGCGATGTGCAAAGGGCTGAATTTACCCTTCTCCCCACACAGCGGAGACGACTACGGCATCGCCACCGCCATCAAGCTCGGCCTGCCTCTGCTCATCGGCGCCGGCGTCAGCGCCTGCCCGCTCATCTGCGCCGCCCGCGACATGTGGCTGCTCGACAGCGTGGCCGACAAGAAATTCAAGACCGGCACAGGCCGTTTCGACACCCGCGTTTATAAACTCTTCGAAGCCTTCCAGTCCTTCGAAGACCTCGTCTTCCGCCTCGACGACCGCATGAGCGCCTCGCCGTACAAACACAGCACGGCGCATGTGCTGCACCAACTTGGCCTCATTGAGTCACCCGAAGCGCATCCAGACTGCAAAGACCTGCGGGGCGCGGATGAAGCCCAGCGTATGACCGAAGCGATGCGCAGGCCGAAGCGACTGGCGAAGAAGCTGGGGATTCCGTTGTTTGGGGAGTGAGTTTGTCTTGGCGCTTTCCTCTCTCTGGGGCATGATTTCTCAAATTTCCATCACATGCCCATCAAGAAAGCAGTCAGTCATGAGCCAGAATTATTACCCCATGTTCAGCAGGGGGTGACTCATGTCATCAGCTCTCCAAACTGCGTGGCCCAACTTCATTATGAAACCCAGGGGGGGCAGCTATTTCTGGGTGATGCCATCGCATGGCTCAAAACAGTGAAGTCCGAGTCGGTGGATCTGGTCTTTGCTGATCCTCCTTACAACATCAAAAAAGCTGAATGGGACGACTTTGGCTCCATGCACGCCTATGTGGCTTGGTCGCGCGACTGGATCACGGAAGCTGCGCGTGTGTTAAAGCCGACCGGCACGCTGTACATTTGTGGATTTTCCGAAATTTTGGCAGACGTGAAAGTGGCGGCGGCACATTATTTCCAAGGCTGCCGCTGGTTAGTTTGGCACTACAAAAACAAAGCCAACCTTGGCAAAGACTGGGGCCGCTCCCACGAAAGCATACTACACTTCCGCAAAGGCAAGAAGTTTACCTCCAACGTGGACGATGTGCGCATTCCGTATGGTGCCCACACACTCAAATACCCCGAGCATCCCCAGGCTGAAAGCAGTCAATACGGGAAAGGGCAATCTTCCAAAGATCGTGACGACTGGACACCACACCCAAACGGCGCGAAGCCCAAGGACGTGATCGAAATCCCCACGACCTGCAATGGCATGGGCGAGAAAACTCCCCATCCGACGCAAAAGCCGGAGGAACTGCTACGCAAGCTGGTACTGGCCTCCAGCAATGCAGGCGATCTCGTGCTAGATCCCTTTTCAGGTTCGGGAACGACTTTGGTTGTGGCCGAGCAACTTGGCCGTCACTGGCTGGGTTGCGACAGCGCTCCACAGCACAATGAATGGGCCATTGAGCGGCTAGAACATGCTGTCAGGAAACCTGTGCGTGAATGGATCGAACAGGATCGTCGCAATGCCATGCGGAGGGAAAGCATCCGATGACTCTGAAAAAACTTGTCGCCATTGCCACGGACAAGAACCGCTTCACCAAGCTGGAGCACTTCATCAAGTTTGCCGAGGCGTTTATTGAGTTCGCCGCTACCGGCCTACAAGCCGTGATCGTATCGAGAAACGAGCCACAGTACAACTTTTGGCAGTTCAAAAACGATGGCAGCTACAACGTCAGCCGTCCGATCAATTCCACGCTGATGTATTCGGCTGCGGATTGCAGTTCAGCGCTCAGCACGTTTGTGCCGCTGCTTGCCAGCATTCGTGAATCTGGCCTGGACACACCTGCCAACCGACTGTCCTTAAACAGGACGATTTATTCTTTGCAGCAATCCATCGGCATTGCTCTCGACGGCCTGCCATCTGGTAAGTCCAACACGGCGCGAAAACTCAATGGCGACCTTTTCGAGCGGCTCATCCGCTTGGTACTGGTTCAAGCTGGCGTGCCTTGCACCACGGGCACGGTTAAAATTCCCGTTACCGTGGACGGCGAAGTGGCATTTGAAATGAGCTACCAACATGATCTCATTATCAAACAAGGCGAACTCGTGAAAGCCATCGGCTCCATGAAGACGAGCAGCAAAGACAGGCTAGACAAAGTATTCATGGACAAGTTTTTGTTCAATCGACTGACTTCAGAGCAAGTTCCGCACGTCGCAATCTTCCTCAATGACGTGCAAAGAAAAGGTGCCAGTCCGCGTGACTATAGCGTCAGCGCCACCTTTCTGCCTGGCCACTTCAAGGCATACACGGTGAAGCTGAACCCTTTGGATGGTGTCTATTACTTCGACATCCGCCCCAACATGCGAACCGAACCCATTCTCAAAGATCACATTCGGACCTTTGATCATTTCCTGTTTGGTGACGTGTGGAAATTCCTCGATAGCGACGGTGTCCAAGCACATATCGCGTGAACACCGGCTGCCAGCCAGTATCACACCCCACCCAAAATCGCCTCCATCATTCGTAGCGCCTCCCGATTCGGCTTCACATCATGGACACGCACAATGCGGGCGCCATGCTCTCGTGCGTAAGCACTCAGCGCAATCGTAGGCCAGAAGCGGTCTTCCATGGCGTCGGAATGGACGACTCGGGCGATCATGGATTTGCGTGACACGCCGACGAGCAAGGGCCGCTGCGTGCAGAGCTGCGGCAGTTCGCGCATGAGGGTGAGGTTGTGCTCCAGGGTTTTGCCGAAGCCGAAACCGGGATCGAGCACGATGCGCTCGGCCTCGATGCCTTCGTTTTGGAGCACTCGCAGGCGGCTGGCAAAGTAGTCGGCCACAGCAGCGACGACATCGTCGTACTGCGGATGGGACTGCATGGTCTGCGGTGTGCCGGTCATGTGCATGACGACGAGGCCCGCCTTGGATTCCGCCGCGACGCGCGGCATGGCGGCATCGCCACGCAAACCGGTGACGTCGTTGATGATGTCAGCCCCGGCATCCAGCGCAGCACGGGCGACTGCGGCCTTCATGGTGTCGATGGAGATGAGAGCCTTGGTCTGCGAACGCACGGCGCGGATCACCGGCAGCACGCGGCGGAGTTCCTCGGCTTCATCCACGGGTTCGGCCCCGGGTCGGGTGGACTCGCCGCCGATGTCCAAAATGTCCGCCCCTTCCGCCAGCAGCGTGAAGGCATGCTCCACGGCGCGGCCCGGATCATTGAAGCGGCCACCATCCGAGAAGCTGTCAGGTGTGACGTTGACGATGCCCATGATGAGACCGCGATGGGTGAGATCGAGGTCGTGGTTGCCAAATCGCCAGCGAAACATGGGTGGTGCGGGCGGCTTCGCCCGGTGCCGGATATGTTGAGTGAGTTCAGGAATCCGCCAAGTGGAAAAGTACGCTGAAAAACAGCGGGTCATATTGCCCGCACCGTTTTCCCGCTGCATGGTTTGATGATGAAGCTCAACCCGGCCACCCTGCTGTTCATCCTCCTCGCGCTTGGAGGTGCGGCGGCATTGTTTCTGGCCGGAGCCAAACCGGCAGCGCCGCTGGTGATCAGCACGCCACCGCCGCAGGTCGCAGCGAAGCCGGCAGCCGCCCCGATCGACGTCACCCACAAGACGGTGGAAGATCTCAAGAAGCAGATCGTGCTGCTGGAAGGTCAGATCGAGTATCTCCAAGGCCAGAATGACGCCCTAAAAGATGAGAACGCACAGATGATTCAGAAGCTCGGCACTCTGGGCATGAAGGACGCGCCGAAGATGGTGCCCAAAGACGATGATGCGGCACCCGACTTTGTGGGCATGGGCCTGGAGATGATGAAAATGCGCAAGCTGCATGCGCTGCCCCTGGTGACGACCAACGTGAGCCAGGAGGAAGTGGAAACGGTGATCCTGGCTTGGTTGCGCCGCCAGCAGCCGAATGATGAAGGCAAAAAGCTCGCGCACGGTCTCGCGGCGCTGGGCTGGATCCCTGAAGCCATTGATCCCCTGCCCCTGCGCGCCGCACTGCTGGCCCGCCAGCTCGGCGGCTGGTATGACGATGAGTCGGAGACGATGTTCACCATTGATCCCTCCACCGCCTCCGGCCCTGCCGTGACTTCGAACGAGCCCCTCGGCATCGCCTTCGGTCAGTTGCTGCGCGAATACGGCAGCATCCTGTTTCAGCCGCAGCACGGCCCCTTGAAGACCGACATGCGGCTGGCGCGCGATTCCTTGATCGCGGGCGATGCCGCGCTCACGCGCTTCCTGCACTCGCTACAAAACCCCGCCTCCGCTCCGAAAGACGACCTACCCTCAGAAGACCCGGATCATCCGCTGAACCAGGTGCCCATGCCCGCCTACCTCCGCGATCTTTCCCTGTTCCCCTTCAGCCGGGGTTTTGATTTCGCCCAGACCCTGCACAGCGCCGGCAGTTTCGCGCAGCTCAATGCCGCCTACAGCCGCCCCCCCATCAGCACAGCGGAGGTCATCGAGCCAGAAGTGTACCTCGATCCCGAACGCCCCGCGCCCGTCGAAATCCAGCTCGGTGAAGTGAAGCTCAAAAACACACTGCCCTATCTGGATGACCGCCTCGGCAAATTCGCCTGCGTGACGGCCCTGCGCGCCTACAACACCGATGAAGACGCCGCGCTCGGCGCACGCGGACTCGTCGCGGATCGTCTGCTCGCATGGAAGGCGGATGGCGCTGCCAAGCGCGACCACGCCGCCTGGCAGACCCTGTTCATGGACAAATCCTCCGCCGATGCCTTTTACAAAGCCATGCTGAACTGCCTCAAGCAGCGCTACGAAACCAAGGGCGAAAACGAATTCACCGCGCAGAGCCGGTTTGTCAGCCTGCTGCGCAATCGCGGCGAGGCGGGCGTGGTGTTGATTGAAGCGGCCAGCGAGGAAGCCCGCGCCGCCATGAAACTTTTGATGAAGTGATGACTGCCAAAAATGTTCTCTATTCAGGCCGCGTCCAGGGCGTGGGTTTTCGCTACAGCACCAAACGCATCGCCTCAGGCTTTGATGTGACCGGCTGGGTCAAAAACCTGCCCGATGGCCGCGTGGAGTTGCTGGCGCAGGCCTTGGAGGTCGATGAACTGGAGGCCTTCCTGGAAGACATCCAGCAGAGCAGCCTGGGTTCCCACATCAAGCAACGAGAGGTGAAAGCCATTGCCGCACAGCCAAACTTGCGTGGATTCAGCATTCTGCGTGATTAACCTGTCCCAACCCGTATGAGCGCCACGCCCGCCGTTTCCGTCAACCATCTGACCAAGGTCTTCAAAGGCAGCCTTGGCAAAGGCGCATTTCGCGCCGTGCATGATGTCTCGCTCACGGTGCAGGCCGGGGAGGTCTATGGCCTCATCGGTCCCAACGGTTCGGGCAAATCCACCACGATGAAGGTCATTCTCGGCCTGCTCAGTCCGACCTCCGGCGACACCAGCATCTTCGGTGTGCCGAGCACGGAGGTGGCCAGCCGCCACAGCGTGGGCTTCCTGCCGGAGAACCCGTATTTCTACAAACACCTGAACGGCCGCGAGACCCTGCACTTCTATGGCAAACTCTGCGGCATGAGCGGTGCCAAATTGAAGTCTCGTGCGGAAGAGATGCTGGCGCTGACCGGACTCGAAGACGCTGCCACGCGGCGTGTGGGCGGTTATTCCAAAGGCATGCTCCAGCGCCTCGGCCTCGCGCAGGCCCTGATCCATGAGCCGCAGTTGCTCGTCCTGGATGAACCCACCGCCGGTGTGGACCCCGCTGGCTCACGCATCATCCGCGATCTGATCATCGAGTTCCGCACCCGTGGCATCACCGTATTAGTGACTTCGCATCTGCTGGAGCAGATGCAGGAGGTGTGCGACCGCGTGGGCATCATGGCGCACGGGCGCATGGTGCGCGAAGGCCGGCTGAATGAACTGATCGCCGTGGAAAATCAAACCGAGATGGTGCTGGAAAACGCCTCACCGGACCTGCTGGCCAAGATTGATGCCTTGGTCAAAGCCGAAGGCGGCGGCACGCGCCTGCTGCGTAGCGGCCACCCGCGCACCACTCTGGAGCGCCTGTTTCTCGAAGCCACCAACGCCCCCAAAGAACCATGAGCACTGCCTCACCCAGTACGACCGCCGTCAGCGTGGCCCCGGTGCGCTTCTCACCGCAGCGCGTGTGGACGCTCGCCTACGCCACCATGACGCAGCTCATGCGGATGAAGATCCTGCCCTTCCTGCTGCTCTTTTGCGTGCTGGTGGCGGCCATGGGCTTTGGTTTTTCCGTGATCAATCCCGAGCAGCAGCTCAGCCAGTTCAAGACCATGTCTCTGGGCGTGCTGCAGGTTTTCAGCATCGTCTTCGGCATTGTCTCCACCGCCCTGCTGCTGCCGAAAGACCTGGAGGACCGCACGCTCTACACCATCCTGTCCAAGCCGGTGCCGCGCTTTGACTACATCCTTGGCAAGCTGCTCGGCGTGCTGATGCTCATCGCCTCCGGCCTGGTCATCATTGATGCCTTGCTGAGCCTGATTTTGTGGATGCAGCAGTCCGTGCTGTTCGACTCTGCCGTGGCCCAGCTTCACACCGAAAAGCAGGACACCCCCGAAGTGGTGGCGCAGATGCGCGAGATCGTGGCCAGGCAGGGACTGACCTGGAATCTGCACTGGGCGGTGTGGGCCATCTTCCTCAAAGCCGCCGTGGTCACGACTGTCGCCCTGCTGCTCTCCTGCATCGCGAGTTCGACTCTGTTCACCATCGTCATCACCTTCTGCATCACCATCATCGGCCATGGTCATGCGATGATCCGCGAATTCGTGTTTCAGCCCAATCTCGGCAGCACCGCCACGCGCACCGCCACCTTTCTGCTCGCCGCCATCTGCCCCGACCTGGCGCAATTCGACATCGTGGACAGCGTGGCCAACGGCGAGATCGTGCCCTGGGCCGCAGTCTATGAAATGACCGGTATCGCAGCGCTCTACATGACGGTGTACCTCTTCGTCACGCACTTGGTCTTTGTGGAGAAGGAGCTATGAATTGAGTGGCCGCAAAAAGGCGCAAAAACAAACCAAAAAAAGGCAATGAAACTGACCAGAAAAGATCCGGTGTTTGAATTGTGTGCTGTCGTGAGAGAAACCGCTTATGCAATACACCGCTATCATGGACCGGGGCATCTGGAGAAAATTTATGAAAATGCGCTCGCAAACAGACTGCGCAAAAAAGGTCACAGGGTGGAACAGCAGAAGCCGATGCAGGTCAGAGACGAGGACGGCACCGTTCTTGGAGATTTTTATGCTGATCTCGTTGTGGATGACCTTCTCATTCTAGAACTTAAAGCCGTCCGAGCCATCGTGAGCGAACATGTGGCGCAGATACTCGGTTACATGAGGAGCTCTCAGCAAGAGCACGGTCTGCTCCTCAACTTTGGCGCAGGTCGCTTCCACATCAGAAAATACGTTCTTTCCGAAGCTCTGGCAGAACTCTGATTTTTTGTCTTTTTTGCGCCTCTTTGCGGCCACCCCTCCCATGAAACGAAAACTTCAAGCTGCCGCCATCCTGCTGGTCTTTGGCTTGCTCAAGCTGCCGCTGGAGCAGCGGGTGACGCATGATCTGCGCACCATGCATCTGGTGGATGAGCCCCTGCATCTGGGCGTGAAGGGGAACATGGGGCAGATGGGTCTGGCAGCAGCTTTTGGCGGTTTGCGCGGGCTGATCGCCACCATTTTCCAACTGCGCGCTCATGTGGAGTTCACGCGGGTGAACTGGGCTCAGGTGGACAAATACTATGAGTTCGTCACTCAGCTACAGCCGCGCAACGCCCGCTACTGGGAGGAAGCGTCCTGGCACATGGCCTACAATGCTGCTTCCTATTATTTATACAATCAAGAGCTGAAGCCGGGACTGCGGGGGAAGCTGTACCATGACTACGTGCAGCGTGGCATCGACATCCTGAACGAAGGCCTCAAGTCCCTGCCGGAGAATTCGCGCCTGTGGCAGAAGCTAGGGGAAGCCCACTGGAGCCGCAGCAAGGACTTCAAAGCCGCCGGAGACGCCTACTGGAACTCCTTCCAGCATGGCGGTCTGAACTTCACCGAGCGCTTCGCCGCCTACTCCTATGCGCAATCAAACGACCCGGCCGCATGGGCCAAGGGCTACGCCGTGTTGAAAAAGCTCTACGACGAAAAGAAAGCCACCCCTGGATTGATCGAATACTTGAAGCTGCTGGAGCAAAATCTTCACGTTCCTGCAGCGCAGCGCATCCCAGACGCCAGCCCAGTCCGCATGACGCCCGATCCCCAGTCTGGCCCCTTGCGTTGATAGGCTATCAGCCTAGCCAGTTTGACATACGTCATTTTTGGGTGAAATTTCACATTGTTGCATCCAATGCCCATTAAAATAGACATCCCACGCAAGTCGATCTACCGCCTGTCCATCTACCAGCGCTGCCTCCAGCGTCTGCGTGAGAACCAGGTGGACACCGTTTCCTCTGCGGCGCTGGCCAAAGCTGCCGGGGTAAAATCCACCCAACTGCGTAAAGATCTGGCGTATTTCGGCCAGCTTGGCACCCGAGGACTGGGTTACAACGTGGATGCCCTCAGCAGCACCATTGGCGATGTACTGGGGCAGAACAAACTGCAGCCCGTCATCCTCGTCGGCGTGGGAAATCTCGGCTCCGCACTGCTACGCTATGGTGGCTTTCGCAAAGAGGGCTTTGAAGTCGCTGCCGCGTTTGATCTCGCGCCACGCAATGTGCCGCAGGTCAGCGTGCCCGTATTGGCCATGACAGAAATGGCCGAGTTCATCCGCCGCCAGAATGTGAAAATGGCCATCCTGACCGTGCCCGCCAGCAACGCGCAGTCCGTGGTCAATGATCTAGTGCAGCACGGCATCCAGGCCATCCTGAACTTCTCCCCCACCGTGCTCGATGTGCCCGAGCACGTCGTCGTAAACAGCGTCGATCTGGCCGTGGAACTGGAAAATTTGAGCTACTTCATCCGGTGAGAATGGTTTGAAGCAAACATGCTCCAGCATGCGTTGATGTCGGACTCAATCTCCGACCCTCACCATGATCCGACTCCTCGCCGTCCTCTTCGCCCTCGTCACCGCTGCTTCTGCGGCGCATCCGTTTCTCTGCTGCGACTACGGCGGCGGCAAGGTCTGCGTGGTGTCTGCCGAGGGCAAAATCGAATGGCAGTGGGACTGCAAAAGCCCGCAGGACTGCTGGAAGCTGCCGAATGGCAACTACCTCTTCTGCTTTGTCAGCGGTGCTTTGGAAGTGACTCCCGATAAAAAAATCGTGTGGGAATACAAAGCCCCCACGGATGTCAAAGTCGAAGTCCATTCCTGCCAGCCGCTGCCCGATGGCAACGTGATGATCGTGGAATGCGGCACCAGCCGCATCATCGAAGTCGATCGCGCCGGAAAGATCGTGAAAGAGATCAAGCTGACCACGGCCCCGGAGATCAAGTTGCACAACCAGTTTCGCGGCACCCGCAAACTCGCCAACGGCCACTACCTCGTCTGCTTCAAAGGCGAAGGCAAAATCGTCGAACTCGATGGCGATGGCAAGGTGCTGCGCCAGATCAAGGTCCCCGGAGATCCGCATGAAGTCGTGCCACTCCCCGAAGGCCACCTGCTCATCACCTGCGGCGACGGCCACCAAGTGCGCGAACTGGATGCGAAAGAGAACATCGTCTGGGAACTCGCCGAAAACGACATCCCCGGCTATACCCTGCGCCTCATGGCTGGCTGCCAGCGCCTGCCGAATGGCAACACCGTCTTCTGCGTCTATCTCGGCCACGGCCACATCGGCGAACAGGCCCAGGTCATCGAAGTCACTCGTGACAAAAAGATCGTCTGGGAAGTGGCCGACCACGCCCAGTTCAAGACGATCAACCAGATCATGCTGCTGGACGTGCCGGGAGATGTGACGAAGGGGGAGGTGCTGCGGTGAGGCAAAAGCAGTGGCATCGACTCAGCAAATACGAATCCCTCGTGAGTCCTTATATCACCTCGATTTTGCACCCAATCCCAGTTTTTGGAGGATGATTTTCGCAAGATTTTGGAAATCATCATGCGCTCCCTGCACAGCATAAATATGAGAGCCGATGGCCCCATCTGAAGCTTTCAGGTCAAAAATCGGCTTGCGGACCTCCATCGCCATGGGCACCAAGGAACGATAATTTTTCAGCATCGCAATCCGATGCTCGTCCACTTGCTCACCGTCCTGTTGCAAGCCCTTTTGACCAAGAATGTAATCGGCATATACCGCCGGAATTTTCTTCGCCCATTTGTCGTACGCGTTTACCAGACGTGAATCTCGCAGTCCAAATTGCATCACTACATATCCCAAAGCGGTCAGATCACCCGTGGGAAGATTGAGATCAGGAGCAGGATTATGCTGGAGCCTCACCTTCCATTCCATCCTCCAGCGTTTGAGCGTCGGACCAAGATTGCGCAAACCTTGGATGGAGAAAAGATCCGGAGCCAGAGGAAGGACAATTGCATCAGCACAGATCAGCGCCGCACGGTATCCGTCAAATCTAGCCCCATGCGAAAGGGACGGTGCATAAGAGTCAGAGCCATAAAATACGGCTCTTATGGAAGAAGCCAGAACACCAGCGATCATGAAGCGCGATGCCGTGGGGCGTGTGAGCTATACGGAGCAGCA
>CAINGK010000121.1 GCA_903848465.1 uncultured Verrucomicrobiota bacterium
CGCCGCAAGCCATGAACGGACCCGACACCGCCTTCTGGTTCCTCTGCCTCTGCGCCCTCTCCTTCACCGCCATCCTCCTCAAGCACACCCCATGACCACACTCCTCATCCCCGCCCACTCGCCCCTGCGTCTGCTCTTCCTCGCGGCCCAATGCTGTGACCTCAAAGCCACCGTGGTGGAGCAGGCCACACGCATCACCGCCCTGGAAGAACAAGGCCGCAGAGATGCCGAGCGCATCGCCACGCTGCTCCGCCGCAATCAAGAGCTGACCGCTGCCGTCCACCGCACCGCCTGCGCTGGGTAAACCCAAGTTCAAGGTTCCAAGTTTCAAGTTTCAAGTCCCATGAAATACACCGCCTACACCTTCGCCGTCTCTGACTTCGTGAGCACCTCCGTGGCATGCTGCTTTGCCCTCGGGCTCTTCCTCATCCTGGGAGTCATCGCCACCTCCTTTTTCAAAGGCGTTCCCATCTCTGACTTCCAGGAGTCCGAAGACAACGCCTCATTTGAGGATACCCCGGATTTAAGCGAAACCGGCATTGCTTGTGAGATCGCCAAACTGCCACCTGGCAGCCAGCTCGTGGAGGTGGACACCGCCGGCATGCTCACCCCACCGCAGCACGTCTGGGTGCATGAGTACGTCTGGACTGGCAGCAAGATCCAATTCGTCCGCCGCGTCCCACTGCATGAGTTCGACTTCCTCATCACCGGCAGCGCCGTGATGCACGCCATCAGCCACCCGGATGCCCTTGCGGCCCAGGAGACCTTCCTGCGTACCACCGCCAGTCTCCGGTAAACCACTGCCAACAACGGCCAACCACCGCAAACCATTGCCAACTTCCCCATGACCGCCAAGCCACCCACCCTCGCCCGCCACATCACCTGGATTACCAAGTACGACCTCAGCGTTCACGACGCCGTTGCCCAGACCCCTGAAGACCGCACGCTCGTGGAGCTCCTCGTCACCGAATGGCAGGACAAACTCAAACGCGGCGTGCCGCCAGAAAAGCTCATCCACGACCCGCTGCAGATCAATGCCAGCAATGAGATTGAAGACGGACGCCACCGCTTCTTGGCCAGCTTGCGCATTGAGCAGATCCACAGCCTGCCCTGCGAAGTCACCGACAACGCGGACCCCGAAGCCCTCGTCTGTGAGAAGCTCCTCCAGCGCCGCCATTACAGCAAGAGCGCCCGCGCCTACGCCCTCCGCCACATGGCCGCGAAGGCTGCGCAGGCGGGCCGCGACGCACGCGGAATGCACCTGAAAAAAGGTGTGAATTCCCCGAAAGCCGATTCAATCGGTTTACGGGAAAGTGGCACCCTGGAAAGCCTTGCCGCCAAATCTGGCATCTCCCGTGACCTCCTGGAACAAGCCGTGAAGCTGGAACGCGACTACATGAGCCGCGCAGATAAGCTCCTCACGGACTGGCTGGAACTCAACAAAGGCGAAGGCTACGCCCAAGACTGGCAGGAATGGCAGGACCATAACCCCACCATTGAGCTGCCCTGGTCATGCTGGCGTTCCAGCAAACTCAAAAACATGGGCCTGCCGGACGATCCCAAGTCCGTCAACGTCATCCCCAAGAGCTGGCGGGAGGTGGAAGAGGATAAAATATTCAACGGCATCCAGGAGCAGGACGGGGAAGACGATGACCGCCGCTCCTACTCCCTGGGCAGTGCCCTCAAGGCCATGGGCTCCTATTTCCAGACCGCTGGCGGCGTGCGCAGTGACCTCAATGGAGACAGCCCCGCGCTCTACCTCGTGCTGCGCAACAAGCTCGCCAGCTTCGGCAAGACCATGTGGGCCAAGTGGTCCGATGTGGACCCCGCCGGGCGCATGGAGGTCATCAAAGACCTCGCCACCAACGTCACCACCTGGCCTGAGGACGTGCGCCGCGCCATGATCGTCGCTCTGCGGGAAGGGGGTGCCAAGTGATTGATCCTGCCCTCATCGCCCGCATCAAGCGGCTGCTCCAGCTCGGCATGGTGCAAAACCCCAGTGACGAGCGCCTGCTCAAATGGGCGCTCGCACACCAGGAAGAGGCCACAACTGCCACCGTGGTCTGGTTTGAAGCCGTCCTCGCACGCGGAGGCCGTCGTCATCCCGGCCCTACTACCGCCTGACCCATTTCACCGCCGCGCATCCTCCGCGTCTCTCGCCCCATGTCTCACCAGCTCACCAGCATGCAATTGCACGAAGCCAGCCAGCTCCTCTCCCAACCCGGATGGACCCAGAAATCTCTGGCCACCCGCTACGGAGTCAGTGAGCCGACGCTCTCGCGCCTGCTGGCCAAGTTCCGGGAGTCGGGAGACGCGGCCACCGCCGTCGCCAAAAACTACGCCACCGGCCCGCGTGATGAGCATGCCCTCACGACGGATGAGGCCTACGCCCTGAAAAACGCCATGCTTAAAAAGCGCAGCCGCCGCCTGGCTGCGGATGAGCTCATGTCCCACACCGCCTGCACACCGGGCACCTTTGAGCGCCTCTCCGCCATCTTTGACCACGCTGCCGAAAATGGCGCGGATGAAATCTGGCCCAAGTGGTTTCAGCGCGCCTGCGTGCTGACTCCTGAAGAGGAGCTCATGTTCCGTGGTAGCAAAGCCTTTGCTCGCGTGGCTCCAGCCCGTGCCCGTGGGAACTTCTATGAAGCCAACGGCGAGAGGCACCCGCTCTTTGCCAATGCCGTCTGGGAATTTGATGACGAGTCTGAAAACACCCCCTGGGTGGAGCTGGATGCGGATGGTAAAGCCCGCGTGAACCGCCAGACGCTCAAGGCCATTGATGTGTACAGTGCCTTCTACCTCGGCATGCGCGCCATCAGCCGTAATAGCGACGGCTACCGGGTGGAAGATCAAGCCGACTTCCTGCTGGAGCTCATTGACGCCCACGGCATGCCGCTGCGCTGCCGCATTGAGCGCGGCCCGTGGGACAACAACTTCTGGTTCGGCATTCCCATGCGCCCGAAGTGGTACCAGACACCCGAATGCGCGACCTATCGTTTCGGCGGCATTGACACCAGCGCAGGCGGTCCCATCGGCGTCATCCAGTGCTTTGAATCCCGCCACAAGGGACTCATGGAAGGCAGCTTCAATCACCGCCAAAACATCGGCGCGCACAAGACCACGGACATTGGCCGCTTCCGGGGCGAGCACGAGCAAAACGCCAAGCGCCTCACGGCTGCGCAGAATCTGAAGGATGCGGAGCGCCTAGAGCGCGCCATTTCCCACTTCCCCCAGGCCGGCCCGGCGGCAGACATCGGCCTGGAGAACCTGGAGCAGTTCAACGCCATGGCCAAGCGCCGGCGCTTCATGTTTGGCTCTAAAAAAGTGGTGCCCAATGAACTCTACGCCACCGCCGTGAAGCGTGAGCTGCCCGCCTCCGAGCGCTGGCGCTTCCTCCCCGTCAAAAGAACCACCACGATGCGCAACGCGCACATCACCATGCAGGTGGAAGGTCATGACATCCCGTTTCAGTTCAGCGCGGAGGGCTTCAAGCCCTTGTGGGACTGGCAGGCCTGGGTGCCGCATGGCTGGCGCTTGTTTGCCGCCTTCCATCCGCACCGTCCAGACCTCGGCTGCCATATCTTCAATGCCTGCCATCCTGACCACGCGTTGAATCCCGCCCGCTTCCCGCTCGGCATGCCCCTGGGTGTGCTGCCCTTCGCGCCCCAGGCTCCGAACTTCAGCGATGCCCCGCGAGACTTCGCCGCCCGCAAACGCACCCTGGCAGAGCACCGCGCAGAGACCCGCATCACCCGCGCCGCACAGTCCGGCGTGCGTGTCAGCACCGTGGTGGCCGCTGGCCAGGTGCGCACCGTGCGCAAGGGCAGCCCTGACCCTCTTCTTAATCTCAACAACCTCGACTCCGGCGCGCCGCCCATCTCCGATCTCCCATCTCCCATCTTCGATAATTCCCTTGAGCGTGGCAGCGATGGTCGCAGCGCGCATACCGGTAGCGCGGAGCTCCGCACCGATGACCGGCGGCAGCCCATCGGCCCGGTGTCTCGTGCCTCGGGGCACGGCCCCAACCGCCACGCTCAAGGCTCGTCTTTAACCGACTCCGCCGCCCGCCTCGCGGAGCTGGAAGCCGCCCTCGACTGACGGCCCCATCTCCCATCTCCGATCTGCCATCTCCCATTCCCATGCCCGCCACACTCGCCCAGATCCAAGCCCGCCTAGAACAAGCCACCGCGCTGCGTGATGACGCGCAGGATGCGCTGCCCGCCATCCTCGCCGCCGGTGGCAGCAGCACGGCAGACGTGCGCGCCAAACACGCGGCCCGGCTCCAAGGCTACCAGCGGGAAGTGTACCTCCTCATGAAGATTGAGCGCGACCTCGTCGCCAATGGCCGCGCCACGGAAAACGACCTCTGCGTTTTAAGCGGTTTTGACGCATCGCCGCCCGCTTCCGCTGCCGTGACACCCCAAGGCGCGCACGACGCGCAAACGGCCCCCCGCATAGCCCCGCGAAACGATGCCAGCGCCGCGCCACTCCCCGCCGCTGGCGAGGTCTTCTAAATCCACCACCCACCACGCCCATGACCCTCACACAACTCCACCAGAAAATTGGCAGCATCCAGCGTGACGCCGCCCGCCTCGGGCAGCAGCTCGAACTCTCCGACCGCATCGCCGACACCTGCGGTCATCCCGGCAGCGCTGAGGCACAGACCAACTCCAACTTCACGCGTGACGTGCTGCGCCGCCTCTTCACACGCCTGCACCATCTTGAGGCCCGCCTGCCCACCCCGGAGCTGATGAGTGAACGCGCCTACAACCGCATGCTCATGCTCGGCTTTGAGAAGGAGGCCGCTGAAGAGGCCCGCCGCTCTGCTTATCAAGCCGCCGCCAAGCCAGCGCGCAAGCCCTACACCAAACGCGTGCCCATCCTGGACCGCATCCGCATCCGCTCCGTTGACCAAGTCGCCTGATTTCCAGATCCCACCACCATGAAAACTAATACACCACCGCCAGACATGACCAAGGAGCAGGCCCGCGAGCTCAAGCAGCTCAGCGCTCGCCTCAACCTACTTGACCGCGCCATCAAGCGAGACATCACCCGCGACTCCCGGCGGCTGGATGCCATTGATCACGAGATCAGCCGCCATCATTCCAAGCTCCTCAAGGAGCTGGGAGCCAAACAAAAGGCCTTCGCCAAGCCGCTCCGCCAAGAGGCGCGCCTCATGCGCACCGCCATTCACCGCCACCACGCAGGCACCTCTGCCACGCAGCGTGAGGTGGCTGTCATCAAAAAGCGCATCGCCGTGCTGGAAGGCCGTCTCGGCTCTTAAACAACCGTCAACCACGGTCAACAACCGTCAACCACCGTCAACTCCCCATCCCCATCCCCATGAGCAAGCCCAAACTCGACATCGTCATCCCCGCCGCAGCGGAGATCCCCGCATTGAC
>CAINGK010000122.1 GCA_903848465.1 uncultured Verrucomicrobiota bacterium
CCAACTTCGCAAAGCGGCCCTCCCACTTATTAACATCAAATTCAAAAGTACAGAGGAAACTTCAGCTTTTTTTGACTCAAGATGTGTATAAAGACCAGGGCGACAGCCCGCCCGTCCACCAGCGTACGGCTGGCTACATGGCGTAAGAACGTCCTCGCAGTCGGGCGGTTTGGCGGAGAGGTTTTTGCGTGTTGAAGGGCGTTCTTTTTCGCCAAACACACCCAACCTACGGCCGGAAAGCGCGGCGGCGCTTTCCCCTACTCCTCCACCACCGCGGCTCGCTTCTGCAGCTCCACCACGGCATTGAGGATCTTCACGCGGTTCATCTCGTGGACTTCGAGCTTGGTGCCGATCTCGGGGACGAGGGTGACGGTGAGTTCGCCGCCGAGGTGTTCGCGGAACTCTTCCAGGCCTTCGAGGATGGCGGGCTCGCCGCTGCGGCCAGTGGTCATGAGATGATTCGATGAGGTGGCGAAGCCGATGCGCTCGATGAGCTTCAGGATGCGCTCGCAGGTCTCGGCATCCAGGATGCCTTGCATGCGAGAATAGACGAGATCGACGGCCATGCCGATGGCCACGGCCTCGCCATGGGAGACGGCGAATTTGGAAATCTGCTCCAGCTTGTGCGCGGCCCAGTGGCCAAAGTCCAGCGGACGGGCGGAGCCGAGTTCATAGGGATCTCCACCGGTGGCGATGTGCTCCACATGCAGCTCGGCGCTGCGCTGGATGACCTGCTCCAGGGCTTCCTGCTTCAAGGCGGCAAGATCATCGGCCATGGCCTCGATCTGCTCGAAGAACGCACGGTCACGAATGAGGGCTACTTTGATGGCCTCGATGATGCCGTTGCGGCGCTCGCGCGCGGGGAGGGATTCGAGGAAGAAGAAGTCATTTATGACGGCAAAGGGCACGGCGAAGTTGCCGACCCAGTTTTTCTTGCCGAAGTAGTTCACGCCGTTTTTGACCCCGACACCGCCATCGCCCTGGCTGAGCGTGGTGGTGGGGAAGCGCACATGGCGGATGCCGCGATGCGCCGTGGAGGCGGCAAAGCAGACCAGATCCAGCGCTGCACCGCCACCGATGACGAACACATAGCTGTGACGGTCCAGCGCGGCTTCGTTGATGGCGTCCCAGCAGCATTCGACGAGGCGGAAGTCATTTTTGCAGGCTTCGCCGCCGGGGATGACGATGGGGTCGTCCACCATGGTGAAAGTGTCCGCATGCACCTGACCGTAGGCCATGATGTCGTCAATCAGATCGCGATTGGCGGTGGCGACGGCTTCATCCACAAAGACGAGCACGCGCGGGAGCTTGTGCGGCTGGTCGAGGCGGAGAAGATCACGAATGGTGTGGTTCCTGGGCGCGAAGACTTCTCTCGTGAACAAGATGCGGTGGGTATGCTCGAGCCGGATTATTTTTTCTAACATTAACGGGGGACGGTTCTTTGGCTCTGACCGGGGTTGAGGTCAAAGGGAAAGGGCAAACGTCTGTCGAACGCGTTTTCTAACCGGCAGCTCTGATTTCGCAATTGATGCAGCGCTTTTTAACTCCACCGCATGTCCAGCGGACCTCCACATGCCCCCGCGTCTGGCGGCCTCTGGAAATAGCCTACCGGGGTGATTGAGAAGCACCCACGGCGGATTCAACTTCCCTATTGGCTATGACAACCTCGTCTTTCAACCCGTCGCCCAGCCCCATGGCGTCCATGGATGGCTGATGCCCTGAGCGCATGGCCCCCACCCCAGTGACCTTCCCCCCCCCACTTCGCTTCTTGATTCCTGCCCTGCTCCTGGCGCTGGGACTGGTGGCCGCGTGGCTGGATTATGAACTGGATCTGGCCAATGACCTGGAACGAATTGCCACCGACGTGACCACCCAGGCGGAAGCCACTGGCACTCGCCTCACGAAGGTGACTTGGCAGCACCTAGAGAAAGGCGAGATCCGGGCGCTGAATGACAGCCTCTCCGACTGGAAGCATGAACCCTGGCTGCGCATGGCCGCCGTGGTGGATGACCAAGGCAAGGTAGTGGCCAGTTCATCCTCCCAGTGGGTGGGACGCACAGCCGAGGCAACCCCGGCGGCGACAGCCTGGAAGCGCGCCAAACAGAATTCTGGCAAGATCATGGAGTCCGCGACCTTGGAAGATGGCGACTTCATCGTCCTGGCGGCGTTTCCCATTGAGCTTGCCGGACAGACCCGGCAGTGGCTCCTGCTGGTCTATGACCGTGCTCATGCCGTCGCCAGTGCGCATCAGGATGCACGCCAGCGCATCGCCTGGACGGCTTCCGTCATCGCCTTCATGTGCCTCTGCCTTTGGGCCACCCTGCACTTTGGCATAGCGGCCCGGCTTGAGCGGCTGGCGCGCTCGGTCCGTGACTTCGGTGAAGGCCGGACGATCAGCATCGAAGCGGTGAAGGGAGGTGACGAAGTGCATGAGCTTTCCCAGGCGTTCAGGAAAATGACCCGGCAACTGGCCGACCGTGAACGCGAACGCACCGAGCTGGAGCGCGCGGTGATCGACTCGGCTGAAAATGAGCGCCGCCGCATCGGGCATGAGCTTCACGATGGCATCGGCCAGCAGCTCACCGCCGTGCTGATGTCCATCAACGGACTGCAGGATGAATTGCAGGCCAAAGCCCCCGCCTATGCAGAGCACGCCGAACATGCTGGCCAGAGCCTGCGTGAGGCCCTGGCAGAAGTGCGTGCTTTGTCCCATGGACTGGCCCCAGTGCCTTTGTGGGATCAGGGTCTAGAGCATGCCCTACAGGCGCTGGCAGACCTCACCACGCGCAGCTCCGGCATGCGGTGTGTGTTTGAATGCCCAGCACCCATCACGGAGATGAGCGAATCGACGGCATGCAATCTCTACCGTATCGCCCAAGAGGCGGTGAACAACGCGCTGAAGCACGCAGATGCTGGAGAAATCCGCATCGGGCTGGAGCAGCGCCAGCAATGCCTTGTGCTAGAGATTGACGATGATGGCTGCGGCCTGCCAGAGGAGCAGGCAGCGCGCGGCGGCATCGGGTTTCGCATCATGCAGCATCGTGCTGAAGTGATGGGCGGCAGGATGGAGCGCGGCGCTCCTCCCGCTGGTGGCACCCGCATCGCCGTACATATTCCCATCTCTTCATGACGCCAACACCCCCCAGTACCCAAACCTGCCGCATCGCACTCGTGGATGATCATCCATCCGTGATTAACGGCTATCGGTTCATCCTGCAGTCCCACCCTCAGTTTGAAGTCTGTGGCACAGCGACGAATGAAGCCGAAGCCCTGGCCTTAGTAGCGCAGGAGCAGCCCGACGTGCTCATCACCGACCTCAGCATGCCGGGACGCGGGGGGCTGGAACTCATCAAAGACCTCTCCACCCTGCACCCCGGGCTGAAGATCATCGTGAGTTCCATGCATGATGAAATGCTGTGTGCCGCGCGCGCGTTGCGTGCCGGAGCCAGTGGCTACGTCGGCAAGGACAGTCCTGGCAATGCGCTGCTGGATGCCATCCAAAAAGTGCTCGACGGTGGCGTGTATGTGAGCCAGCGGCTGGCCGCGCACCTGGCGTCCTCCTTTGCCTCGCCCCGGCCACGAGGCTCGACCGAGTCACCGTTGATCAAACTGAGCGACCGGGAGTTTCAAGTCTTTGAGCTGTTTGGCCATGGCAAGACCGCCAAAGAGATCGCAGCGCAACTGAATTTGAGTCCGAAGACTGTTTCCGTCCATCGCGACCATATCAAAGAAAAGATGGAGTTTGTCACCAGTGCCGAGATGATCCGGCAGGCGGTGCGCTGGGTGGAGACCCAGCGGGATGTGCTGCAGTGACAGGCCACCGGAGCTAGGAGCAGCGCCTAAACACAAACGGCAGCAACGATGATACCGCAAAAGCGAAATGCCCGCATGGTCTGATCTTCATCAACCTAACCGGCATTCAGCAACCATGAAATCGTCGTCGTACTTCCACGCCCAAAGCTGGGCGTCAGGCTATAACACTGCTCATTCGAGCTTTGCGGATGTTCATCAGCACCTGGATGATAATTCGCATCTCTTTGATGAAATGATCCAAAGTTCGCAGCTTGCTGCGGGACAAAAAGTGCCGCCCCACCAGCAGGCCAATGCGAAGGTTTTGTTCCAATTCTTTGATGGCAGGCCCTCGTCTGTCTCGTGAGTTTGAGCCGTTCCATGAAAGGCATCCATCAGCAATGAGAATCCCCAACCGTATCGTCATCGTGGCTGACCATCCAGCCATCACCGCAGATTATTGCCAAGTGCTGGCTGCGCAGCCGGATCTTGCCCTGGCGGGTGTCGTGACCTGTGCGTCCTGCTCATTTACAGCCGTGTCTGAGCAGCGGCCAGAGCTTGTCATTCTGAGCCTGAGCATGCCGTCCCATCGGATTTTGGAACTGGTGAAAGACCTCGCGGTGCTGCATGTAGGGCTGAAATTTCTCATCGTCACCAGCAGCGGCCAAAAACTCGATTCCGAACAGATCCTGCGCGCCGGAGCCCACGGCTGCGTGGTGAGCGGCTGTGGTTCAGCCACCAAACTTGCCGCCGCGCGCCAGATCCTGGCTGGCGGGCACTATTTCAGTTCGCCACCCGCCTCACGTCCAACCGCAACCGACTGTGTGCAACAAGCGGCACTGGCCCTTGCGGGTTAATTGCAGCGCCAACGCGGACAATGATAAAAAGGGTTGCAGAAACAGGCAGCAGTTCCTTGTATCGAGGACTGCATGAAGAAGGATGTTTTAAACCACCTCTATCAACTGGTTCAGCCGCATCGCGGCAGGTTCCTGGTCGTGGCGTTTATCACCTTGCTTAGCACCGGTGCGGGGCTGGTGGAGCCGCTGATCTACCGCGAGGCGATCAATGACATCGCGGGGCTGTTCGTCAAACACGCCAACGACAAGGCCAAAGCCGCTGTGGGCGAGGAACTGGAAACCAGCGACGGACCGTTGGAGGATTTTCTCCACAAAAAAATCGTGGCCGCGCACGCCAACGCCAAACCGCTGCCGCCGGCCACCAAAAAGACGCACGAAAAAAAGCCGCACACTCAAGCGCATGTGGCTGAGCGAACTCCGGGAGAGGCCATCCACACCCTGATCTACGCGGTGCTGCTGATGCTGGGCATCAATGTGATCAGCTACATCCTGTGGCTGTACGCCGAGAACAAAAAGGCAAAGCTCGACTGCGACATCGAGCAGGAGTTCATCCAGGGAGCCTTCGCCCATGTGCTGCGGCTGCCGCTGGCCTTTTTTGGCAAGCGCGCACCTGCCGCCATCGCCAAGCAGATTGATCAAAGTGAGGAGGTCAGCGCCATTGTCGGAGCGTTTTCGCAGCAGATCCTGCCGGAGATCATCAGCCTCTTCGGCATCATGGCCATCATGTTCTATCAGAACACCACGCTGGCCTTCATTTCTGTGTCTTTGATTCCCATCTACCTGATCATTGCCTGGCGCTCCTCCCAAAAACTTGAGACGGGACTCAACACCTACTATGAACGCTGGGAAGATGTGAGCGCCCGCATTTCCACGGCGCTCGAAGGCATCAAAACCGTCAAGCTCAGCGGCGCGGAGGGACGCGAGGTCGCGGAATACCGCCGCATCTCCACCAGCGCGTATGACAACTACGTGGAGCGTAGCAAGCTCTCCAACAAGTTCGCTTTCTGGGAGGGGGTGCTCTGCCATCTGGCCACCACCATGGTGCTGGGCTGCGGCGGCTACCTGGCGCTCATCCACAAGCTTACCCCCGGAGATGTGGTCATGTTTGTCGCTTATTTGGACCGCTTGTACTCCCCGATTGATGAACTGTGCAGCCTGTGGGTCAACACCCAGCAGCACATCGCCTCGATCTCACGCGCCTTCCGTCTGCTGGAGAACAAGACCGGCGAGAAGATCGGCCAGCCGCTGCAAATCGAAAACGGCAGGGTGGAGTTCAAGGACGTGTGCTTCGCCTACGTCGAGGATCATCAGGTACTGCAGTCCATCTCGATGACTTTCGAGCCTGGAAAAATCACCGCCATTGTGGGCGGCAGCGGTGCTGGCAAAACCACGGCGGTGGACTTGCTGCTCAAACTGTATGAGCCGCAGCAGGGCAAAATCCTCATCGACGGCCAGGAACTCAGCAAGCTGGATTCCTCCAGCGTGCGCGGCCACATCGGCATGGTGGCGGCGGACGGGGCCATTTTCCGTGGCACGCTTGCCTACAACCTACGCTACAAGCAGCCCAACGCATCCGATGCTGAGGTCATGAAGGTCGTGGAGCAGGCGGGCTTGAAAAACCTGGTGGAGCGCCTGCCGAATGGCTTGCAGACGCAGATCGGTCAGAACGGCATGGGCTTGAGCGTCGGCGAACGCCAGCGCGTGCAGATCGCCCGCGTGCTGCTGAGCCGCCCAAAAATCCTGGTGCTGGACGAAGCCACGGCCAATCTCGACTACAACACCGAAGCGGAGGTGAAGCATGCCATTCACCATCTGCGTGGCAGCAGTACCATCATCATCATCGCGCATCGCTTCAGCATGGTGCGTGATGCCGATCATGTGTACGTGCTTGGTGGCGGCGGCATCCTGGAACAGGGCACGCCCGAAGCATTGATCGAGGCCGGTGGCTGGTTTGCCGCCTTTGCCCATGCCGTCGAAGAAGAGGAAACCGAAGAAGAATACGCAGAAGAGGAAGCCGATGATTAAGGGAGGTTGAACGCCATGTCCGAACGTCCTGCTGCATCGACAAAAGCCATCTGGCCCTACCTTGCCACGATCAGCAGCGCCTCGGTCATGCTGCTCGCCTTCTTCATTCCCTCCATCCAGGATCAGTGGGACCGCTACCACTCGCGCAAGGTGATCGGGCAGTATGAGACGCTGGGAGATGAGTTCATGGAGGAGGAGCGCTACGACATGGCCGAGAAGGCTTACGCAAAGGCGTTTGAACTCACCTTGCAGACCCGCCTCGAGATTGAGATGAAGCGGCTCAAGGCACGCGTACACCGCATGAGCATGCTCATCGAGTGGGGGGCTAAGCCGCCGGAAGACCTGGAGGACGTGGATTTTCAGCTCCTGCTGCACCTACAAACAGGCTCTGCACAAGCCAAGGAGCGCAGCTACACGCTGAACAGCTATGCCTCTTTCCTCGCAGGCTCCAAAAAGCTCAAGGAAGCGGAAGCCGCGCTGCAGGAAGCCCTGCGCCTTGCGCCTGACAGCGCCATGCTGCATCTCAACCTCGGCAATCTGCAGGATCAGGCGGGAAGAAAAGACGAGGCACTGAAGTCCTACCTCAAAGCCCTCGAGCTTGATCCCAAAAGCCTGAACACCCACTACAACCTAGGGCTGCTCTATGTCGAACTCGGCAAGAATCCGGAAGCTCGACAGGCTTTCGAGGCAGCACTGAAGCTGGCCCCCGAGGACATCGAGACCAAGAACCAGCTCAGGCAGGTCATTCGGAATATGGGTGAAAATCCGCCCTGATCGCTGCTACGTCGCCATGCAGTTGGGACTCAAAGAGCGACAGAAAACACAGTTGCTGGACTGCGGTGACAGAGATGCGCGGCGCAAGCCTGCATCGACGGCACCGCTTTCGCGGGGTGTAGTGTGGTGTCCGTCCGAAGCACTCTATCCGGCCTGCGAAAGCAGCAGCGCTTTCGCATGGTGTAGAGCGCTACTCCTCTTTACCCCACCCTCTAGCCTGCGAAAGCGGTGCCGCGCTAAAGCTTGTTACCGCACTCCAAGACGCTGTCGCGCTCGCGTTAGCTCTGGACTTCTTACCGCGAATCATACTTGAGCCTGCATCTTGCAAAGACTTCGACTGCAGGGTTAAAGCTTAAACAAGCTTGCAGCCGCCAGGCACAACGCGAATCCCCTCTCCCCGCCAAGGGTGTGGCAATGCCCAGGACGACCTTCGGGGAGAGGCAAGGGTGAGGGGCCATCCCATGCTGTGGCGGAGGCTCCTCGTCGTCCCCTCACCCCAACCCTCTCCCCGAAGAAAAAGCCCCCTGTCGAAGTGGGTCCAGGACGGGGAGAGGGAGAGCCGCTTTAGCCGCCATGGCTTAATCGGCCCCACAATCATTTTGAATCTGGGTCGATCCCCCTACGTCGCCGCCACCCAGCGCTGCCAGAACCGCAGCAGCGGCGTCAGTGCGACAAAGCCAAGTGCCAACGGCACCGAGACCGAGGCAACCGCCAGGGCATCCACCACGGCGATGCCTGCGAGCAACCAGCCCACCGCATTGCCGATGGCGGGGCCGCCTTTGCGCAGGCTATGCGTGGCATAAGCCACCAGCATGGCAAACACCCCCAGCACCACAATCTGCAACGGACTGCCACCGGCAGACGAGAACCGCATGGCGCAAAACACCGCCGGTGTGTACAGCAGGGCAAAGGCCAGCATGGCGGTCGGCACGGGCAAGACACCTTTCTTAGACTCTAGCCGAGCCGCCACGGAGATGCCTACGATGTAGCAACCCAGCGCCACGGCATAAGGCAGCACCAACAGGGGACCGGCGGCTTGAAACGGCACGACGGCAGAGGCCGCCATCAGATAGAGCAGCAGCCGACACGCCCCCATAATGATGACCGAGCCTGCCCACTTTTTGTGAAAGAGATTGTACAGCACAATGCCTGCCACCAGAATGGCCGTGATCTTCGGGTGGGCACCTGAGAATGCTGCGATGGTGGCTCCCGTCAGGAGCATGACGACACCGACAGCCCATGCTGCGCGCAGGGTTATTTGGCCGCTGGGAATGGGCCGCTCTGGGCGATACTTGCGATCGAATTTAACATCCATCGCATCATTCAAGATCATGCCCCCAGTGTAGAGCAATGAACCGGCGAAAAGGAGCCAAGCGAGACGCACATCGGCAAGCGCGCCTCCGGCAAGGAACCAAGCTGCGGTGACATTCGTCCACACAGTTGGCAGGTTGGAAATACGGGCGATATGAAGCCAGGGGCGCATGCTCACAGTGTTGAAACCAGCCGCAGCAATGTCGAACGGTTATTTCAGCATGCTGTGAACAAACGGCAGCATGGAGGAGTAGAGCGTGCTGCCGTGGAAGCGGGACAGCAGTTCACTGACGAGTTCGGCGTCACTGTCCACATCGGCAGGGAGCAGGTCCTCCCGGCTGTTCTCCCCACAGGTCGCGCTGACCCGTACAAAGCAGGAGTCGCAGTCACGCCGCACCTCACCACGCACACCGGGGCCTTCCAGCACAAGTCCCTGTAGGGCGGGTCCGGTGTCCTTTTCGATCAGCTCGACGCTCAGGTTGGCATGCAGCCGTTGATTGATCCACACTGCGAGCAGCAGCGCCGTGGTGCGCTGGCCTTTGAGATGGGTGATGCGAATGGTCTGCAGTTTGGCTAGGTTGTGGCAGGCGGTGGCGTCCTGAAAGCAGGTGGCCAGCGCGGTGCGCATGAAGTGCGAGCGCGTCCACGCCAGATCACGCACATCAAAGCCGCCGGTCTCGGCATTCATCGCGGCCAGCAGCGCATCAAACTCCCTAGCGGGGTCGCTCCACCGCGCACTGTCGATGAACAGCGTGTCGATGCGGCTGTAGAGGCGTTCTTCAAAGTTTTTGGACAGGTCGGACTGCCACCAGACGACGAGCGGCAGATCGGAGTCGAGATGCGCGAAGACGATGTTTTGCACCTGCGCGGCATCACCACCTTCGAGGACAAAGCTGATCTGCTCGCTGCAGACGATTTGTTTACCCTGATAGGGGCGGCACAGCGCCTGAATCCAGGCCCGCGCACGCGGCGGCTGGGCCTCCGGCAGCGCGAGAATGAGCAAAGCCCGGCAGGCATGCCGCGCGGCCACATGGTCGAGCAGTGCGTTGTCTGCCATCAACTGCGAGCCATCCTCGGTGTAGATCGCCAGATTGATGAGTGAGGCCCGGGTCTTCGCTTCATCACTTTCCCACAACTGCTTCAAGGCACGATCAATGCGCCCAATGGGTGTTTCGAGACCAAGGCGGTCAAGGTCGGAGTCGTTAAGAATCGCTGGAGGCATGATGATGGAAAATCAGGATTTTTTGAGAGCTCGTTTGATCCAGCGCGGATCACGACGGCAATCTAAGATACGCAGGACTGCGGCATCGCCGTTGGGTTCCATACGATAATAAATGGCGTATGGAAAAGTGCCGCAAATGTGCCGCTGCCGACCATGCACCAGACGGTGAATGTCGGCGATGCTTTCGAGAGTTTCGAGTTCCTGTAGCATGGACTTCTCAAAGTAATCACCCAGTCCGTCCTCGCCTTGGTCTTCATAAAACTGCCTCCCTTCAATCAAATCGCCAAGAGCGCTTTCGGAAAGAATTACGCGCATTGTTTCAGGCCAGCCAAACGGCGTTTGACCTCCTCCAGAGAGACAAACTGCTCTTCACCAGCAGCCAGCCGCCGTTCCGTTTCCTCCAGCAGTTCCAGATGCCACGAAGGCGGCGGCTTGTCGTTTGTGACGGGAAACAGATCGTTCTCCAAGTCCATGAGCGCGCGCAGCTTTTCACCACGGCTCATTTGATCGAGAGGAAGCAGGGTGGTCATGGGTCAAGTGTGGGTCAAAGATTCCGAAATACAAGACATCAAAGCAGGCGCCACTCACGACCGTCCGCACGCAGCAGGTCATCCGCTTCCTTCGGCCCCCAACTGCCAGCGGGGTATTCGTGCATGACAGGTGGCGTGTCGGATTGATGCCAGGCTTTTTCGATTTCGTCGATGAACCTCCAGGCGTTCTCGACCTCATCACGACGGGCAAACAAGGTGGCGTCACCGGCCATGGCGTCGAGCAGCAGACGCTCGTAGGCCTCGGGACTAGCCTTGCCAAAGCTCGATGAATAACGGAAGTCCATCTTCACTTGCTGCATGCTCATCGCCTGTCCCGGCTGTTTGCACAGGATGCGCAGCGCGATGCCCTCATCCGGCTGAATGCGGATGACGAGGGTGTTCTCGCTGTTTTTGAGCATCGCGGAAGTGGCAAAGGGCACCTGCGGCGGCTTCTTGAAATGCACGCTGATTTCCGTGGCTTTTTTGGGCAGTTGCTTGCCTACGCGGATGTAAAATGGCACGCCCTGCCAGCGCCAAGTGTCGATCATGAGACGCAGCGCCACATAGGGCTCGGTCGTGGACTCCGGATTCACGCGATCTTCCTGCCGATAACCGACGCGCGGCACGCCATCGACGCTGCCTGCGGTGTATTGCGCACGAATCACATTTTTGCCAACGGCCTCAGGCCCCACCAGCGGGCGCAGGGCGCGGATCACCTTCACTTTTTCATCACGCACACTGTCGGCGCTGAGATCAGTCGGTGGCTCCATGGCGACGAGAGAGACCAACTGCAAAAGATGGTTTTGCACCATGTCACGCAGCGCACCTGCGGTATCATAATAACCGCCACGGCCGCCTTCCATGCCGAGATTTTCCGCACAAGTGATCTGCACGTGGTCGATGTAACGGCTGTTCCAGTTGGGTTCGAAAATCGAGTTCGCAAAGCGCAGCACCATGATGTTCTGCGCGGTTTCTTTGCCGAGGTAGTGGTCAATGCGGTAGGTGTCTTTTTCCGCAAAGGTGGCCGCGACCACCGCATTCAGGCCCTGTGCGGTGGCGAGGTCTTTGCCAAAGGGCTTCTCACAGACCACACGCGCCCATTTGCCCTTTGTGCCGACATTCAACCCGGCGTCACGGATCATTTCCAAAATGGGTTTGAAGGCCTCCGGGGCGGCGGCGAGGTAGAATAGACGGTTCGCTGGCGCACCGCGCTCGGCATCAAACTGGTCCAGCAGACGGCCCAGAGATTTGTAGCCTTCGAGGTCTTCAAACTCACTGCGGTGATAGTGAATGCACTGGGAGAAGCTCTTCCAGAGTTCGTCATTGTGCCCCTGACGGCTGTTTTGGCGGTTCCCCACCTCCAGTTCCGACCGGAAGCCCTCGTCGGTCTTCTCGCGTCGGGCAAAACCCACCACCTTGAACTGCGGTGGCAGATCACCTTCTGCGGCGATGTTATAGATGGCGGGAATGAGCTTGCGATGGGTGAGATCGCCGGTGGCACCAAAGATGACCACGGAGCAGGGTTCCGCGCGGTGGCGGGAGAGCAGTGTCTCTTGAAAGGGATTTTCCAGTTCGGGCATGGCTTTAAAGCAAGGACTACGCCACAAACGCGGCGCTGGACTGCCAGACTAGCCCGCCGCCCCGCGATGGCAACTAACGATGCCGCCAGCCAGAGCCCGAATGCATGAAATGACTTCATGAACGGCATGAATCCGCCAAGGGCCATCATGCCCCTCCCCCGCGCAAAATGGGCGTCTCTTTCGCCCATTTTCTCTACGTTTGCTGAGTTTCAATGGTTTGACAGAGCGACTCATCCGTTGAGAGTCAACGGGCAATGAGCAAACCGGCACCAGAGCCAGACATTCCGATCCCGGAAGACGTGAAAAAAGACAAAGGCTTGTGGGAAAAAACCCGCAAAAGCCTGATCGAGCGTCTGAACAACTGGGAAGACCAGAAGACTTGGAATGAATTTTATCAGACCTACTGGCGCCTCATTTTCAGCGTCGGCACCAAGGCGGGCCTCACCCGTGAAGAAGCCTTTGACGTGGTGCAGGAAACCATCATCGCCATCGCCCGGCAGGTGCAGAAGGGCCAGTACGATCCGCGTGCAGGCTCGTTCAAGGCCTGGCTGCTGCAGATGACACGCTGGCGTATTTTGGATGTTTTCCGTGCCCGCAAGCGCCAGCCTTCCCTGGCCGACCAAGGCAATGCGGACACCGAGGACACCAGCGGCCAGGTCATTGACCGCCTCTCCCAAGACAAGGACAACCTGCTGGAAAACATCTGGGACCGCGAGTGGCGCGACAACATCACCGCTGCCGCGCTGGAACGCGTCAAAGCCAAGGTTTCGCCCCGGCAGTTTCAAATTTTCGACTGTTACGTGATGAAGGGCTGGGGGGTCAAAAAGACCTCCGAAGCCCTCGGAATCAATGCCGCACAGGTCTATCTGGCCAAGCACCGGGTCGGGGCGCTGGTGAAGAAAGAAGTGCAGGGGCTTGAGAATACGATGCTTTAGTGGGAGACTCCCGGGCGACTGCACTGGCCTGAACCGGCCTGAACATGCCGCCATCCTCCTTCCACGCCAGCTTCATGAGCGACTCCGCCGCCCAGCCCGCCGATCTTCCGCCTCACTCCGAGAGCGCGGATGAGGAAGCCGACGTACCCGTGATCGATGAAGCAGCACTTGAGGCAGATTCATTCGAGATGGATTTGCCCGCCCCGCCCATCGCGGTACCGACGGCGCGTGACAAGGTCAAGAGCCGCGACAAAAACGGCCCGCCTTCCCACCGTGATGACATCCTCATTCCCGACTACACGTTGCTAAAACGCATTGGCTCCGGGGCCTATGGCGAAGTCTGGCTGGCCCAGAGTGTGACGGGCGCACTGCGTGCCGTGAAGATCGTCTGGCGTGAGGATTTTGAACTCACCCGCACCTTTCACCGTGAGTTCCAGGGCATCCAGCAGTTCGAGCCGATCTCGCGCGGTCATCCCTGCCTCGTACACATCCTGCACGTCGGCTGGAATGAACCGCGTGGCTTCTACTACTGCGTGATGGAGCTGGCGGACGACGCCGAGGACGGCGCGCACATCAGCGACGTGAAGACCTACGTGCCGCGCACGCTCACCACCGACATGCGGCGGCACGGGCGGCTGGACCCATTCTTCTGCCGTGATGCGGGCGTGTACATGGCCGATGCGCTGCACTACATGCACAACCACGGCCTCACTCACCGTGACATCAAACCTTCCAACATCATCTTCGTGGGAGGTGTGTGCAAACTGGCGGACATCGGCCTCGTCGCTGCCTTTGGAGAGCGCACCTTTGTGGGCACCGAAGGCTTTGTGCCCCCGGAAGGCCCCGGCACGCCGCAGGCGGACATCTACAGCCTGGGCAAGGTGCTGTACGAAATGAGCAGCGGCAAAGACCGCATGGAATTCCCCGAAGTACCGGAGAATCTCTCCGACGAAGAATGGCCCTTTTGGATCGACCTCAATCGCGTGATCTGTCAGGCCTGCGAAGCCGATCTGGGCCGGCGCTTTGCCAATGCCTCGGACTTCGCCGAAGCCTTGCAGCACGTCGGAGACATCCGCCCGGAAAGCTTCGCCCGCCGCTTCAGCCGTGCAGCCATCATCACCACACTCGCCTCCTTCCTTTTGGCAAGTGGCCTAGTGATGGCGAAGCACCAGCGTGAATGGAGCTATGAAATACCGCTGCCGGTGAAACCACTGCCAGTGCTGCCTGCACGTCCGCAGCAGCCAACCCCCGGCAAGCCCTGGGAGAACCGGCTCAAGCAATGGTTCACCTACAAGCAAGATCGCCATGTGGCGGACCTGCCGCTGGATGGCGTGCTCTTCCGCACCTTTCTGGAAGCCACCAACCGCGCCGCTGAATACGAAGTGATACCCATCACACTGCCGGACAAGACAACGTATTTTCCGGCGGTGATTCCTGCGGCGGAAGCCGACGCCTTCTGTGCCTGGATGACTGCCTCAGATCGTCAAAGTGGCCGTCTTGATCCCGCGCATGAATACATCTGGCGCAGCGCCAACCTGCCCCAGACACCCGGAACCTCCAAACCCAAGCCGGGGCATAGCGCGATCCGCTGTGAAATCGTGACGGTGAAGTTTGGCAGCCTCAACATCGCCAGCACGCCAGCGGGCGCTGACGTCTATGATGGCGAGCGTCTCCTGGGCCGCACCCCCCTCATGCTGCCCAAGGTGCGGGCAGACGCCTTCAGCTACGAAATCAACCTTCCCGGCTACAAACCAGAAGTGGCCAGTGGCAAGCTCAAAGAAGGGCAAAGCATCAGCTTCAATCTCCGCCTGAAGGCAACCGGCTCGGTGGTATTTGGCAAACCATGGCAAAACAGCCTCGGCATCAAGTTCGTGCCGCTTGGCAAGGCCATGCTGGCCAGCACGGAGACACGCCGCAAAGACTTCGCGGAGTTTGCCAAAGCCACCAATCAACCACCGGTAGAGGGCCGCGTGCTGGATGCCGAGCTTGATCTGCCCGTCAGCATGCTCAACCGTTCCGAAGCCGAGCAGTTCTGCCGCTGGCTGACGGATCGGGAGCGCGCGCAGGGCCTGCTTGAACCGGACCAGGAATACCGCCTGCCCAGCGATGATGAGTGGAGCATGGCAGCCTATCTCTCCCGTGAACTCGGTGACACGCCCGCCGAACGCAGCCTGCGCATCGAAGGCATCTACCCCTGGGGCTTCATCTGGCCACCACCCGCCAAATCCGGCAACTTCCTCGATAAAAGCGCTGATAAAACCGGCAAGCTCGCCGTCCCCAAGTATGACGACGGCTTTGCTGGACCCGCCCCAGTCGGCTCCTTCCGTGCCGATGGCCGTGGCTTGCACGATCTCTCCGGTAATCTCTGGGAATGGGTCTCCGACCCCTGGAACAACATGCCCGACCAGGGCGTCCTGCGCGGTGGGGCCTACACCACGTCTGAGCGGCAGGAATTGCTCGCCTCTTTCCGCCGCCATGCCACCGCCGCCGAGCGCTACCCCGACGCCGGCTTCCGCCTGCTACTCTGGAACATCGGCCAGATGGCGCGTGAAGATGACGATTGAAGCCGCAACTTTGTGGGAATAAGCAATCTTCGCCGTTTCTCTCACGTATCAGCAAACCCAACGCCATGAAACTCCGTCTCGCTCTTCTCTCCGCCCTCGCCGCCGTCTTCTGCATCGCCCAGGCCGAGGATAAACCCAAAACCGACTCCAAAACCATGCCCAAGCCCGAAATCGTGAAGTCTGAAGATGAGTGGAAAAAACTGCTCTCCACCGAACAATATGAAGTGACGCGCATGCGCGGCACCGAACGCCCCAATGGCGCGATCTATCACGAGTTCGAGCAGCAGGGCGAAGGCACCTACTACTGCGTGTGCTGCGGCGCGGAACTCTTCACCTCGAAGGAAAAATTCCACTCCGGCTGCGGCTGGCCTTCCTTCTACGACTCCTCCAAAGCCAAAGGCGTCCTCGAAAAAGTGGACAACAGCCACGGCATGAAACGCATCGAAACCGTGTGCAAGCGCTGTGACGCCCACCTTGGCCACGTCTTTGAAGGTGAAGGCTTCAAAACCCCGACCGACCGCCGCTTCTGCATCAATGGCGTCGCTCTGAACTTCGTGCCCAAAGGCGGAGCCGCCCCCAAGCTCCTCGAACTCGGTTCCGCCGCCGTACAGCAGAAGAAGGATGAAGTCGCCAAAGAAGGCGGCGTGGAAGTGAAGAAGTAAAGGGCAGTAGCAGGCGGGACGTAAGATGGGTGTGGCGACAGCCCGCCCGTCTGACAGCGTGTGATAACGCCACTTCGCTCGGTGCCCCCCAGAGTCAGTCTGCTGCTTGAGCATCCCGACACTGGTGAAAGCAATTAGAGGAATACAGGCGCTCTGGCCTGCACCTCCTACATCCTCCCCGTCTTCGCAAAGTCGATGATCTTGCGGTCATCGTCTCCTGCCGCCCACGTCACGCGCAGAAAATCGGCAGGGTGCAGCTTGTGCTGCTCAAAGAAGGCGCGGTCACCACCGCAGCCAAACATCGTGTCGGGGTCCATCTCGCCGTGGAGTTTGGCCCGTGCCTTCACGATCAAACGCGGCAGCCACGGAATGCCATCCACCGCCGCCGGTTTGGGCGGCAGTGCGCTCGGCGGCACCATCTTGCCGGTGCGCTGACTGTGCTGCACCACGCGGAAGTAATCCCGCCGCACTGCCGCTACCAGGAGACTCGTCTCCAGAGAGGGCCCCTCGGCACCATAGCGGCAGTGATCATCGACGAAGTCGAAAAACTCCTGGGCTGTGTAGCCGATGCTGTCGAGAAAGGCCTTGTCCGCTGCCGTGAACCAGTTGGCCGCGCGGGTGTCGCCACCCCGGTGCAGTTTGGCGCAGCGCTCAAAGAGTTCGCGGAAAGTCGTGTCCCAGGTTTGATCGTTCATAATGGTAATCTACGCTTAACGACGGTGCCTTGAACGTCAAATATTCGCGCGCAACCATTCCACCCCTCCTGTGGTTTACTTTGCGAATGACCCTCGCTAGCATGGCAGGCACACTGCCTGCCCACCTCATGCCCGAACCGGAAAGGAACGCTCCCACCCATGCACCGCAGGCAGACGCCAACGGTGTGGAGGAGTCTGCCGATGAGGAAAGCGTGCGCCTCATGCTGCGCGTCAAAGAGGGCGATGTGAAAGCCTTCGAGCGCCTGGTGGAAATGCATCAAAGCGCCATCATCGGCACCTGTGTGCGCATGCTGAACAACGTCGATGACGCCCACGACATCGCCCAGCAGGTCTTCATTCGTGTCTGGCGGAGCGCCCCGCGCTACGAGGCCACCGCCAAGTTCACCACCTGGCTCTACACCATCACCCGCAACCTCGTCTTCAACGAAACCCGCCGCCGCTCCCGCCGCAAGGAAGTCAGCATGGAGCAAGAGAACGAGGACGAGCCACCGAAGTACTTTGCCGATCACAGCACACCCGGAGCCGACCACCTCACCCAGCAGTCCGAGCTTGAGCAGGCGCTCGACAAAGCCATCGCCGCCCTGCCGGAGAAGCAGCGCATCGCCGTCATCATGCGCCGTCATCAGGACCTGCCATACGAAGACATTTGCGCCGTGCTGAAGATGTCCCTGCCCGCCGTGAAGAGCCTGCTCTTCCGCGCCCGCACCGAATTGAGAAAGCACCTCGCCGCATATTTGGGTGAGGACGTGGAGTGAAAGCTCCGTCCGCACCTCAACAATCAACAATCCTTGTTCATCAATCGTCAATCGCGCATGCCCAGTGTGCTCCAAACCCAGAGGATTGACGATTGTCGAGCAATCGATTTTTGATTTGAGAAGTTTCCCGCCTCCTTCGCCGTACTCTCCGCCCTCGCATGAAATCTGTCCTGCTCGCCCTTCTCGCCCCCACGCTGCTGCTCGCCGCTCCGAAGCCGCTGTTCCAATCCAAGCTCATCACGAGCGCCACGCCAAACCACAGCGTGGACATTGATGTTTCGCTGGAGGGCGCGAAGGAACTCTTCCTCGTCGTCACCGATGGTGGCAACGGCTTCACCGCCGACTGGGCGGACTGGGCTGAGCCACGACTCATCCTGGCCGATGGCAGCGAGAAAAAGCTCACCGAGATCGAATGGAAATCCGCAGAGGCGGGTTGGAACAGCGTGCGCGTGAATGCCAACGCCGGTGGCACTGAACTGCGCAGTGCTGGCAAGGCCATCGAGTACGGCATCGGCACGCATGCGAACAGCACCATCGCTTTCAATCTTCCCGCTGGCACCAAGCGCTTCAAAGCCCGTGGTGCCCTGGATGAAGGCGGCACTAAGCAGGGAAGCGCCAGTGTCGAGTTCCGCGTTTACACCCAAAATCCTGGCCCCATCACCGCCAGTGATACCAGTTCCCATGATCCGGCGGATGCCGTGGATTCCCTCACCGTGCATCCCGAACTGCTGGTGCAGCTCTTTGCGAGCGAACCGATGATGGCGAGTCCTTCCAGCATCGACATCGACCACCGTGGCCGCGTTTGGGTCTGCGAAGTGGTGAACTACCGCAAGCACCTCGGCGAACGCGCTGAGGGCGACCGCATCCTCATTCTCGAAGACACGGACGGCGATGCCAAGGCGGACAAATCCACCGTCTTCCACCAGGGCCATGATGTGGACAGCGCCCATGGCATCTGCGTGCTCGGCAACAAGGCTCTCATCTCCTGCGGCGACGATGTCTTCTGGCTCATCGACGACAACGGTGACGGCAAGGCCGACCGCAAGGAACTCATGTTCACCCACATCGGCGGCGCGCAGCATGACCATGGCATCCACGCCTTCCACTTCGGACCCGATGGCCGCCTCTATTTCAATTTCGGCAACGCCGGCAAGCAGCTCTGCGACAAGGAGGGCAAGCTCATCACCGACATCCACGGCGTGAAATGCACCAACCAAAACAACCGCCCCTATCAGCAGGGCATGGTCTTCCGCTGCGAACTCGATGGTAGCAACGTCGAAGTCCTCGCCTGGAACTTCCGCAACAACTGGGAAGTCGCTGTCGATAGCTTTGGCACGCTGTGGCAGTCCGACAATGACGACGACGGCAACAAGGGCGTGCGCATCAACTACGTCATGGAGTTCGGCAACTACGGCTATTCTGATGAAATGACCGGTGCCGGATGGCAGACCCCGCGCCTGGGCTGGGAAAGCGAAATCCCGCTGCGCCACTGGCACCTGAACGATCCCGGCGTCATCCCCAACCTGCTGCAAACCGGTGCAGGCAGCCCCACCGGCATGCAGGTCTATGAAGGCGACCTCCTCCCCAGCATTTTCCACGGCCAGCCTTTGCATTGCGATGCGGGTCCGAACGTCGTCCGTGCTTATGTCACGCAACCCGATGGTGCTGGTTACAAAGCTGAAATCGTCAACATCCTCGAAGGCACAAAGGACAAATGGTTCCGCCCCAGCGACGTGGCTGTGGCTCCCGATGGCTCCTTGATTGTGGCCGACTGGTATGACCCCGGTGTCGGCGGCCATGGCATGGGAGATGTGACGCGTGGGAGATTGTTTCGGGTGACGACGAAGGCGAGTTTGAAGTTTCAGGTTCCAAGTTTCAAGTTGGACACCGTCGAGGGTGCCGTGGCTGCTTTGAAGTCGCCGAATGAGGAGCAGCGGTATCTTGCGTGGATGGCGCTGAAAGGATTTGGATCAAAGGCCGAATCTGAACTCTCTAAACTGTTTGGCGATGCAAAAGCAGAGCCGCAGCATCGCGCGAGAGCTTTGTGGATGCTCGCCACATTGAGTACCGACGAAAGCGCCGGAGGACCGGCGCACTCCAAGACGCTGCCGCGAGACTCGAAAGCCCCCGAAGACGCGAAGCGTCCTGGAGTGCTCCAGCCCTCTGGAGCTTTCGAGCGTCTCCTGACCTCCGCTCTCACCGACACCGACCCCAACCTCCGCATCACCGCCATCCGCGCCGCCCGCCAGCTCTGGCAGCAGAAACAGCCGGAAAAGCTGCGGGAGGTGATGACGAAAATGTTTGAAGCCATGGATCCAGACACGGCCTTTGCCGACAATAAGGAGGCTGCAGTGCGCCGTGAGGCGGCAATCGCGTTGCGGTTTGATGAAAGCGAGGAGGCCAGTCTGCTGTGGGCAGGCTTGTGGATGAATTTGTTCCCCAATGACAAGTTCATGTCTGAAGCCTTGGGCATAGGTGCTGACCAGAATTGGGAATCCCGGCTTAAAGTATTGTCGGTGCCGCATGTGGAGCCTCGCAGCCAGTTGGCAAGCCTGCAGTTCATCCTAAGAGGCCGGCATGTGTCCACCATTGAAGGCATTGTTGATATCCTGACTCACTCCGAAGAAGTCTCGTTGGATGCGGCATCTACCGCCTGGGCTGCTCAGCATGAGACCGCGTTCCTTCGCTCCCTCCAACTCCTCTCCTACAAATACCCCAAGGAGGTTTCCGCCGCCGCGCTCACCATCTTCCACAAAGCAGCTCCCGAAACCGCCCTCGCCGCCACCGCGCTGCTCTCACGCGACCAGATCAATCAAGACCCCACTGGCAAAGCCCGCCTCGACTCACTGCTGAAACCCGTCATTGGCAAACCAGAATTCGTCTCCCTCGTCGAGCGCCTGAACCTCACCGGCTTCGAGAAGGAGTTGCTCGATTACATCGTCGCGAATCCCAACGCGCCGGAGTCCGTCAATGCGGCACGGCTCATCGCCGCGAATCGCGATGGCACGCTGCGCTTCCTCAAAGAGGCGGATGCCGCATCTGCCAAGGCCCTCACCGCCGCGCTGGGGCGTGTGAGCGACCGCGCTTCTGTGGCGGTGCTGAACCAAGCGTTCTGGCCGGAGAAACGTGAGGACGTGCGCCACGTCATCATCGACGCCCTGGCGCTCAGCGGTGAAGGCGGACGCGCCATTCTCAAGTGGCAGGGCGAAGGCAAGCTGCCCGCTGAATTCAAAGACCAGGCCGCGCTGGCGCTCAGCCGCAGCACGGATGCCGGACTGCGGAGCGAGGCCGCCAAGGTGCTCCCCTTGCCTGCCGCGCAAGGTTTGGAAAACTTCCCCAAGCTGCCTGAACTCGTGAAGCTCAAAGGCGATGCCGCCAAAGGTCAGCCGATGTTCATGCAGGCGGGTTGCATTGCCTGCCACCGCGTCAAAGGCCAGTTCATCGACTTCGGTCCCGACCTCTCACAGATCGGTGCCAAACTCTCCGCCGAAGGCCTCTTCACCGCCATCCTGTACCCGAGCGCTGCCATCGAGCACAGCTTTGTCGGCCAGCAGGTCACCACCAAAGAAGGCCAGACCATCACGGGCTACCCGATCAGCGAAACCGATGCTGAATTGACCCTGCGCATTGCAGGTGGCGCGGCCACGCCCGTCAAGAAGTCGAGCATTGTTAAGAAGGAAGAGATGAAGCAGTCGCTCATGCCGCCGGGGCTTGCTGGAGCCATTGGGCCCCAGGGTCTCGCCGACCTCGTGGCATGGCTGCAGACGCTGAAGTAGTAGGCCCAGAGCTAACGCGAGCGCGAAGCGTCTTGGAGTGCGTGCGGCAAGCTTGGCGCGACGCCGCTTTCGCAGGCTGGAGGGTGGGGTAAAGTGAAGGAGCGCTCTCCACCACGCGAAAGAGCTGCCGTTTTCGCAGGCCGGACAGCGTGCTGAGGCCTCAGAGCATTCGATACCCCGCAAAAGCGGTGCCGCCGATGCAGGCTTGCGCCATGCATCTCTGTCACCGCACTCCAAGACGCTGTCGCGCTCGCGTGAGCGCTGGAGCTTCCCGCCGCGCTCTTTAGCTCTCTACTGCACGGTCACGCCGTGGCATCACTGATCCAAATAAATCGTGCTGCCACGCGGCGGTCTGCGCGACCAGTTAAACATGGAGCCAAATCCTGAAGGCTTGGAGACATTCACAACGGCGCGCCGCACGGTTGTTTTGGGTTTATCCTGTGTTTTCGACTCGGCTGCCGCCGCAGCCTTCGCCATTTTGGCAGCACGCTTGGAGTCGCCAGTAGCCACGTCCATGACTTTGTCCGCCCCGATCGGAATTGCAGACTCCGTGGCCGCGAGAGAGCTTTGGCCCTCAATGACGACCGGTGTTCCCGGCGGCGTCTCCTTGAAGAAGATGGCGGCCATTTTGGTGGGCAGCCGGATGCAGCCATGCGAGGCCGGATAGCCAGGCAGGTAGCCCTCATGCATGCCGATGCCGCCGACGATGCGCATGAAGTAGCGCATGTTGGCTCCCTGATAGGTCGTGCCGGGCGGTGCGTGGTCGGTGCGGCTGTCCACATCCCCCTGCACCACATTGCCTGCCTTATCCACGAAAGCGCCGAAGATCGAGGAACGATGGTCAATGTCCTTGTCCAGGATGCGGTAGGTCCCCGTCACTGTGCCAGTGCTCTCACGGCCCGATGAGATTGGCGAGATTCCGACGCGTTTTTTGTCCCTGAAATACAGCAGGCGCTGCGTGCTCAGATTGATGAAAATCTTCGGTTTCCCCTCAATGCCATCGCCCCGCCACCAGGCGCGGCTACTGAGCGGATGCTCCCCCTGGTTTGAACTGGAGCAACTGAGGCCGCTCAAGGAGCAGCCCAAAACCAGCAGCCCAGTGCAAAGGCGAGAGAATGGAGGCCTTGATTTCATGCCGTGGGGAAGTTGCATTTAACGCGCCAATTTACCAACAGGAATTTTCCGCCGCAGCGCATCAGGCATACGTCACCGGGGTGCCGGTGCTGTTGGCCAGCGCCTTGAAGCGTTTCGTCAGCTCCTGCGTGAGCTTGCCGGGTGTGCCGTCGCCGATGGCGCGGCGGTCATATTTCACGGCAGGGATGACTTCTGCGGCGGTGCCGGTGAGGAAGCATTCGTCGGCGGTGTAAATGTCAAAACGCGTCATGACGGACTCGATGCAGGGCTGGCCCATCTCTGCGAGGATTTCCATGACGGCACGGCGGGTGATGCCGTCCAGCGCGCCCGAGGAGATCGGCGGCGTGGAGACCTTGCCGTTCTTCACGATGAAGACGTTGTCGCCGGTGCATTCGGAGACGAAGCCCTGATCGTTGAGCATGATGCCTTCGTCACATCCGGCCTGCAGACACTCGATCTTGGCCATGATGTTGTTGAGGTAGTTCAGGCTCTTGACCTGGGGGCTGAGGGCAGCGGAATTCGGACGGCGCGTGCCGCAGGTGATGAGCTCCAGGCCCTTTTCATAACGCTCTGCCGGATAGAGCGTGATGCTGCTGGCGATGACGATCACACTCGCCTTCGGGCACTGATAGGGATTCAAGCCGAGCGAGCCGACGCCGCGCGTGATGACGAGACGGATGTAGCCGTCGCGCAGGTTGTTTGCGGCCACGGTGTCGAGAGTGGCTTTTTCCATTTCCTCAAAGGTGATTGGAATGGTCAGGCAGATCGCCTTGGCGCAGTCGTAGAGGCGGTGCAAATGCTCCGTCAGGCGGAAGACGCGGCCATTGTAAATGCGGATGCCTTCAAATACGCCATCACCGTACAGCAGGCCGTGGTCGAAGACGGAGATCTTCGCCTCGGATTCGGGGACGAGCTTGCCATCAAGGTAAATGAGGAGATTTGCGGACATGGGGCGCGTAGAATCCACAGGAGGCAGGGTTTTGCAAGCTCTGGCAATGTGCTTGCGCAGAACCGATTCGCGCTCATCCTGCGCGCCCGTTTAACCCGCACCCCAGAAACACCATGGCCGACATCCAAACCAGCGCTGCAGACAAGAAGGAAAAGGAATTCTTCACCGACGTCCCCCAGGAGGCCCCCGGCTTCTTCCTCAAGGGCTGCCACCAGTATGACTGGGGCCTCAAAAACCGCCTCGCCAAGGTCTTCAATCCCAAGGACGGCCGCACCGTCATGCTCGCCTTTGACCACGGCTACTTCCAAGGCCCGACCACCGGCCTGGAGCGCGTGGACCAGACCATCCTCCCCCTCGCCCCCTACGCCGACTGCCTCATGCTCACCCGTGGCATTCAGCGCTCCGTCATTCCTGCCTCCACCACCAAGGCCATCGCCCTGCGCGCCTCCGGCGGCACCTCGATGATCAGCCCCATGGAAGAGTGGGAAGGCGAGATCGACGGCAAGAAGGCCAAGTTTGGTCGCCCCGGCTTTGAGCCTCTCTCCAACGAAAGCACCGCGCTCAACATCGAAGAAGCCATCCGCCTCAACGCCAGCGTGCTGGCTGTGCAGGTCTTCATCGGCAGCGCGTATGAGCGCCAGTCGCTGAAGAACCTCACCGACCTCGTCGATGCCGCCAGCCGCTACGGCATCGCCGTCATGGGCGTGACCGCCGTGGGCCGTGCGATGGCCCGCACGCCACAGTACTTCCGTCTGGCCACCCGCATCATGGCGGAACTCGGCGCGAACGTGGTGAAGTGCTACTACACCGACACCGAATTTGACACGGTGACGAGCTGCTGCCCGGTGCCGATCGTGATCGCCGGTGGCAAAAAGCTGCCAGAACTCGACGCGCTGCAGATGTGTGCCAACGCCATTGCGCAGGGTGCCAGCGGCGTGGACATGGGCCGCAACATTTTCCAAAGCGATGCACCTGTGGCAATGATGCAGGCGGTGCAAGGCGTCGTCCACGGCGGCCTCAGCGCCGAGCAGGGCTTCGCGTTGTACAACGACCTCAAGAAATAAGAGCCTGCAGTCCGAACGCGTTCACAGGAGGGGGGATCATCTTGATCCCCTTTCTTTGTGCGCAGATGCGCAGACCTGTTGAAAATCACAAAGACCTTGCGTGCCAATCAACCTTTTGAGTACCTTTGTGCATTATGGAAACAAAACCGTCGGCTATCAAGGCGTTGGGACAAAGCCGGCAATTTTGTTTACCATCCACCTGTTAGGCGATTCCTCGCGTCCCTAGTAACGAAAGCCAATCAATGCGATGCCTTCCGAGCCAACAGTTCTTATCCACGGCGACGCGTGGAAGTGTGCCGATATCGCCGACCAGATTGCAGCGTGTCGCACACATACTTGGCGGCGCGAGCACTGGCAGCGGCGTCCAGCGCTTGTCCATCGCGTCGGAGGCACCGTGGCGCTTTATCACGGCCAGACTTTCGACCCCGCCAAGATTGACCTCGTGCCGTACGGTTGGAGTCACGACCATTGCGCCATCTGCTGGTGGACACTTCACGACTCAGGCAGCGACGAGGAGCTCATTGGCTACACCGACGAGCGCGGCGATTGGGTCTGTGCCGAGTGCTACCAACAGTTTCTCGACACCAACTCCAATGCGACCGGAAACGCCTAACCAAGCGCTGCAGAGAACAGCTCCGTGCGTCACGGCTGCTGCTTCCGCCACCGCCTTTCCGCCCACCACGTAGCTACCGCGCCGCACTCCACTGTCTCTGAGCTTTGGGTCGTTAGCGCCAAAGACGCGAGGCTGAGACCAGACCATTTACCAGACGTTTACAGCTATTGGTCTCACTGTTGAGCAGAGGGATCATTTTGATCCCTCTAGCGTCCACTACACCCACCTCTCCCAAACGGGGATCAAGATGATCCCCCTCCGCAAAATCCTTTCCAGCACGCGCCAACCAGTGCTACAGCCACGCTTCCCGATGAAACACCCCGTCTCCTTCCTGCGCACCGTCACCCTGCTCGAAGCCATCTCGTACCTCATCCTGCTCTTCGTGGCCATGCCATTGAAGTATGTCTGGGGCATGCCGCTGGCGGTGAAGATCGCAGGCTCGGTGCATGGCGGGCTGTTTGTCCTCTTCTGCATTGCGCTCATGCGTGTGCTCATGCAGACGAGCTGGCCCTTCAGCCGTGCGGTGATGCTCTTCATCGCCTCGCTGCTGCCGTTTGTGCCGTTCTTCATTGACCGCCGCATGCGTGCGTGGGCGGCGGCAGACTCCACCCAGACACCAGCGTGAAGAAGGTCCTCATTCATTCCGACGGTGGCTGCCATGGCAACCCAGGCCCGGGTGGCTGGGCGGCGGTGCTGGCGTATGGCAAGCATGTGCGCGAACTCAAAGGCGGCGTGCCGGCCACCACGAACAACCGCATGGAGCTGCAGGCCGCCATCGAGGCCCTGCGCATTCTCAAAGAACCCTGCCAGATCGACTTCCACACTGATTCGCAGTACGTCAGGCAGGGCATCAGCCAGTGGATCGCTGGATGGAAGCGCAACGGCTGGCGCACCAGCGCCAAGCAGCCCGTCAAAAACGCCGACCTCTGGCGCGAACTGGACGCCGCCACTGCGCAGCATAAAATCCAGTGGCACTGGGTCAAAGGCCATGCCGGACACACCGACAACGAACGCTGTGATGAACTCGCGAACGAAGCCATTGCCGCCGTCAAAGCCGCACACACATCGCAGCAGTTGAAGGCGCTGCTCGAAGAATTCAAGGCGGAGACCGAAGCTCAGCTGCTCTGACGGCTGCTTGCACTGCTGTGAGCATGAACTAAACACTCACACGCATGTCCACCACCACAGCAGAACATGAGCGCCTCCGCGCTGACCGCGAGCGCCATGCCAACTGGAAACGCTGGGGTCCGTACCTTTCCGAACGCCAGTGGTCCACGGTGCGAGAGGACTATTCGGCGGATGGCGATGCCTGGGGGGCCTTCCCCCACGTGCAGGCTCGATCACGTGCCTATCGCTGGGGAGAGGACGGACTGCTGGGCATCACCGACCGCCAGTGCCGGTTATGCTTTGCGCTGGCTTTGTGGAATCACCGTGACCCCATTCTCAAAGAGCGCCTCTACGGCCTCACCGGCCCGCAGGGAAATCATGGCGAAGACGTGAAGGAGCTGTACTACTACCTCGACTCCACCCCGACGCATTCTTACATGAAGGCGTTGTACAAATACCCGCAGGGCGAGTTCCCCTACCAGAAGCTGGTGGAGGAAAATGCACGACGAGGTCTGAGCGATCCTGAGTTTGAAATCACCGACACAGCCGCCTTCGCTGAAGAGCGCTACTTCGATGTCTTCGTGGAGTATGCCAAAGCGGCGGCGGAGGACCTCTGCATTCGCATCACTGTGTACAATCGCGGACCCGAAGCGGCACCGCTGGATGTGCTGCCCACGCTTTGGCACCGCAACACCTGGTCCTGGGAAAAAGGCTCCACGCGCCCGCAGCTCAGGCTCGTGGATGGCATGGTTGAATCAACCCACAAGGGGTTAAAGTCCCCCATGGTGGACGATCTCGGCCAGCATCGTTTGCAGGCGATGGCAGCGAGTGACGGCGTGCAGCCGCAGTGGCTCTTTACCGAAAACGACACGAATCAAAAACTGCTCTTTGATTCGCCCAATGCCACGCCTTACACCAAGGATGCGTTTCATCGTTACTTGATCGACGGCGAAGCTGATGCCATCAATCCAGCGCAGACCGGCACAAAGGCCGCCGCATTGTATCGGCTGAACATTCCTGCGGGTGGCAGTGTGACACTGCAACTGCGCCTGTGTGAGCACGAAATCGCATCAGCCCCTGACTTCGATGCCACCTTCACGCAACGCATCCAGGAAGCGGATGAGTTTTACCAAACCATCATCGCGCCAAATCCGGTGCAAGCGCAGATCCAGCGCCAGGCGCTGGCGGGGCTGCTGTGGTCGAAGCAATTTTATTACTATGTGGTGCCGGAGTGGCTGCAGGGGGACGCCGCGTATCCGCCACCGCCGGAGAGTCGCAAGGAGGGCCGCAACCACCACTGGCAGCATCTGTATGCACGCGATGTGCTCTCGATGCCGGACAAGTGGGAGTACCCGTGGTTTGCCGCGTGGGATTCAGCCTTTCACATGCTGCCCTTTGCCGAGCTGGACCCCGACTTTGCCAAGGAGCAGCTCCTGCTGCTTCTGCGCGAGTGGTACATGCACCCGAACGGGCAGATCCCCGCCTACGAGTGGAAGTTCAGCGATGTGAATCCGCCCGTGCATGCCTGGGCCTGCTGGCGTGTGTATAAAATCTCCGCGCCTGCCGGAGCGCGTGACCGGGAGTTTTTGGAGCGCTGCTTTCAGAAGCTGCTGCTCAACTTCACCTGGTGGGTGAACCGCAAGGACAGCGAAGGCCACAACCTCTTTGCCGGCGGCTTCCTGGGTCTGGACAACATCGGCATCTTTGACCGCTCGCAGCCGCTGCCAGACGGGCAACGACTGGAGCAGGCAGACGGCACTGCGTGGATGGCCTTATACGCGCTGACCATGCTGAACATGGCGCTGGAACTCGCGCAGCGGCCCAACGGCACCGTGAACACCGCCTATGAGGACATGGCCTCGAAATTCTTCGAGCACTTCGTCCAGATCGTCGATGCGATCAATACTCTCGGAGATGAAGGACTTTGGGATGAGACCGACGGCTTTTATTACGATGAGCTGCACGCGAACGGCCATCCACCCCTGCCCCTGCGCACACGCTCGTTGGTGGGACTGCTGCCGCTCATCGCCGTGGAATTGCTAGACGAGGGGCGCATCGCCTTACTGCCGGGATTCAAGAAGCGCATGGACTGGTTTTTGCAGCATCGCGCAGACCTCGCCCATCACGTAAGCTACTGTGAGAGCGGCGGCACCCATGGGCACCGCCTGCTGGCCATTCCTTCGCGTGAGCGCCTGGAGCGCCTGCTCCGCTACCTGCTGGATGACCAGGAGTTTTTATCGCCCTTCGGCATCCGCTCACTGTCCAAATATCACGAGGCCAACCCCTACGCCCTGCACCTCAACGGCGGAGATCACACCGTCGCGTATGTGCCTGGAGAAAGCGACAGCCACATGTTTGGCGGCAACTCCAACTGGCGCGGCCCCGTGTGGTTTCCCATCGCCTACCTGATTGTGGAGGCGCTGGAACGTTACCATCATTTCTATGGCAGTGACTTCACCGTGGAACTGCCGACCGGCAGCGGCCAGCGTGTGACGCTGCAAGGCGCGGCAAGCGAGATCTCCCGCCGCCTGAGCCGCCTCTTTGAACCCGATGCCACTGGCCACCGCCCCTGCCACAACGGCGATGAGCGCTACGCAACACACCCGGCATGGAAGGACCTACTCCTTTTCCACGAATACTTCCACGCCGACACCGGCCGCGGCTGTGGCGCTTCGCATCAGACTGGATGGACGGCGCTGGTGGCGCGCTTGGTGAGGAAGGGTTGAGACAACCTGTTCCATTTGCCTATTTAAATCATCCCGCGAAATTCAGCCTCGCTTACAATCTTCACACCGAGCTTAGTGGCCTTGTCGAGCTTGCTTCCGGCGTCCTCACCCGCAAGCAAGTACGTCGTCTTCCCACTGACGCTGCCACTGACTTTTCCGCCATTGGCGCGGATGGTATCGGCGATGGTTTCGCGGTCTTCGCTGAGCGTGCCGGTGATGACCCAGGTGGTGCCGTTAAGCTTTTCGGAGGCGGCGGTGACGGTCTTCTGCGTGAAGTTGAGACCTGCGCCACGCAGGCGGCTGAGCAGGGCCACGTTGTGCTCCTCACGGAACCAGGCGTGGATGCTCGGTGCGACGATGGCACCGATGTCGGGGCATTGGGTGAGGTCTTCGACGCTTGCATTGGCGACGGCGTCGATGCTGCTGAAGTGCTCGATGAGCTTGCGCGCACCACCTGCGCCGACATGCAGAATGCCAAGGCCAAAGACGAGCCTCCATGGGTCCTGCTGCTTGCTGGAGGCGATGGCTTTGAGGTAGTTGTCGATGCTCTTGGTGCCCACACGTTCGAGCCGAGCCAGTGACAGCTCGTTGAGGTCGTACAAATCGGCCACGTCTTTGACCAGCTTCAATTCCACCAACTGCGCGATGACGGATTCGCCCAGGCCGCTGATGTCCATGGCTCCACGGCTGACGAAGTGCTCGATGCGACGCTTCACCACTTCGGGGCAGTGCGGATTCGGGCAGCGGATGACGACCATCTCTTCATCGCGATGTACGGCGGTGCCGCAAACGGGGCAGTGCACAGGCACCGGCACGGCGGTTTCAGTTCCGCTGCGCAGCTCCTTTTTCACGGAGACGACGGCGGGGATGATCTCACCGGCTTTTTCGATGATGACGGTGTCGCCGACGCGGATGTCCTTGCGCTCGATCTCCTCGTAGTTGTGCAGGGTGGCATTGCTCACGGTGCTGCCACTCACCAGCACCGGCTCCAGCCGCGCCACGGGTGTCAGCGCACCGGTGCGGCCTACCTGAATGTCGATGGCCGTGATCTTCGTCTCGGCCTGCTCCGGCTGGTATTTATAAGCGATGGCCCAGCGCGGCGCTTTGCTGGTGGCCCCGAGTTCGCGCTGATCGGCAAAGCTGTTCACTTTGATCACCGCGCCGTCCGTCTCGTAGGGCAGTGATTTGCGTTTTTCATCGAGTTCACGAATCGCGTGCAACAAGCCTTCCGCGCTGTCAGCACGCCAAGTGAGATCGGCTTTGCGCAGCCCGGCGGCATCGAGCAGCGCATACACGTCGGTCTGCGACTCCACCGCGCTGGCTTCCACCAATCCATAAAAGACAATGTCGAGCGGGCGCTTGGCCACGATCTTCGGATCGAGCAGCTTCAAGGTGCCCGCAGTCGAGTTGCGTGGATTTGCAAACAAGGCCTCGCCCGCTTCCTCACGCTCCTGATTCAGTTTGGCAAAACCGGCCTTCGGCATGAACACCTCGCCACGCACTTCGAAGGTCTGCGGTCCCTCTTTGGGCAGACGCAGTGGCAGGCGTCCGATGGTTTTGAGGTTGTTGGTCACATCGTCACCCGTTTGTCCATCACCGCGCGTCGCGCCGTATTTCAAGATGCCATTTTCGTAGCGGATGGTGATGGCGACGCCATCCACCTTCGGCTCGATGACGCAGTCCACCTTCTCCCGCCCCAGACCTTTCTGCACGCGGGCAAAGAACGCGCTGAGTTCCTCCTCCGAGTAGGTGTTGTCCAGGCTCATCATGCGCACCGTGTGCGTGATCTGCGTGAAGCCTTCCAGCGGTGCGCCGCCGACACGCTGTGTGGGAGAATCCGGTGTCTGTAGATCTGGGAACTGCGCTTCAATGCCCTGCAGTTCCTTGAGCAAGGCATCAAACTGCGGATCGCTGATTTCAGGACGCGCCTCGACATAGTAGAGGCGGTTGTGGCGGTGAAGTTCGGCGCTGAGAAAGGCGTCGCGGCTGGCGGCTTCGGCGTGGGTCATGGTGTCCCTTTGCATACCTGCAAAGCAGCGCAGGGAAACGAAAAATCGCTCAGAGCGCCTGGGTGGTCTTCGAGCTGGCGCAGAAAGTGTCACGCACAGTCCTCTGCGCGGTTCCCGGCATGCGCGGTTGCCCAGACACCGCACAGAGGACTGTGCGGACCACTTTGCTGGCGCCTTTTGCCGCGTTCTAGACCTTACTTCGTGCCCTTCTGACAATCCTTCTTCACTCCGGCTGCGCCACCCAGGGCGTGTCGCGCATGAGATACTTCATCAGGAAGGTGGTCCCCAGCATCGCCAGCGCTTCCACGGTGAGAAAGATGCCGAAATGGCCGAGATGCCACATCCAACTGGCCATTCCGCCGATGACACCCGCAGCGACCATGGAGGCCACCATCATGAGGCAGCCGGCGGAGGTGTTCTTCACGTCCTCGGGCGGTTTAGAAAGTGGCAGCCACTGGCCCATGAGTCCGGTCACAAGAGAGAAGGTGGGCAGAAACATCAGGGCAGGCAGGCTGAGCGCCAGCGGTGTCCATGAGCGCTGCAGGCCGCAGATGAGGGCGGTCTGGAGGATCAGCACCGGGAAGCTCAGCCAGCAGAGCACAGCCTTGCGTGCGCCATGAAACAGCGGGCTCCAGTGCCGCAGCGGTGCCACATAAAAAAACGCCGCCGCACGCCAGTGCTCGGAGCAGCCGAGAAACATCATGGCCTGCAAGGACACCAGGCCGAGAAAGCAGGTGGCAAAGCCCTGCATCATCATCGTGGCCTCGGCAGCGTGGCTGGCACCACCGGAGAAGAGCATCGCCAGCGGCATGATGAGCATGGGCATGATGCCGGGATAGAGCCGCAGCTTGATCTCCCGATCCCGTAACAGATAGGCGGTGGTGAGTTTGAACGACTCCCGCTCCACCGGATCACGCAGCCACCAGCGTAGCGGCGGCAGTTTGACCATGGCCGACAGCCACACCCCGCGCGGCTTCGTGCGTTCTTTGACCGTGCCCGCCGACTCGTTTAAATTCATCAGCCCCTGGCCGTAGGCGCTGCCCAGTTTTTCCAGCGCCAGCCAGCTCGTCAGTGCAGTGACGGCCACCGCGAGCCCCGCAGGCAGCCAAAGGGTGGCCGTGTTGAATGTCGTGCCGCTGAGCAGCGCATCCAGCGCGCCAAACCACAGCGGCGGCAGCGCCAGCATCCAGCCGCTCACATGGTCGAAGTGCTTGAACGCATCCAGTTGCATCACACGCGGCATGATTTGGCCACCCATGACCATCACGATGGTGAGGAGCGACTGCAGCGTGGTCAGTAGGTTGTCCAGACGCTCGCGACCAAACCATTTGAGACAGGCATTGTACACCAGCACGATGCTGGAGGCAGAAAACAGCATGAGCAGCGCGGTGGAAAACAGATGCGCGGGGATGAAGCGCCACGTCGCGCCTTTGCATCCCAATCCGGCGACGAAGCCCGCCAGATTCAGCGCCAGCGCCAGCATGAGGGCAAAGCCCGCGAGCACCGCGCACTTCGCCCGCAGCATCTGCTGCGGTGTCACCGGCCGGTGCAGCAGGATCTCCGCCTCCTCTTTCATAAAGAGCATCGTGCCCGCGCTGGACGCCAGCGTGAGCGAGGCAAACATCAAGGTGCAGCCATGCAGCGTGCAGGCAAAGACAAAGAGGTCCGCGTTCTTTGCAAACAAGGCGGGCATGAGGCCGACCAGCGCGTAGATCAGCAGGGTCAGGCCCAGGCCCATCTGCCGCCGCGTCTTCTGGGCACCCGCCTGCTGGGCCGCACGCCCGCGAAACAGCAGCTTCCAAAACAGGCTACGCAGCACCTGCGCAGGCGATGGCGAGCGGCGGGCAGGCGGACTTTCGGCGGACGTGCTCATGACAGCATGTTTTTAGCAAAGGTTTCCGCGCGTGCCTCCAGGCCGCTCAGGCCAGTGAGCTGCGTGAAGAGCTGCTCCAGCGTATCCGCGCCATGTTGGTGCTGCAGTTCCTGCGGCGAGCCCTCCACCAGCAGCCGGCCCTGCGCCATGATAGCCACGCGATTGCACACACGCTCCACCACATCCAGCACATGCGAGCTGTACACGATCGTCTTACCTTCGCGCGCCAGGGTTTCCAGCAGCGCCTTGAAACCCACGGCGGCATTCGCGTCCAGCCCGTCCAGCGGTTCATCCAGCAGCACCACTTTCGGGTTGTGCAGCAGCGCGGCGGTGATGACGACCTTGCGCCGCATGCCTTTGGAGTAGGCCCCCAGCAGCTTGGTCGTGAGCGTCTGCTCATCCAGCTCAAAGAAGTCCAGAAACTGCCGGATGCGCGGTCGCGCCTCGTCCTCATGGATGCCATACAGCGCCCCGATCATGAGGAGAAATTCCAGCCCGGTGAGGGATTCATACACCGCGCCCGAATCCGGCACAAAACCGAGCAGCCGCTTGGCCTCTATCGGGTGAGTGGTCACGTCCACACCGCAGATCAAAGCCCTGCCTGCGTCCGGTTGCAGCATGCCGGTGACCATTTTGAGCGTGGTGGTCTTCCCTGCTCCGTTTGGCCCCAGCAGGCCCACGATCATGCCAGGTGGCACCTCCCAGTTCAGATGATCGACGGCAGTTTGCGCACCGAAGCGCTTGGTAAGGCCCTGAATGGAGATCATGGGGGCGGACCATCCATGACGTGCGGACGCTTGCAAGGCGGCATTCGAACCGGCGCTGGCATCATGAATTTTAATAGATATTAACTAAATCCTTGCCGCTAAGGCTAAATTCAATATACTGAGTGTAATTTCAATAATATGTCGCAATTCCCTTCCCACCTGCCCACGCGCCTGCGCTTTGCCGTGTTGTTGGTGCTTTTGATTCTCGGCATGCGCCAAGTTTCCAAGGCCCAGTCCCCCAGTTTGCCACCCACCGTGCCGCTGCCAGCGGCTGGCACCTACGTGCCCGTGGGTGAAGGCGCGTCCATCAAGGTCAATTTCCCCAGCGCACCCATCCAGGCCATCATCCCCTTTTACACCCAGCTCACGGGCAAAAAGCTCATCCTCGACTCCGCGCTGCAAGGCGAGATGCTCCGCATCATCTCCCCACAGATGCTCACCAAGCGGGACGCCATCGCGTTCATTGAGGCCACGCTGCTGCTCAATGGCTACGCCATCATCAATGTCGATGCGACCACCGCCAAGCTGATCAACTACGGCGGCGGTAAAAGCCCCACCGCAAGCGGCTTGAAGGTGTACAATACCCTGCGCGAACTACCACAGAACGAGGAAATCTGCCACTACGTGCTACCGCTGCAATTCATCTCCGCCGACGACGCCTCCAAGGCCTTTCAGCAGGTGATTAAACTCAACAGCTTTGGCGCGATGACGCCGATCTCGAACGACTCCGCCCTCATCATCACCGAAAACAGCGCGACCATCCGCAGCATCTGTGAGATCGCCCTGATCATTGATGTCCCGCCAACAGAAACCGCCAATGAGATGATCAAGCTGGAGCGCTCCGATGTGGAACTCGTGGCCGAGATCGTGAATGAAATCTTCGAACAGGAGGAAAAGGCGAAAAAAAGCACGTCCGCACCCGCCCCAGCCGCCACACCCAATGCCGCCGCCCGTCCTGGTGCGCCTGCGGTACCCACCAATCCGGCGGGTAATACGAGTACCGCCGGGACCAATCCCGCCGCCTCGCACGTCAAAGTTTTTGCCTACCGCCGCACGAATGAACTCCTCGTCATTGGCCGCCCGGTGGACATCACCTACATCAAGGGACTCGTCCAAAAACTCGACAAGCAGAGCGACGGCTCCAATTTCCTCAAGCGTCGTCTGAAGTACCTCGACGTGCTCGATTTCCTGTCCGTGGCCTACAATGCACTGGCCAAAGACACCGACATCCAAGGTAACAACGACGGGGCCGTCTCCGGCTCTCCCGGCGGTGGCGGCGGCGGAAGCAGTCGCCGTAAATCCGGTGCCTCCTCCACCGACGCCAACAACCGCAGCAATGCCAACAGCAGCGCCAGCAGCAACAATGGCAGTAACTCAGGATTCGGTGCCAACACGGGCCTGGGTGGCACCTTCGGCAGTTCCACGGGCGGGCAAAACAACCTCAATTCCAATTCAAGCCGCAGTCTGCTCGACGATCCAGAAGCCATCGCTTCTCCTGAGTCGATGGTGGTCGGCAAGACACTGCTCATCGGCGACCCGCAGTCCAACAGCCTCATCGTTTCCGGCTCTCCCGAGCACATTGAGCGCATTGATCAACTGCTCAAGGAAATGGATGTCCGCCCCCAGCAGATCTACATTTCCGCCATCATCGGCCAGTTGAGCCTGGGCAAAAACTTCAATTACGGCGTCGATTTCCTGCAGTTGCTCAGTGATTTCAGTGTCAACCGTAACGGCGCTACGAGTTCAACCACCACAACCAGCGGCGGCACGACCACGACGACACCGGCCAACATCGTCCAGTTCCCCGCCAAATTTGGGCAGCTCAACTTTTACGGCCAAATTGGCTCGCTGAGCAACTACATCAAAGTCATCGACAGCAACAACAACTTCAAGGTGCTCGCCACGCCGAGCATCTACGCCAAGAACGCGGCCAAGTCCGTCATCTCCTCCGGTCAGAGCATTGCCGTGCCTGCCAACATTCTCTCCAATGGCGGCTTTTCCGCCGGCATCGCTAGCACCAGCACCAGCGTCACTTATCGGGATGTCCTTCTCAAGCTGGAGGTCATTCCACTCATTAACTCCGACGACGAAGTCACCCTGCGCATCGCCCAGGTCAATGACAACATCATCGGCTCGCAGACCATCGGTAACAACACCGTGCCCACCATCGGTACCCAGAAGCTGCTTACCGAGGTGGCGGTGAAAAACGGTGCCACGGTCGTTCTCGGTGGGTTGATCACGGAGAAAACCACGAAAAACAAAAACGGTGTCATCGGACTCCGCCGCATCCCCATTCTGGGAAATCTCTTCGGCACCACGCAGAACCAAACCACCCGCGAAGAGCTGCTTATTTTCATCCAGCCCCGCATCGTGCGTTCGGACGATCCGCTCGACACTCCCAACAACATCGAAAGCGGCCGCAGCAAAGTCTATGACGAGGCCATGAAGTTCGCCTCCCCCGACCTGGAAAACATCCCCCGCGCATTGCCTGCGCGGTAGGCGGGAACGGCGCAGAGGACTTCTGGCAAGCGCGTGCTGGGGGATGCTCTCGCTTAGCGAGCCCTGAATTGAAGATAGAAAGATTGAGGGTAGAAAGATTTCAGAATCAGAGTTCAGGAACATTTTCCGCCCGGCATCACCTGAATGACATTTTAAGCTGGAATCATGCAGTCGAAGCCGTTGCATGAGTCAGGCTCAAACTCACCAGATGGTGAAGGCTGGGGGCAGGAAGCCCAGCGCCCAGGCGAGCGAGAAGCATCTTGGAACCGGAGCGTAGCGGGTCGAAGACCGCCGCAGGCAAATAGACAGCCGCAGGCTGCCCGAAGGGTGAGCGCAGCGAGCCGAACGAAGTGAGACAGACGACTGAAAGGAGCCCGCAGGGTGAGCACAGCGAATCAATCAATGCGTGCGACAAGCCTGGGCGCGACGCCGCTTTCGCAGGACGAACGGCGCGCTGAGGCCGGAGAACATTCTACAGCCCGCGATAGCGCTGCGGCTTTCGCAGCCCGAACGGAGTACTGCGGCCAAAGAACATCCTTCACCCCACGAAAGCGGTGCCGCCGATGCAGGGTTGCGCCGTGCATCTCTGTCACCGCACTCCAAGACGCTCCGCGCTCGCGTGTGAGCGCTGGGCTTCCTGCCGCGCTCTTTAGATCCCTACTGCATGGTTACGGTTGAGGGACCTCTTTGATTCATTCAGCCACAAGCTGAAACCTGTAGAAGCCTTGATTTCGATAAGGGAATAATGAGCAATGGAACGTGCCGGGAAAGGCATTCCTCGTCCAGTTTTCAGCACGCACGGCACAGTCTGACGGAGGGGGATCATCTTGATCCCCGTTTGGAGTCCGGAATTGGTGGGATCAAGATGATCCCTCTCCTGCGCGGCTTATCCTACACTCCGCCCAATCACTTTTTGATGGCTTCAGCGCGGCTCTGGCTGTACGCGCTGCGTGCGGAGAGATAGGGGTCCACGGCTTCCTTCGTGATCGAGTCGTAGCGGTTGATCTGCGCAGGCAAGGCGCGCAGGGTGTTGGCCGAGGGGGGCGCAACGACCCAGTCATGCTTGGACCGGCTGCCATACCAATAGAGGTAAGGCCAGTTGACCGGATTGAGCGCATAGTCTCCGGCTAGGCCCACGGTATCGCGCAGAGAGCTGGGGCCGAGCAGGGGCAGCACGAGGTAAGGGCCGCTCGGAATGCCCCACTTGCCAAAGGTCTGCGCCGTGTCTTCATCTGGCAGGTTGGCGAGCGCCGGAATCTTCTCCGCTGGCCGGAAGATGCCGCCAACACCACCCACGGTGTTGACCACGAATTTGCCCGTCTCCTGCCCGGCTCGTTTGAACTTACCTTGCAGCGTGCAGTTCACCACGCGGACGGGATACTTGACGTTCTCAAACGCATTGTCGATCCCCTTGCGCACCGGCCTTGGCAAAATCAACTCATAGCCTTTGGAGATGGGACGAAAGATGAGGGTGTAGAGCTTATCGTTTACCCAGAACGTCGCGCGATTGAGCGGTTGCAGCGGATCGGATACGTCCGCCGTCGTTGTGGCATATTCATCCACTTCTTCGTCCTTGGCCGCGCCTTTGGTTGGCCCCGCTTTGTCCGCCACCTTGCTCTTCGCGGTGGTGGTGCCAACCGTGCTGGCTGCCGCAGCCGCAGGTTTCGCAGCGGTCTTAGATGCAGAGGAACTGCAGTCAGTCAGCAGCGGAGAGACTGCCAGCAACAACAGACGGACTGTGGATGCGCGGATTTTCATTGGGGACGGGAGACAGATTGCGTGAGGGAACTGATGACGGCATTGGCCCCGCCTTTTTTAAACTGCGCATCCAGTTGGCTGCGGTAATTGGCGATGAGGCTGACTCCTTCGATCACCACATCGGTGATGCGCCAGCCCAGTACTTGCTCCATGCGGTAGATCACGCTGTAGTGGCTACCCTGGTAAACCATATTCGTGGGCACATCCACCCGGCCTGCCGCTGGCTCCACCGCCGCTAGGTAGGTGATGGTGGGGTGCTCTCCGGGGGTGAATTTGCTGCTGTAACTGCGGATGATCAGCGTGGAAAAAAGCTGGGTGGCCTGCTGCTGCTGCTCGGGCGTAAACTGTTTCCAGCCGGGGCCCACGGAGCGTTTGGTCATCGTTTCAAAGCTCACATACTTCTCCAACACCGGGCGCAACTTCTCTGGCAGGGCGCTGCGGTTTCCGGCGCGGTCGGCCACCGTCAGCACTTCCGTGATGGCTGATTTTAGCCGGACCTGGGCCTCGGCAAGTTGGGCGGACGCAGCCAGCGGTGCGGCAAGCAGGAGGAGCGGGAGCAGAAAACGTAGGGTCATGGGGCGGGGGGAGGGGCGTCTTTACCTTTTTCAACACTGCCAAAAGCCATCTTGCCAATTAACGACTCAAGATCGACCGAGGATTCGGTCATCGTGATGCGCGAACCAGCGGCAAGGTAAGTTTCATCCGCTCCCGGCGCAAGTGCGACATATTTATCCCCGATCAGCCCCGTGGTTTTGATCGAGGCCATCGTGTCCGTGGGCAGTTTCAGCCCCGCCTGCACGCGCAGCGTCACCATAGCGCTGTAGTCGGTGCTATCCACGCGGATGGCATCCACGCGCCCGACTGGCACGCCTGCGACCAGCACGCTGCTGCCCGCATTGAGTCCCCCGGCGTTGGTAAAGCGCGCCTCCATCACATAGGTGTCCCCTCCCAGCATGGCTCCAGTGCCGAGTTTCACGGTCAGATACACCACAGCGACGATCCCCAGGAGGACGAAGAGACCAACGTAAAGTTCCAGCTTGGATTGTTTCATGAGTCTTCAGATTGCAGAGCTTCGCCACGACGGATGGCAGCAATTGTACGGCCAAGTGCGTCCGCGCTGTCGCGGAATTCACCCACCACGGTGGCTGCAGAGGCGGAAAATTCAGCAGGCGTGCCTTCAAAGCACATCCGCCCTTTGTCAAGCAGCGCCACGCGATCACTGGCGATCAGCGCTTCCGTCAGGTCGTGCGTCACCACCAGCGCGGTGAAGCCAAACTGCCGCTGATATTTGGCGATCATGGCAAACACGGCATTGCGCCGCAGCGGGTCCAGCCCGGCGGTGGGTTCGTCAAACAGCACTAGCTCCGGCCGTGTGACGATGGCGCGTGCCAGCGCGAGGCGCTTCTGCATGCCGCCGGAAAGCTGGCTGGGATAGCGGTCCTGATGGACTTCGAGTTCGATCTGCCGCAGCGCTTCCAGACTGCGTTCGCGGATCTCCTTATCAGGCAAATCCGTCGTCTGCTCCAGCGGCAGCGCCACGTTTTCCAGGGCGGTCAGCGAATCAAACAGCGCATTGCTTTGAAACAGAAAGCTGCAGCGGCGGCGGAAATCGGCCCGCGCGGCGTCATGGCCCACCCCGAGCGGTTTGCCGTCAAAAAAGATGCTCCCAGCATCTGGGCGCACGACATCGGCCAGGCACTTCAGCAGCACGGACTTGCCCGCGCCGCTGCGCCCCAGCACGGACACCAGGCTCCCGCGTGCCACATTGAGACTGGCACCGTCGAGCACGACGTTTTCCTCGAAGTGCTTGAACAAGCCCTCGATGCGCAGCAGCGGTTGATTGGTCTCAGCACCCATGATCAGACGAGGAAGGAGGTGATGACATAATCTGCGGCCAGCACGATGATGCTGGACTGCACGACGGCCCGCGTGGTTGACGCACTGACCGCGCGCGCTCCAGTGGCTGAGCTGCAACGGTGGGCATTAAACCCGTGGTAGGCGCACAGCGAAATCGTCAGCAGCCCGAAGGTGGCCGCCTTGGTGAAACACTCGCGCACATCCTGGGACTTGATCGCGTGCTCCACGGCGGACCAGTACACGCCCGGCTCCAGGCCCAGAAGTAGCGAACCCGACAAGCTGCCGCCCCACAAACCCACCACCACAAACAAGGCCGTCTGCATGGGATACACCACCAGCGCCGCGAGCAGACGCGGGGTGACGAGATAGGCGTGACTGCTCACGCCCATGGTCTCCAATGCGGCGATCTGCTCCGTGTTGCGCTGAATGCCCAGCTCCGCCGCTAGGGCGGACCCGGCCTGCCCCACCAACATCAGCGCGGCCAGCGCTGGCCCCAGCTCACGCACCAGGCTCAGGGAAACGAGGGCACCTAGCAAACTCTCCGACCCAAAGCGGTTCAGCACATAGTAGCCCTGTAGGCCCAGCACCAGCCCAGTGAACATGCCCACGATCAGGATCACCGGCAGGCAGCGCACGCCTTGCTCAAAGCCAGCACGCACCACGCGCCTACCAAGCCGCCGCGCGCCCACTGCGGAACGAAACGCCTGCCCAGTAAAAAGAGCGTAGTCGCCCAGTTCATGAACAATGGAGAGTGAGTAACGACCTAGGGCGCGCAACATTCGGTGCGTTGATCTTCACCCACGCACCAGACTTGCGCAACGTCGTAGCGCAAACCACGACAAGATTCTTTAACTGAAAAACGAGAATGGATGGCCTACTGAACACACGGAATACCCAGAAAGGAACCCTTCCCAGCGTTCTCCGTTCACTAAAGAGGTGGGGCACCAAATAAGAGTTTGATTCTGATTTTCCGTCTGTTCCGTTTGTTCCGTAGGCCGTCACCTCCGGTTCTAGGCTCAACACTCACAGCTCGCCCACGGGCATCCACTTGCGCTGCTCCCAGCTTTGCAGGCCCAGCTCCGCCAGTTGCACGCCTTTGGCACCTTCGCGCAGGGTCCAGGGGAAGGGCGTGTCCAGCACCACGTGTTTGAGGAATTCCTCCCACTGGATCTTGAACGCGTTGTCGTAGGTCGTGGTGTCGGGTACTTCCTGCCAGCCGCCGAAGAAGTCGATTGGCTGGTCGATGTCCGGGTTCCACGTCGGGCGCGGCGTGGTGCCGATGCTTTGCACCCAGCATTTGCGCAGTCCTACCACGGCACTGCCGTGCGTGCCGTCCACCTGCATGGTCAGCAGGTCATCGCGCCGCACGCGCACCGTCCAGGAGCTGTTGAACTGGCAGATCACGCCGCCTTCGCACTCAAAGGTGGCATAGCAGGCGTCATCGCTGGTGCAGGCGTAGGGCTTGCCGCGCTCGTCGATGCGCTTCGGCACATGCGTGGCCCCGATGCAGCTCACCGCCTTCACCTTGCCAAACAGATTGTCCACCACGTAGCGCCAGTGGCAGAGCATATCGACGATGATGCCGCCGCCATCCTCCTTGCGGTAGTTCCATGAGGGCCGCTGCACGGGCTGGTCCCCTTCCTCGCCGGTGAAGACCCAGTAACCAAACTCGCCGCGCACGCTGAGGATGCGGCCAAAGTAGCCCTGGTCCCGCAGCATGCGGAATTTGCGAATGCCGCTGAGCCACAGCTTATCCTGCACCACGCCGTTTTTCACGCCCGCGTCTTCACACAGCTTGGCCAGACGCAGCGCCTCGCTCGTCTCCACCGCCGTCGGTTTTTCGCAGTAGATCGCCTTGCCCGCCTGCACCGCCTTTTCCACAAAACCCGCACGCTGCAAGGTGCCCGAAGCATCAAAGAAGATCGTGTCCTCCTTGTTCGCCAGCGCCGCATCAATGTCCGTGGTGAACCGCGTCACGCCCGTGCGTTCGGCCAGGGCCTTCAGCTTGTCATGATTCCGCCCCGTGAGAATCGGGTCCGGCATCAGCGTGAGATCATCGCTCACCTTGAGTCCGCCTTGATCGCGGATCGCCTTGATCGAGCGGATCAGGTGCTGGTTGGTACCCATGCGCCCCGTGACGCCGTTCATGATGATGCCGATTCGTTTGGTTTCCATTTGAGTGAAGTTGGGATGTGGGTCGGAGGATTTCCAACCACTAATCGGACACTAATCAGACACTAATTTTTGAATTCAGAGGCTCGGATATTAGTGTTTCATTAGTGGCCATTAGTGGTTAAGAATGATGGTCATAAAGCTGGCGATAACGCGCTGCGATTTGATCGAGGAATTCCCCCTGATCCATCGCCCACAGACGGTTTGAAAAAATCTCCACCTCGCGATGCCCCGTGAAGCCGGTCGCATCCACCCAGTCGCTGATTTCTCGGATGTTGATGCAGCCTTCGCCCATGAGACCGCGATCATTCAGCAGGTCGATAGTGGGCGTCCGCCAGTCGCAGATGTGGAAGGCATGCAGGCGTCCGGTTTGACCTGCGAGATCAATCTGCGCCTTCAGCTCGGGGTCCCACCACACATGGTACACATCCACCGCGATGCCGACTGCTTTGGGCGATCCGAGCGCCTCGCAAATCTCATGCGCCTGGCGCATCGTGTTCACCGCGCTGCGATCATCCGCATACATCGGGTGCAGCGGCTCGATGGCCAGTTTCACCCCCGCCTGCTCCGCCGCAGGCAGCACCGCCGCGATGCCCTCGGCGATCTGCTTGCGCGACTCCACCAGCGACTGCCCCGGCACCGCGCCGCACACCAGCACAATGAGCGGAGCGCCAATGGCATGCGCCTGCTCGATGGCCTGCAAATTGTCATCAATCGCCGTCTGCCGCCCGGCCGCCGTCGCCGCTGGGAAAAATCCCCCCCGGCACAGGCTCACCACCTCCAGCCCCGCGTCCCGCGTCTGCCGTGCCACCGCTCCCAGATCACGCCCTTCCAGCGCCTGCCGCCAGATGGTGATGCCGCTGACGCCCCGCTTGGGGAACTCCACCAGGCATTCTTCCAGGCTCAGCGGTTTGGTGGTGATGGTGTGGACGCAAAGTCGGCGCATGCGAGGATTCTGCGCGGCATTGGAGGATTGGAAAAAGATTTCTTTCCAATCACCACCATTGGAAAACCTGATGGTAAGCGCCACCAACGATCAAAAGACGCCCCCAGCCCCTTCGTTTCTCGTTTCCCCACCAGGGGGCACAGTTATGGGAAACGAAGGGGGGTGAAATCAACCTATTTCATTGTTAGTCAATAAACTAAATGAAAAACAGAAGGAAACGAAGCACCCTGTTTTCATGGTGGTACTTGGAACAAGTCGCCCCCTTGGGCAGCCCGCACAAAGTCAAACAGCCCTTGCATTCCGTCAGTCAGGAGTGTATATATCATACAGTGGTATTAGATAATACCACTTCTTAACCCATGACGCAAGCCTGTGGCAGGTCCCACAGGAGGGGTGAGTGTGTACAGGATTTGTCCTGTCTTCCTTAGTTGGCCAACAAGGTGATTACCTGTTGGCAGGGCAGCCCCTGTGCCATCAGTAGTCCATGGCGTGACCCGCCCGCCGCCAAGGCCGGTGCGGCCAGGCAGCGCCAATTCACCACCTGACCTACCCCCACCACGAGTAACCAGGATGGTGCTCCGCCATGTTTCCCATATGGACTGCGGTTGCGCAGTGAGGAACGAACGGAGCTACCGCTTTCGCCGTGCAGGACGGCTCACGCTCACAATGCCATAACCGAAGGCGGAAACGGTTGGGTGGTCGCAGGCGGGTCAGCATACGAGTGCCACGAGACGCTCGAAAGCGGCTGCGCGCAGCCGCGCTCGTCTTGCGGCCATCTGCCCCCTGCCCCACCTTCGTTTCCACAAAATGTGCATATAGAGGGGGAAACGAGAAACAAAGTGCCTCAAAACCCATTTTACCCAGGGAAGACCGCCAACCGGGCGGCAACGGTGGAAACAAACAAGAAACGAAGGAGTCGCCCCGCCAACCAACCGCCGCGTTCCCTCCAGACTCTTCACCCCACGCCGCAGTCTCCGCCTTGAGCTTCACGAACGCCCCTTGCCCCAGGCGACCCACCCAAGAATGACACCTCTCAGGCAGCCCCCCTCATTCGGCATTCGGCATTCGTCTCCCCAGCCTCCCGCACCGCCCCGCAACGCACACGCCCCCAGCTTCTATCGTGGGAAAAATCAACGCTGTCAGTCGCGTTACTACATGACAGCCGCCATTCAGATGCTTGTTTTGCGGCGAGGTCGCTATGAACACCCCCCAAGTTTTGCAGATCTTCGGATTTGTCGTCCCTTTCAAACGGGAAGAAAAGGCAACGGGCTGTCAGCAAGCGCGGACGCTGAACGCCGCCATCGTGGCTAGAATGAGTTTCCTGGGCTTGCTGCTCCTCATGCTGACTCCACAGCGCGCACCGGGCCAGGAGGTGGCAGCAAGTCAGTTCGCTGCCGCCCCTGCCCGACCTGCCGCAGTGGCCATTTATGAAAACACGCCAGTGGCGACCGTGCGCCAGCAGGCCGAGCTGGGCCATGTGGTCGCACAGCGGCTGCTAGGCCTGCGCCTGACCCAAGGCACGGGTGTGCAACGCAATGCAGCAGAAGGCGTGCAGTGGCTGCGCCGTGCCGCCGAGCAGAGCGATGCCAAAGCCCAGTACGCCCTGGGCCGTGCATACCTCCTCGGCACCGGCGTGGCGCAGGACACAGCGGCGGGGGTGAAGTGGTATCGACTGGCCGCTGAGCAGGGCAATGCCGACGCCCTCTACGGTTTGGGCCGTTGCTGCGCCCGTGGCACCGGCATGCCGCAAGACGCCGCAGCAGCGGTGCAGTGGTACCTCAAAGCTGCCGACCATGGCGATGCCAGAGCGCAGATCGCTCTGGGGAATGCCTTCATGCACGGCAGCGGCGTCGCGCAAGACACAACGGAGGCCCTGCGGTGGTACTTCACCGCCGCCGAGCAAGGCGATCCCGAGGGTGAGGATGCCGTGGCTCACGCTTACCTCCAAGGCGTGGGCGTATCGCAGAATACCCTCGCCGCATTGAACTGGCACCACAAAGCCGTGGGCCTCAGCCAACGCCTGGAGAACAACCCGGCAGAGACCGCCAAGTGGTCCCTCCGCGCCGCTGAGCACGGGGATGTCTTTGCCCAGGTGGATCTGGCCCGCGCCTACTTCCAAGGCGCTGGGGTGCAGCGGGATGAGGTGGAGGGACTCAAGTGGTTCCAAAAAGCCGCCGAGCGGGGCGCGGTCTGCGCCCAGAATGAACTGGGCTACGCCTACATGCGCGGCAAGGGCGTGCCGATGGACCCCGTGGAAGGCGTGAAGTGGTATCGCAAAGCCGCCGAGCATGGCGATGCCAATGCGCAGTATGCCCTGGGGGTGGCCTACACTCAGGGCGAAGGCGTGCGGCGAGACCCCGTGGAAGCTTTGAAGTGGTACACCCGAGCCATCGATCACGGCACTGGCAGCTCGAAGAACGCCGCTCCAGAAACCTTGCTCTTGCGATACGCTGACGCCGATAAAGCCAACGCCGGAGCACGCACCGGCCACCACCTCGACAGCAGCGCGGTGGCCCGTGCTCCTGGAGAAAGCATGCGCTGGCTGCGCAAAGCCGCCGAGAGTGGCGATGCCATGGCGCAATACACGCTCGCCACCGCCTACGCCACCGGCGACAGCACCACCCCAGACGCCGCCACTGCAGCGCAATGGTACCGCAAAGCGGCAGACCAAAACCACGCGCTGGCGCAGCTTGAGCTAGGTCGCCTCTACTTCTCCGGCGAGGGCGTCCCCAAGGATGTGGCCCAAGCCGTGAAGTGGACACGCAAGGCGGCGGAGCGCGGCAATGCCCAGGCGCAGGACGAACTCGGCAACTTCCACATGACCGGCCTCGGCATGGAAAAAGCCCCGGCAGATGGGGCGAAGTGGTACCAGAAAGCGGCGGACCAAAAGTACGCCGAAGGCCAATACCACCTGGGCATCTGCTACCACGACGGCGTGGGCCTGACCCAGGACCTCGCAGCCGCCGCGCAGTGGTTCCGCAAAGCCGCCGAGCAGGACCAAGCCAGGGCACAGTACTCGCTGGGCCAGAGCTACCTGCTGGGAGAAGGCGTGAAGAAAGACGCCGTCGAGGCCCTCCAGTGGTTCCTCCTCGCCGCCGCCCACGACACCCCCGACGCCATCACCCAGGCCGAACAGATCAAACGCAACCTCACCGCCCCCGAAATCTCCACCGCCGAGTCCCGTGTGGAAAAGTTCCGCGCAGGCCGAGCGAAGAAGTAACACGCGCCATCTGAACCGTAGGATAGGTGTGGCGACAGCCATCCCGTCTCCGCGCGCCTGATGACGCCCCATGGCTCGGAGCCTCCCAGAGTCGGGCGGTTTGGGAAACAGGCTCTGGGTGTTGGAAAAACACAGCGCGCCAAGCGTACCCAACCCACGTCCAGAGTCGCGCTCTGAGAATTGAATGGCGAAGACGCACAGAATGAGAAGGTGGTATCTCGTGGTGTGACGGCGGAGTCCGCCCGAAAAAATGGCACGGTGGCTTTTCTGCGGGTGCAGGACTGCCTTGCAAGAAGGTGCGGGCAGCATGCTGGCGGAATGAGTCGTACATAATGCCAGGCATTTAGTTGTTGCGCCCGTGAATTTCCCCGCCACACTCCGCCCCCATGCAGCCCTCTCAATCCTCTGATCCCCAGGCGCTCCCGCTCGAAGAACAGCTTGTTGGCGTGAATGCGAAAACGGGGTTCTATCCTGGCGCGCGGTCATGGCAAGGGGCCGCTGGAGTCTTACTGCTACCATGTCATGTCGCGCACCTGCGGCGGCGAGGTGTTCTTTGATGATGTGGAAAAAGAGGCGCTGCGCCGGGTGATGTGGCGCATGGCGGAGTTCTCGGGTCTCAAGGTGGTGACCTACTGTCTCATGAGCAATCATTTCCATCTGCTCGCCGAGGTGCCGCATCGCGGCACATGGTTGCAGCGCTTTGAGGGTGCGGATGGTGAGGTGAAGCTGCTGGAACACCTGAGCATCCTCTACAGCCGCGCTTACGTGGGCCTTTTGCGCGATGAATTGGCCGACCTACGCGCACGCGGCATGGCCGTGCTGGCCGAGCAGCGAGTGGAGGCGCTTAAGAAGCGCTTCTGCGATCTCTCGCTGTTCGTCAAAGAGGTGAAGGAGCGTTTCAGTCGCTGGTTCAACAAACGGCGCGGAAGGCGTGGCACGCTGTGGATGGACCGCTTTAAAAGTGTGCTGGTCGAAGGCAAGGGTGAACCACTGCGCACGATGGAGGCTTACATCGATCTCAATCCCGTGCGCGTTGGGTTGGTCAAAGACCCCAAGGAGTATCGCTGGTGTGGCTATGCGGAGGCACTGGGCGGCAGTCGCCGTGCGCAACGTGGTTTGTGCAAAGCACTGGGCAAGCCGGTGGACGGCTGGAAGAGCGCGGACGCAGCAGCGGCGTATCGCTGCCTGCTGCATGCGGAAGGTCGCGAGGTGAAAGATGGGCAGAATGAGAAAGTGGTATCTCGTGGTGTGACGGCGGAGTCCGCCCGCGCCGTGCTGGCGGAGAAAGGCAAGCTCAGCCCTGCGGAGCTGGTGCGACTACGCGTACGCTATTTCACCGATGGCGTGGTTCTAGGCAGCAAGGAGTTTGTGGAAGGCATCTTTGACTCGCAACGCGAGCACTTTGGCCCAAAGCGCAAGCAAGGCGCGCGACGCATGACGGAATCAGACGCGCCGTTCTACACGCTGCGCCATCTGCGGCTTCGACCGCTGGGTTGACTGACGACAACCCCGAGAAAATGGCACGGTGGATTTTCTGCGGGTGCAAGGACTGCCTTGCAAGAAGGTGCGGGCAGCATGCTGGCGAGCCTGGATTTATTGAGCGTCTGCTTAAGCAAAAACTGAAGCAATGCTTGAACTGCTCTACCGATGGCCTCAGAGTCATCTGGAATGAATGTGATGTGTCGCTGGATGATTCTTTTGGGGGGCTGCCTGCTGCCTGCGTGTGCTGAAACCCGGACGCAGTTGGATGATCTATGGCGTGTCGCCGATCCGATCGGGCACCGGCGCTCACATGCTGAACGTTATTACCCGTATGAGCGGTCCACGGGTTTGCGTCCGATCAAGGAAGACTGACGAAAGCGCGGCCTGGAAGGTTGGTGCGGGGCTATATGTGATGAGAGGGGTTGAGATATGCCTGTGAAGCGCCGTAAGTATGAGTTCACTGTCCTTGTCCACTCTTCATGCCACTACCCACCCTGCAACGCCGCCATATCTTGAAAATCGTCGTGCTGACCGTGTTCGGCACGCTGCTAGCGTGGTATTTGAGCGCGATCCTGAGCTTTGCGGGCAACTCCTACGGCTTTAATAACCGCTTTTCGGAGGTCGCCATCCAGCATCACTGGTGGTTCCTTGTGTGGAGCAACCTGGTGGTGCTGAAGGGCTACCTGCTGGTGGCAGCAGGGTATGTGCTGCTGATCTATCCGCTGGTGCGGCTGTGGGGCAAGGTGCGGGAATTCGCGCGCTGGGGCGTGGTGTGGCGCACGTTGCTGTTTGCCGGGCTGCTGTACGGTTTTTTCATCTTCAAGCTCATGCTGGAGAAGCCGTATTTCGGTGACTACAGCTACCTGCTGGGCTGGTACGATGCGCTCGGGCGGGTGTGCGGCACAGGAGTGCAAGATGCTTTGCATGCGCTGATCACGCAGGTGTTTCCCTTCACCGCGCTAGTAGCGGCGGCCGGGTTTTACCTCTTTGAGCTGCGCCGCTGGTTCACCCGCGCCGCGCGGCCATTGCTGTTCAGTTTTGCGGCGGTGGCGGGTATGTTGGCGTTGTTGGTGGTGAGCGGTTATGGGGTGAGCCGTGCGCCAGACATGGCAGAGCTGGCGGGCGGCAAGAAGCGACCCAAGAACATTGTCATCCTGGGCTCCGACTCGCTGCGGGCGGATCATCTTTCCTGCAATGGGTATCCCCGCCTGACGTCACCGAACATCGACCGCATCGCGGCCAAGGGGGTGAACTTTGAGCGCTGCCTGACGCCGATCGCCTCCACGCTGGAGTCGCTCACCAGCATGTTTTCCTCGCAGTATCCGCACACGCACGGGGTTCGGCACATGTTTCCGAGTCGTGCGATGGTGGACCGGGCCAATCTGGAAGCGCCCGCCCTGGGCACGGAGCTACAGCGGCTGGGTTATGACACTTCGGTGATCGGTGACTGGTGCGCCTGCGGGTTCAACGAACTGCCGATGGGCTTCAAAAGCATCATCGTCTCCGACTTTGACAACTTCCGTGTGTACATGAGCGAGGTGGTCTTTCTGCATCATCAAATCCTGCCCTTGTTCTTCGACAATCGCGTGGGCCACATGCTCTTTCCCAAGCTCAAGTCGTTCGCCAATTACATGACGCCGGAAGTCGTCACGGACCAGGTCATCGACCGGATCAAGCAGCGTGCGGCAGACCGGCAGCCGTTCCTGCTCCTCGGCTATTATTCCTGCACACACCTGCCCTACAAGACGCCCACGCATTACGCCAAGCTGTGGACCGACCCCAAGTACGACGGCCCGCACAAGCATGAACTGGCACTGAATGTGGACGAGTTCATCGGCGGCACGGACATCAATGAAAAGTGGCGCAAGCTGCCGCCCCAGGAGGTGGCGCAGATCACCGCGCTGTATGACGGCTGCGTGCGCATGTTTGACGATTCGGTGGGCCGTGTGGTGGCCGAACTCGAAAAGCAGGGGTTGCTGGATGACACGATCATCTTGATCACCGGTGACCATGGCGACGATCTCTTTGAACCCAACTGCACCTTCGGTCACGGCACCACGTTCAATGGTGGTGATCAGGCCAATCATGTGCCAGCGATTCTGCATGTGCCCGGCCTGGCCCAGCCGCAGCGCCATCCGCAGCTTGCGCGCACGCTGGACTTTGCACCCACGCTGCTGGATCTCGTCGGCGCGCCTGCGCAGCCGCGCTTTGAGGGCACGAGTCTCGCTCCGCTCATTCGTGGTGAAAAGAAAAGCCTCGGCCTCACTTTCTTCGGCGAAACCAGCTACCTCTTTTTCCGCCGCACCATTCCGGGTGAAGAGCCGCTCTTCATCCCGCCGATGGATCAGACCACCTTCATCGACCCGGACTTTGATTTCCACTTCGTGCTCAAGGACAAATTTCAGGACGCCGTGCTGAAAACCAAGGAGCACTGCGTGCGCACCGAGCGCTTCAAATACATCCGCACCCCCGGCGCACAGCATTCCATCGAGCGCCTGTTTGATGTGCGTGCAGATCCGCATTGCGAGCATGATGTCAAAATGCGCTATCCCGAGGTGAAGGCACGACTCTCCGCTGCCATGAACCAGTGGCTCACCACCCACCAGCAGAGCACCACCGCAGAGATCTATGGGATTCTTGGTGAGGACAGTCTTCAGCCCACCGCGCCATGAACGCCGCTGATCTGCCGCATCTCGTCATCGGGGCCTGCATGAACGTGCATCGCACCCTCGGCCCCGGCCTGACCCAGGACGCCTATGAGGAATGCCTCGCCATTGAACTGCGTGAGCTGGAGTTTGATTTCAAACGCCACGTGCCGCTGGAGTTTGACTACCATGGGCGCACGGTGCAAACGGCCACGCGGCTGGACTTTGTCGTCGGTGATGGCTTGCTTTTGCTGGTTCGTTCCCAGGACGAAATCACCCGACTCCAGCAGCAGGAGCTGGAGTCCAAGGTCAGGCTGGGACGTTTCAATACCGGCCTGATCGTCAACTTCAACGTCGGCACGCTGCGCAAAGGGATCCATCAGATCACCGTGAAGCGGCGGACGGAGAAGTAATAAAGAGCCATGCTGGAAGCGGCTCTTCCTGCTTGGCGGGGCGGAGTTGGCGCTGCTGAATAAGGGGTGCCCCGCCAAAAAACCCGCAGGGACGATGCAGGGATTGTGATGGATTGTGAAAAAGTTGTGTTTGAGGGCACGTTTGTTCGAGTATGAAGAAACTCTTCGTCCTTCCCCTCTTAGCGTTCGTTTCGCTGTCTTCCGCCAAGGCAGCGGGCCAGACGGACATTGCTGCTGCTGCCAAGCAGATCGATGCGATTTTGGCCAAAGACTGGGCGGCCAACAAGCTCAAAGGCAATCCGCAGAGCGACGACAATACCTTTGTGCGCCGTATCTATCTGGATGTCATCGGCCGCATCCCGACCACGCGTGAAACTGAGGAGTTTCTGAATTCAAAGGAAGCTGGCAAGCGCGCCAAGCTCATCGACAAACTGCTCGCCTCCGAAGCCTACGTGCAGCACTTCTTCAATTACTGGGCCGATGTGCTGCGTGTCACCTCCAACGGCAGCCAGACGGGGGCCATCACCGGCACGGCCTATGCGAACTTCGTCAAAGACAGCCTGCGGGAAAACAAGCCCTACGATCACTTCGTGCGCGACATGGTGGCCGCTCAAGGCAAGGCCTGGGACAACGGTGCCATTGGCTATTACATGCGAGATCGCGGCATGCCGCTGGACAATATGGCCAGCACCGTGCGCGTTTTCCTCGGCACCCGCATCGAATGCGCGCAATGCCACAACCACCCTTTCGACAAGTGGAGCCAGATGCAGTTCTATAAAATGGCCGCCTTCACCTTTGGCGTGCAGACGCAGGACTACGGTACTGGCACCATGGGCGGTGTGAGCGATCTGCTGCGCGAGAAGGAAAACGCCATCCGTGCCTCCTTCAAAGAGCCGCAGCGTCCGCAGCGCCCCAATTACAACGGTAAGCTGACCAAAGAAGAGCGGGGTGCCCAGGAGAAAAAATTCGCCGACGAGCTGAAGAAGTTCGACGAGCAGATGAAGGTGGTGAACAAGCAGCGCGAGGAAGCCCGTGAAAAGTATCGCAAAGAGCAGCGCGGCTATCAGGAGGCCATGCAGGATGTGCGCGACACCATGCGCTACACCTCCGTCAGCACGGTGCCACGCAAGCCGACACTGCCACATGACTACCAGTACAGCGATGCCAAGCCCAAGTCGGCGGTCGAGCCTGGCACGATGATGGGGCATGAGTGCATCACCCAGCCCGGTGAGACACCCCTGCAGGCCTATGCACGCTGGATGACCAGTTCGGAAAATCCGCGCTTCACCACCGTGATCGCCAACCGCCTCTGGAAACGTGTTTTTGGTCTGGCCCTCATTGAGCCGCTGGACGAGCTCATGGACACCACCGTGCCGATGATTCCCGACATGGAGAAGCATTTGGAGAAACTGGTGGTGGACATGAAGTATGACATGAAGGGCGTGCTGCGCGTGCTCTACAATACCAAGACGTATCAGGCTCAGGTCACACGTGAGGAGTATGCCCCCGGCAATGTGTACCACTTCACCGGTCCGCTGCTGCGCCGCATGAGCGCCGAGCAGATGTGGGATTCCTTTGTCACGCTCATCAACCCCAGCCCGGACATGATCAATCAGGCCAATCGTGAGGTTGCTGATCAGCGCATTCTGCAGGCGAAGAAGATCGCTGACGGTGTCGAGTCTCTCACCCCCGAGGAAGCGCTTACCGGGCTCAAGAAAGCTGCGGACATTTACAGCAAGAACCGTGAGCGCACAAATGTGCAGCAGAAGCTCTTTAGCGAGGCCCGTATCGCCGCCAAGGACGCCCGCGAAGCGGCTGAAGCCCTGCCACAAGGCCCAGCCAAAGTGGCCGCTATGGAGAAAGCGGAGGAGCTGAAGAAAAAGGCCGACGTCATTCGCACTGAAGTCAACCGCATCCAAAACGAAGGCCGCACCGTGACCTTCGCGGAGGTCATTGCCCCAGGGGAGAAAAAGCTTTTTGAGAAAGTCACCGGCAAGCCCTACAAGACCGTCTCCATGAATACCAAAAGCAGTGGTGGCGCGGCTGCACCTGCCATGATGAGTGGTGGTGGCGACATGATGATGATGGCCGGTGGTGCCAAGGCGGAAAAGGTCATCGTTCCCGGCTATGACCGCAAGGAACTCAGCAAGGAAGAGGAGAAGGCCGTGGCCCAGAAGGTGCATGACGCCTATGCGGAAGAAGCGGACTTCTTTGGCATCAAAGATGAAAAGGAGCGCAAGTACTACATCAGCCAGCGCGCGAGGATCAGCCGTGAGACACTGCGTGCCGCTGAGCTGGAAAGCCCTGCTCAGCGCGGCCACTACTTGCGTGAGTTTGGTCAGAGCGACCGTGAGATCATCGAAAACGCCAACAATGACGCCAGCGTGCCGCAGGCTCTCGCCATGATGAATGGCAGCCTCTTGCCACAGATCGCCAGCCAGTACAGCCAGCTCATGCTCACCGTGAAGAAGGCTCCGTATCCAGATGACAAAGTGGATGCCATCTACATGACCTTGCTCTCCCGCAAGCCTACCGCCGGTGAAAAGGCCGTCTGGCTCAAGGCACAGGACAGCGGACTCACCAGCATGGAGGACCTCGTGTTCTCGCTGCTGAACACTCAGCAGTTCATTTTCATTCAGTAATACACGCTCAACCCAACACCCCACGCGCCCCTCCCATGAAACAGGAACTCGCCACCAAACTCGTCCGCTCCGGTGAAATCACCCGGCGTGATTTCGCTGCCAAGACCGCCAGCTCCCTCCTCGGAGTCGGCCTGCTTGGCAATTCGCTCACCAGCAAGTCCTTTGCCGCTTTTGAGGGTTCCTCGAAGCTGAAGCAGGCAGCGACGGCGAAGAACGTCATCTATCTTTACATGGGCGGTGGTCAGTCCCACATGGACACCTGGGATCCGAAGGAAGGCGTGGAAACCGCCGGCCCGACCAAGCCGATCAAGACCAGCGCCGCTGGGGTGCGCATCTCCGAATACCTGCCGCTCACCGCGCAGCAGATGCACCACGGCACGGTCATCAATTCGCTCTCATCCACCCAGGGTGCGCATGAGCAAGGGAACTACATGATGCACACCAGCTACGAGATGCGCGGCACCATCCGCCATCCCGCCATGGGCGCGTGGCTCAATGTGTTCCAGGGCGGTGGCAACAGCACGCTGCCCAATTTCGTTTTCATCGGCAACGACAGCCGCCACCCCGGCGCGGGCTTCTTCCCTGCCGCCCAGGCTCCGCTGTTTGTCAGCAATCCGGAGAACGGACTGAAGAACATCAAAAACGGCAGCCCGGAGGAAAAATTCCAGGCGCGCATGAAGCTGGCGGATGAACTGGACAAGGACTTCCGCACCACCTTCCCGCACCGCAATGTGAAGGCCTATGTTGACATGTATGACGATGCCATCGCCATGATGAAGTCGGAAGACCTCAAGGCCTTTGACCTCAGTGAAGAGCCCGGCGAACTCCGTGCCGCCTATGGCAAGGAAGCCTTCGGCCAAGGCTGCCTGCTGGCCCGCCGTCTGGTGGAGCGCGGTGTCCGTTTCGTGGAGGTTTCCCTCGGCGGCTGGGACACGCACAACGCCAACTTCGTGGCCGTGCCTGATCGCTGCGATACGCTGGACAAGGGCCTCGCTACCCTCGTCGCTGATTTGCACAATCGCGGCCTGCTGGAAGACACTCTCATCGTGCTGACCTCGGAATTCGGCCGCACGCCGGACATCAACCAGAACGCTGGTCGTGACCACTATCCGAAGGCCTTCTCCGCCGTCATGTTCGGTGGTGGTGTCAAAGGCGGCTTCACCTACGGCAAGACCGACAAGGAAGGTCGCGAAGTCGTCGAAGACAAAGTCAAGATCATGGACTTCAACGCCTCCATCGCCTACGCCCTCGGCCTGCCATTGGACCAGGTCATCTACAGCCCCAGCAAGCGTCCGTTCACCATCGCCGACAAAGGTCAGCCGATCACGAACCTCTTCGCGTAAGCAGAGATCCAGCGTCCGTCATTCGAACACGCGATGCCGCAAGGTATCGCGTGTTTTGTGTTTTGGAGGGCAACCCGGAATGGATCAACCTAGAACCGGAAATGGCGGCCTACGGAATACGCGGAACAAACGGAAAATCAGAACAAAAACACATTTCCGCAAACTCTCCTTTTGAGTGCCCCATGTGGAATGCTCCGTTCCGAGTATTCCGTGTATTCCGTAGGCCCTCTTCAGCTTTCAGGCGTACCCTTCGTCTTCTTCACCAGCTTCACGCCCTCAATCCGCATCTTCTTGTCCGCCGCCTTGCACATGTCGTAGATGGTAAGCGCCGCGATGCTGACGGCGGTCAGCGCCTCCATCTCCACCCCCGTCGGTGCCACGGTGATGGCCGTCGCCGTGATGTGGACGGCTTTGGGACGCAGTTCAAAATCCACCTGCACCTTGCTCAGCGGGATCTGATGGCAGAGCGGAATCAGGTACTGCGTCTGCTTCGCGGCCTGAATGCCAGCGATGCGCGCGATGCTCAGTACGTCCCCCTTCTTCACCTGGTTTTTGCGGATCAAATCCAGCGTGGCAGGCTGGAGCAGGATGCGGCCTTCGGCGATGGCTTCACGCCGCAACGGCGGCTTGGCGGAGACATCGACCATGGCGGCTTCGCCTTTGCGATTGAGGTGCGTCAGTTGGCTCATGAGGCGGTGATGCTAGGGCTGGGGATCGGCAGTTAAAGCGGTATTTTCCCGGCTCGCCTATACTGTGTGGGGGAACAGAGCGAGGGCGTAAAGTGCTCAGAGACGGGCGGGCTGTTCTGGGCGCAGCAACTCAATGCCGGGCATTCTTCATTCGACACCGGTGAATGAGATTTTTTTCTTTGCAGCGGACCGCCAGCCTGATTTAACCATGCTTGTGAGCAAACCCGTCAAGGTCATCTCTTGATGGATTCATTCACACTCAACTTCATCAACCTGACAGGCGTAAACGTGACACAGTTGCTGCAAGAGTGCTCCATGCCGCCTGCATAGTCCTCCAAAGTCCCTGCCATACTTTCCAACCCGCCCAACCACCATGCGCCTACACTCCTTGCTCTGCTTCACCTGCCTGCTGCTGGCAGCCTGCTCTGAGATTTCTCCCATCCTGGACTTTCGCCGGGTGCAGACGGAGTTTGACCAGGCTTTCCACACGGACCGCTTGTACACTGGCCGCATCTCCGCCGCACCTTCCGGCTATGAGGCAGTCATCAGCTCCCTCTCTCCTGCGGGCATTGCCAAACTCGAACCCGGTCAGCGCCCTACCGCCTGGATGATGCGGGCCGTTTCTGAATGGCGCACGGGGCTGTTCGCCAACGCTAATGCCAGTTCGGCCAGCGGTCTGGCGGCTTCTCCGACACGCCATTCGCGTGAGCAAGTCCTGCTAACCATGGTCCCTGCTCTCGTCTCGGATGCCGAGATCATCACCGCCTGGAAAGCCGCAGGCATGGCTTATACCGCCGGGCAGTACGCGGCGGTTGAAAGCTCCTACTTCAAAGCTTTGCAGTCCCTGGATGCCGCGCAGTCTGTCATCGACAAAACCACTCCCGAAGCTGTCCGCAATTTTTACGCTTATCACAAATGGCGCATGCTTTTCAACTGGGAAACCATCGTGGTCAGCCTCAGCGGCGGCAAAGCCGTGGCGGATCAGGCCACCAGCAGCATCCGCACTCACTTTGAAGGTCACGATTTGCTGGATGTAGCGGATGCTGTACGCCAAACCGTTCCCGCAGGTGATCCTCTGCGCGTGATCATGGATGCCGAAATGGGCCGACGTCCCTGATGCTCCAGTGCAACGAGCTACAAGTGCATGGGAATCTGCGAGGCTTCCACTGCCAGTGAGGGCGGGATGACACGGCGGAAATCGTCGAGAGACACCGGCTTGGTGAGGAAGGCGTTCATACCGCATTCACGGCACTCTTCTTTGACTCCGGTAAGGGCATGCCCCGTCATGGCGATGATGGCTGGCTGATTCTTGAGCTGGAAGTTGCCCCGAATGCGGCGGGTGGCCTCCACCCCACCCATGACAGGCATCTGCAGATCCATGAAGATGATGTTGTAGCCGCCCTGGGCGACCATGTTTACGGCCTCCTCCCCGTTGTTAGCGATGTCAATCCGCACGTAGCCGAGCCGCTGGAGCAGCATGGTGGCGATCTTCTGGTTCAGCGGCTGATCTTCGACGAGTAGGATGTGCGCTGGGTTCTGGCTGGCGAAGTTGTCAGCTTCTGCTTTAGCCGCCTTGGCGATGGCACGGTTGGTGGACTGAGAGACCTCCACATCATGCCCGCCAGCAGCGGCACGCGCTGCCCCATGGTTGGAAATGGACGGCGGGGCGGGAGTTTCCAGCACTGAGGGAGAATCAAACGAAGCCACCATCTGGGGTTGGTAATAAGGCTGCGCCGCAGGTGCGGTGGCCGGGCGGAGAACCGGCATGGGTGCCTGCCCCATGGGAGTTGGGGCGGGGGCTGGGAAGCCCGGCGGTGCCGCCGCAGTGAGGACAGGCGCGAGAACCACCCGGCGCGGCATACGATAGAGTTCGGCCATGGTGCGCAGAAGTTCGCGGCGTTTGATCGGTTTGGACTGGCGTGAGTGCCGACTGCCGGCTGGCGGGCTGAAGCGCTCGCGGTCCAGCTTGGCGCTGGTGATGGACATGATGGTGATGATGGCAGTGCCGCGCATGGCGGCGGCATTGAGCATGAGCACGGCCTCCTCATGCTGCAGGCCCGTGACATCAAGGATGAAGAGACCCGCCTCCTCGATCACCGCATCCAGTTCAGCAAGTGAACGGTCCCGCAGCACTCTCACAGCCATGGACCACTGCATGAGCGATTGGTTCAGCACCTGCAATGTGGTGGGATGCGCACTGTACACCGCCACGGGCCGGTTCTTGACCACATCGAGCCAAGCCAGCTCTTCTTCACGTGACTCATCATCAGGGGCAACAACGAGCGGCAGTTCAAAGAAGAAATCGGACCCCTTCCCTTCCTCGCTCACGACACTGATTTCCCCCTGCATGAGCTTGATCAGCTTCTTGGAGATGGCGAGGCCGAGACCGGTGCCACCGTATTTGCGGGTGGTGGAGGTATCGGCTTGATTGAAGGCCTGGAAGAGCTGCCCGATTTTTTCCGGTGCGATGCCGATGCCGGTGTCCCGCACGGAGAAGTGCAAGAGCGTCCGATCCCCCTGCGGAGTCTGCCGCGAAACCTGGCGGACCAGAATGAGGATCTCGCCCTTTTCCGTGAACTTGATCGCGTTGCCGACGAGGTTGACGAGGATCTGCTTGATGCGCTGGAAGTCGCCCAGCACTTTGCGCGGCAGGGCGGCGTCGATGTGGACATTGAGTTCGATGTTTTTCTCGGCGGCCTTGTGGGAGAAGACATCCGTGGTCTCGCTGAGCAGTTTCTCGACGTCCACGGGGAATTTTTCCATGTCCATCTTAGCAGACTCCAGCTTGGAGAAATCAAGGATGTCGTTGATAACGTGGAGCAACGACTCGCCGCTGGAACGGATCATGCGGATCAGTTCCTCCTGCTCGGGGTCGAGTCCCATTTCAATGAGCAGACTGGTGGTGCCAATGATGCCATTCATCGGGGTGCGAATTTCATGGCTCATGTTGGCGAGAAAGCTGCCCTTGGCAGCGGTGGCGGTTTCTGCCTGCCGCTTGGCACCTTCGTATTCCACAAGGAGGGTGTGCTTGCGCTGGTCTTCCTCCTGCACATGGGTGATCATCGTATTGAACTCCTCCTGTAGGAGGTCCAGATCATCAAAGCCCCGGGCGGGGACGCGGACATTGAGATTGCCGGCACGCATGGCGCGAAAAGCGCCAATGAGTGCATGGGTTTTCTGGGTGATGCGCCGACCGATGATGTAGAAGCTGAAAACGGCAAGGATGAGACCCGCGCAGGCACCGAGAATGGGCACGGTGAGACGCTGGGCATTGAAGAGATGGCGTAACTGAACCAGGGGCTGGCGCGCGATGAAGGCCCCCGCCACATATCCACTGCGGGTGTACAATGGCGCGGCGCTGATGAGCCAGTGATGAGCTTGATGTTTTTCATAGTGTGTGGTGTGTGTTTGGCTGTTGGTATTGCTTCGAGTTGACCAGCTCTTGTGAATTGCTCAGCCTCGAATTATTAAAATTGTAATATGTTCTGAAATTATATTCAACATCTTTTTTCATGTTTTTTACAATTGCCACAAATTAATCAAGGGCCTCCTCCTTTAATTCCTCTCCTTTTTACGTTTGAGAAAAAACTGCCCCTCACCTCTTGGCGGGCTTTTCAGAAGTTCGGAAATAGCACGCGGCCCCAGTGATTTTTCACTCTTCCCCTGCTTTCTGGCCTTCCCACAAACGCAATTACCCCCGATGTCGATGTCGGCTTCATCGAGAAATCGGCAGTGCCCTCACTTCATTTCACGATAATTTCCGGTTTAACTAGAATTAATAGAATCGAATTGATCTCGGCTATTTTATGGATATTTTATATTTAATGAATATTAAGAATCTTTTCTCACCTCCCCTCTTCCCTGGGTTCACTAAAAATTATCGCTCTTGGTGCTCGGTGTTTTTAGCCCTCATTCTGGTCACCCTGCCCAATCTGGCCGCTTGCTTCGTCCCGTGTTTCACGTGGCTGGGATTTCAATTATGGATTTTGGGCATCAGCATGATTTTACTGCCGTGTGTTTTCGGCCTGCGTGTTCGTCTCATGCTCTGGCTGGCCGTTCCCGTGGTCCTGCTCGTCCCCGCCTGTCTGGCCTGCCTGTTCTCGATTCACAGTCTGCCCTCATCCTTCCTGATTCTCGCCGCGCTTGAAACGAATCAAAGTGAACTCGCGGCCTTGCAGGCACCGGTCATTTCTGCCGGGATAGGCACCGTGGTGCTTCTCATGCTCTATGTGTGGTTTGTCAAAAACCGCATCCCGGCCGCATTGCGGCTGGGTGCGGTAGGCAGGGTGCTGGTCCTCGCCGCCTTGCTCATCCCTGTCTGCCGTGACTGGACGACAGAGGGCCAGGAGGTAAGCCTGGCCCGCATCAAACAGCGTCTCTGGGCCACCTTCCCTTCAGCGACTATCTACGGCACTTATGAGGCCTTCGACATCCGTGCCCGTGTTCAAAACCGCAAGGACTTGGCGGAAAACATCACCGTCAGTCAGGAGAAGGAGTTCCAAGACGAGGCGAACCGCCAGGTACACATGCTGGTCATTGGTGAAAGCGCCAACAAAAGCTGCTTCGGGATCTATGGCTATCAACGCCAGACCACCCCCCTTCTCGATAATACCCCAGGTTTGATGACCTTCCGTGATGCCTCCTGCACCGCCCCATGCACACTGATCGCCGTGCCTTCCTTGCTCACGGCTTCACCGCCCGGCAGAGTACTTGAGGCCACACGGCAGGCCAGCATCCTCACCGCATATAAGAAGGCAGGCTTCCGCGTTTACTGGCTCTCCGCGCAAAAAAAACACGGCACCTACGACACCCTGACCTCCATCTTTTCTGCAGATGCTGACGAAGACACCTTCGTGAGCGGAAAATTCGACAATCGCGGCATAGGGAGCTACCAGACGGCACAGGACACCAGCATGCTGCCCCTGGTGCGTGGCATCCTACAGCGCAACGAGCCCAAAGTGCTCTTCGTGCTCCATACCATGGGCAGTCATGGCCCCTACCCAGTGCGCTATAATCGTGACTTCGTCCGCTTCCCTGCGGATCCGTTGGAGGCCATGGACGCCTTGTTTCGTATTTCCCTCGGCAATGCCTGTGATCCCAAGGATCTGGAACTCGCGCAGAACTCCTACGACAACACCATCTGCGCCACGGATTACCTGCTGGGCAGTCTGATCAACGAACTGAAGAAAGTCCAGGCTTCCTCCTGGCTCTGCTACGTCTCCGACCACGGTGAAAACTCCTCCACGGCCCGCTTTGGAAAATTCATGCACGGCATGATCAGCCGTCAAATCGTCGAGGTGCCCATGCTCATGTGGGTCTCCCCCCTCTATGAGCAGTCCCATGCTGGCAAAGTCGCTGGCTTGAAATCCCACCTCAGCACCCCCTTCAGCGCCTCATGCACCTTCCACACCCTGCTCGACATGGGCGGCCTCTCCTGCCCGAACTTCAAGCCCGAATACAGCACCGCCTCCCCACGCTTTGCTCCAGGCCCGCGCCTGGTATGCAACTCCAGTGGCGTGGTCTTTGATTACGACAAACAATTTCTCACTCAGCCCGCTGAAGTCCGCGGAGACCCAGAAGAGACCTCTGATAAGCCTCAAGATGTTGCGACAGGAGCGCAGTAGCCCTCCCTCCTTCAATTCCCCAAAGCAGATGTTATGAAAAAGTGGACCCAAACTGAAATCGCTCAAACCAGCCACATCTGGTTTTCAATCTTCATTGCCGTCAATCTGATCAACCTGCCAAATCTCATCGCCTGCTTCACCCCCTGCCTGGCCTGGGTCTCGGTCAAGCTTTGGCTCTACAGCATGGCCCTCACCCTGCTGGCCTGCGTCTTCGGCCTGCGGGTCCGTCTCATGCTCTGGCTGGCAGTTCCTATCGTCTTGCTGGTCCCCGCCTGCCTAGCCAGCCTGTTCTCGATCCAGAGTCTGCCCACCACCTTCTTGATTCTCGCCCTGCTTGAAACCAACCCGACAGAGCTGTCAGCCTTGCAAGGTCAGGTGATTCTTGCGGGATTAGGCACACTGATACTGGTCATGTTCTATGTCTGGTTCGTCAAAACACGGGTGCCTGTAAGTTTGCGGCTGGGCACCACTGGCCGGGTGTTAGTCATCCTATCCCTGCTCTCTCCAGTCAGCTACGATTTGGTAGCGCATGGCCACGTGGTCGGCCTCGCCGGTATCAAACAACGCCTCCTGTCCACATTCCCATCATCGACTTTCTACAGCGCTTATGAGGCTTTTGATCTTCGAGACCGTGTTCAAAACCGCCGGGATTTGTTGGGAACCCTAGCCGTCAATCAAGAGCAGTCATTCCAAGATGAGACGAACCGCCAAGTTCACATGCTGGTGATCGGCGAAAGCGCTACCAAAAACTGCTTCGGACTCTATGGCTATGGCCGCCAAACCACCCCCCTGCTGGAACGCACCCAGGGGCTGCTGACCTTCCGCGATGTGTCCTGCACGGCCCCATGCACGCTGATCGCCGTCCCTTCATTGCTCACCGCTGCACCTCCAGGCAAATTGCTTGAAGCCACGCAGCAGGCCAGCCTCCTCACCGCCTACAAAAAGGCAGGCTTTCGCGTTTACTGGCTTTCAACGCAAAAAAAACACGGCACTTATGACACCCTGACTTCCATCTTTTCTGCCGATGCGGATGAAGACCGCTTCATCAGTGGAAAATTCGACAACGACGGCAGAGGCGCTTACCAGACCGCCTGGGATGTCAGTTTGCTGCCCTTGGTGACGCGCCTTTTGCAACGCAATGAGTCCAAAGTGCTCTTTGTACTGCATACCATCGGCAGTCATGGACCTTATCCTGTGCGCTATCCGCCTGAACTCGCTCGCTTCCCGGCAGACCCACAAGCGGCTATAAACGCTTTGTTTCGTATTTCGCTGGATGGAAATGGCAGTCCTCAGGAAATGGAACTCGCACAAAACTCCTATGACAACACCATCTGCGCCACGGACTTTCTGCTGGCCAATTTGATCAACGAACTGAAGAAAGTAAAAGCCTCCTCTTGGTTCTATTATGTCTCCGACCACGGTGAAAACACCGCCACCGCCCGTTTTGGAAAATACATGCACGGCATTGTCACTCGGCAAGTCGTTGAGGTTCCGATGCTCATATGGCTCTCTCCCGCCTACGAGCAGGCGCATGCAAACAAGCTTGCCGCTTTGAAGGCCAACCTCAACACCCCCTTCAGCGCCTCCTGCACCTTCCACACTTTGCTCGACATGGGCGGCTTATCCTGCCCGGACTTTAAGAAGGAGTGGAGCACGGCCTCCCCGCACTTTTCACCAGGCCCGCGCATGGTCTGTGACGCCAATGGGAATATCATCGACTACGACAAAAAGTTCCCTCCTCTGCAAGCGGCCAGCAAGGTGACACCACCCATGGAAACTACCCGCAGCATAGCCACGGGCGCATCACGCCCCTGATGCCACTTCAGGGCACATTGACAAGGCGTGAGTTCTGCTCGCCAACTCGACACAATCAGGCACATTCCCGCACCTCATGAACTCATTCATCATGCCAGCGCTCCTGCTGTTCGGACTGTGCGCCGTTGCCAGCGCAGATGCGCCTCCCGGCAACCCCTCGCTCCCCCCGGCAGTGGTCATTCCGAAGGAAGTTCATGAAATCGCCCCTGAGCAGGTGGAACGCCAGCTCGTGGACCACCCCGACACGCTGATCATCGACGTGCGGACCGAAGATGAGCGTCACACCCGGGGCGTCATTCTCAATGCCCTGAACTTCGACTACTTCCACGGTCAGAAGACGCTCGATGCCCTGGCCAAGCTGGACAAGACCAAGCCCTGCATCGTGTTCTGCGCCATCGGCGGCCGTGCGCAGTTCATCGCTGTGGAAATGCACAAACTCGGCTTTAAAAACATCCTCCTGCTGAAAGGCGGTTTCAATGCCTGGACTGCCAGCGGTCAGGCCGTGGCCAAATGATGGCCTATCCTCCCTTTTTCATTTCCAGCTTCTCCCCACAGCGCATCACCCGAAACGGCTGCTCCAAGCGCCCGCAGGCGGTCACAAATTCATCCGGCGTCTCGGTGTTGAATTCGAACATGTCGTAATGGCAGGGCACCACGAGGCGCGCGCCGCCGACCTTGGCCAGTGCCGCCGCCTCGGTGCCATTGAGGTTTCCCGCCACCCGGCGCTCGGGTTTGTTGCCGTTGATGGGGAGGAGCAGCAGATCACAAGGATTCTCGCGCACCATCTTCACGATGTCTTCATGCCAGAGGGTGTCGCCGCTGTGGTAGATCGTGAATGGCCCGCACTTCACTAGAAAGCCTGTGTAGTGGCAGTTGTCATGCTCATCACGCAGCACCTCATTGTGTTTGGCAATGACTCCGCGCAGTTCCCACGCACCTTCGACATACACATCATGATCCCCGATGCCGCAGTAGCTCACCGGGGCATCTCCCAGCCGCTTTCCCGCTTCGGGAATGATGGGGTGCGGCAGGTACAACCGGAAGCCCGGATTCGCCTCCGCCAGGGGGACCAGCGTAGCTCCGTCCAGATGATCGGTATGCACATGGCTAGCGGTCACGCGGCTGATGCCCGTGAGTTGGCGCGGGTCAATGCAGCGCTCCGTCATTCGCACATGGGGCTTGTCGGTGGTGGCGTACTTTTCCGTCAGGGAATCTGAGAGATAGGGGTCAAACAGCAGCCGCTCCCCTGCCCACTGCACCAGAAAGCCACTCTGCCCCAGCCACCACACGTGCAACGAGTCTTTGTCCAGAGAAGCCGCAGCTATGTCAGCCAGCAGCACGTCGTCTTTTTGAGCTGCCGCGATCATGCGCCGAATTGGATAGCTGCGATTTTTTCCGCCATGTCATGGCTGGCACAGAAGACTAGCTCTGCCGCTGCCGCGCGCGACAGCCGCGCATGCAGTGCCACCACGCGCCCCATGCTGAGGCCGTCCACATACGCCTGCACCGGGCGGTGCTGCGGGTCGATGTTGCGGATCTCCACCGTCGTGTCTGGGGAAAGCAGCGCGCTGTGCCAGTGCGCTGGTTGCAGCACATTGGAGCCCACCAGCAGCCACGCCGGGGTGTCCGCCAGCAGCGGTGGTGCCCCCATGCTGCGCGCATAGGCCGTCGAACCAGCGGCGGTGGCCACCAGCGCCCCGTCACACACCAGTTTAGGTATGCGGCGAACATTGTTCACCGTGATCTCCAGCCAGGCCGACTGGCTGGTGGCGCGCTCCAGCCAGGCATCATTGAATCCGTACGCCGGATGCCTGCGTCCCTCTTCGTCCTCGAATTCGAGGAAGAGCATGGGCATCTGGCGGAAAATCACATCTCGAGGCGGAAACGAATGGGCCGTCACTTGCTCTGGCGCATTCAGCAGAAACCCGAGGTGCCCCGCATTGATGCCAAAAAACGGCAACCGTGCGCGCCAGTGCTCGCGGATGCTGCGCAGCATGGCACCGTCTCCGCCCACCACGTTGATGAAATCCGCCTGAGCAGCGGCCACATGCTGGGTTTTCAGGCTGGAGCTCAGCTCCCGCGCCTTTGGGTTCGTCTCGTCCGCCTGGAGAAAAAATCGTGCATCTTCCAGCGTGCCATTCGCCCAATTGCCCGGCACCGGTGCCCGGTAGAGACCGTAGCGCGCCATGTAGGCCTTGGCACGCGGGGGCACCAGACCGCCTACGTCTTTCCCATGGCTCAAATGCTCACGGATCTCCGTGCTGGAGCCTTCGACCAGCAGCTCGATGATTTGTGCATGCGGTGGCAAATCGTCCTCTTGCAGCGCGTAGCCTGGCCGCTTAAGCACCGCAAAATTCGCCTGCTGCCACAGTTGCAAGCCATGCGCCCACGTCCGCTGGATCAGCGACTCCCCTTTCGCGCCGCCCACTAGCAGATCCGCCCCCACCACATGCCAGAGTTCGCCCTCCGCTTCAAAGCGCCGCTGCAGCTCGTGATTCCGCGTGAAGGTCTCCTGCTCAAAGTCCGAGAGATCGACGGTCACTTTGTCCAGCCCGCCAAAGACGATGTCCGCCAGCGTGGCACGATACACCGACTGCACACTGTCCGTCGCTGGCTTGTCGGGTCGCGGTCCGCAGGGGATCACCCGCACCTCGTCAAACATCTGCGCCAATCGCACCGCGATGGCTGCATGGTGATTCCCCGGTGGATTGAAGCTGCCTCCAAAAATGGCGATGCGCTTGGGCATGCCCGCACCCTGCCAGTGGTCCAAACGAGTGCAAGCCGCCAGACACTGCCTTTGCAAGTGATCTCGCCGCTTTCGCATTTGCTCATCACGCCGCTTGCTCTAGCATCCGCGCCCTATGAATCGCAACCGCCTTGGCCGCACTGGCATCGTCGTCACAGACATCTGCATGGGAACCATGACCTTTGGCCTGCAGGCCGATGAGAAAACCTCCTTTGCCATCATGGACCGCGCCCTCGAAGCGGGCATCGACTTCTTCGACACCGCCGAGCTCTATCCCGTGCCACCCAGCGCGGAGCTGTTTGGGGTCACGGAGCAGATCGTGGGCAAATGGCTCAAAGGGCAGACGCGGGGCGAGATCATCATCGCCTCCAAGGTCACCGGCCCCGGCCATGGCTGGTTCCGCCCGCCGGTGCGCAATGGCTTCACCGCGCTGGACCGCCGCCAGATCTTCCAGGCCTGCGAAGACAGCCTGCGCCGCCTGCAAACCGACTATATTGATCTCTATCAGACCCACTGGCCCGACCACGGCATGCAGCAGGAGGAAACTCTCGGCGCGCTGACCGATCTCATCGACCAAGGCAAAATCCGCGCGTGGGGATCCAGCAACGAGACTTGCTGGGGTGTCATGAAAAATCTCTGGGAGGCCGAGAAGCACGGTCTCGCCCGCATGGCCACGGTGCAGAACAATTTCTCCCTCATCAACCGCCGCTGCGAAAGCGAGCTGGCCCAAGTCTGCCGGAAGGAAGGCGTGAGCCTCCTGCCTTACTCACCCCTCGGCGGTGGCGTGCTCTGCGGCAAATACAACGGCGGTGCCCTGCCCAAAGGCGCGCGCTTCACCGACTACATTCAAAACGGCGGCCCACGGCAAAAGAAGATGGCTGCACGCTTCGTCAATGAGCGCAGCCTCGAAACCACCGCGCGTCTGCAAGTCATCGCCGCAGATCTGGGCGTCAGCGTCACCGCGCTCGCGCTCGCCTGGAGCAAGCAGCACGACTTCGTGGCTTCCACCATCGTCGGAGCGACGACGGTCGCACAGTTGGACGACAGCCTCGCCGCCGCCGATCTTGTGCTCAGCGCTGAAACACTCGCCCGCATCAATGAGATCGACGAAGCCATCCCCTGCGCGATGACGGAGGATGGGTTGCGGCGGCTGTAACCGCGCTCTTCGGAGGATGGCAAAAATTCGACTTTGACAGAAACGGCCTGCGTTCCACCCATATCCCATGAGCAAGAAATCCAAACCGATCGAAATTCCGTGGCTCAAAGCGGTGGAGGAGCATGACTATCCTGCCGCCGAGTCCTACCTCCTGCTGCTCTTTGAACCCAAGCAGGTCAAGACTCACGTCACCCGCCTGCGGGCTGCGCCGATCACCCAATTCAAGGCCAAGGACATCTTCCGTGCCTCCAGTCTCTCGCTGCTCGGCGTCAGCAATTCCCACGTTGAGAAGGACCGCAAAAAGATCACCAAGGGCAAAGAACTCTCTCCGCTGCTCCTGGTCCGCGATCCAGACAATGGCAAGATCGTCATCGCCGACGGCTACCATCGCCTCTGCGCCATTTACAGTTTCGACGAGGACGCCATGATTCACTGCAAGATCGTCTAGCGGCGCAGCGATAACAGGGCGCACGTCAGCAAACTGTCATTCTCAAGGCATGTTCACGGATGCGATCTGCGGACCGTTCCGCTGCGCATTCTGACAACTTCTCAGCCTTGAGAACACTTTTTCCTTGTCGCCCGAAGGCGTGGCACCTAAAACACGCCCGTTCCCGTCAACCATCCCACCAACCAATACACACACTACTCCCTCCTCTATGAGCGAAAACAATCGAATGAGACTTCTCTGGGCCGGCTTCATGGCCATTCTCGCGGCCGGCGTCGGCTTCAGCATCCGCAATGGCGTAAGGGGGCAATGGGCCAGCTTGTTCGGCTTTACGGGTCTCCAGGTGGGTCTCATCGGCGGGGCAGGCTTCAGCGGCTTTTGCTTCGGCATCATCATTGGCGGCGTCATCGTGGACCGCATCGGTTACGGCAAACTCGTTATCACCGCCTTCCTGCTTCATCTGCTCTCCGCAGGTATCACCCTGATTCCTTCCGCAGGTATGGCTCAGCAAAGCGCCTTCCTGGCCCTGTTCATCGGCACGTTCACGTTCTCCTTGGCGAACGGCACCTTGGAAGCCGTGGCCAATCCGCTCGTGGCCACCCTCTTCCCCGAGAACCGCACGCATTATCTGAACATCCTCCACGCCAGCTGGCCTGCGGGCATGATCATCGGCGCGCTCATCACCCTCGCATTCGGTTCCTGGAGCTGGAAAGCCCAGCTCGCTCTCTACCTCGTTCCCACTGTCATCTACGGCTTCATGTTCTTTGGGCAGAAGTTCCCACAATCTGCGGCTTCCGCCAAAGGACTGTCTCTGGGCGACATGATGAAGGACGTTGGCATGCTGGGCGGCGCAGTCGCCGGCTTCTTCCTGTATCTCTTTACCCGTGACGCCCTGGGCGGCAATATCCTCAAAGGACTCACCAGCAATGACTTCTTCATCAGCCCCACTTGGGACTACATCTCGATGGCAGCGGGAGTTGGATTCCTGGCTTGGGTAGCGATCATCACCAAGTTCGCCATCGGCCACTGGCTGCTGTTCGTGCTCTTCCTTGCCCATGCCATCATTGGTTCTCTTGAACTCGGCACGGATTCCTGGATCGAAGCCATCAATGGAACCATCCTCAGTCCGTCCGAAGGCAAGATACTCTTCATCTTCGCCTGTGCCATGATGTTCGGTCTGCGCTTCTGCGCCCATTGGATCGAAGACAAGCTGAAGTTCTCCCCCATCACCATCCTGTTTGTCTGCTCGCTCTTCGCCATTGTCGGCCTTTACGCCGCCTCCGGGGTGACCGCCATCGGCATGGCCTTCGGTGCCATGCTGATCTACAGCGTCGGCAAAACCTTCTTCTGGCCCACCATGCTCGCCGTAGTGTCAGACCGCTTCCCCAGCACTGGTGCCGTGGCCATCAGCATGATGGGCGGCATCGCCATGCTCTCCGTCGGGCAGCTTGGCGGCCCCGGCCTTGGCTATGGCAAAGACCGCTTCACCGCCGAGCACATGCAGGCCAACGGACAGACCGCCGCCCTCGTGGCCAACAGCGCCGAAAAGAAAAGTAAGTGGCTTGAATTCGATGCGGTCTCCGCCTTGGACGGCAAGAAGCTCGAAGAAGCCAAGACCACAGAAGCAGCCAAGCGCACCCCAGAACAGAAGGCCATGGCCGAAGCTGAAATTGCCGGCTGCCGCAAACTTCTCCGCACGGATGCCATGCTGCCCATCGGCATGGCCGTGATCTACTTGCTCCTGCTCTTCTACTTCAAGTCCATCGGCGGCTACAAGGCGCTGACCATCTCAGAAGAGGAAGCGCTGGCAAAAGCCTGATCCTCTTCCCGAATCTCTCCCACGCGGCGTCCCTTCAATGGGACGCCGTTTTTATTTCCCGCCTTGCGCAGTGTCATTCATTCGGCATTCGTACTTCGAACATTCGTCATTCCCCACCATGCCCACCTACGTTTACGAAACCATCCCCCAGTTTGAAGGCGAACCCGCCAAGCGCTTCGAAATCCGCCAAAGCATGAAGGACGCCGCCCTCACGCAGCATCCCGACAGCGGTCAGCCCGTCCGACGTGTGCCTATTGGTGGCACTGGATTGATGGGTGGTGGAGGTGGCTCGCAGGCCTCCAGCGGTGGTGGTTCATGTGGCACGGGTTGTGGCTGCCATTGAGATGGCCTAAACTGAAGACACGGAAACCCAAACACAGTCATTCTGTTTCCGTCTGTTCCGTGTCTTCCGTAGCCATCCTTCCCGGAAGGACGCAGTTGATCTGATCCAGCAAACACACTACGTTCGTCCATGTCTGACCACGATATCCAAGTGCTCGAGAGCCAATTCCCGGCCGTGTCAGGCCTGGCCTTTGCTGCCGCGCGTGCGCAAGTGCTGGCCTCGGGACAGAGTGTGCTGCAATCTGAAGGCGCATTTATTTATCGCGTTTTTCCCGATGGACATAAAGAGGTTGTGAAGCAGATCGAGCCACCGATTCGTGTGAAACCAGGCACGGTGTACATGATCAAGTGAGCTGGGAGACGCCCAGGATGCGGATGTTTGCCGGACCGAATGGGTCAGGCAAGAGCGTGCTGAAGTCCTACCTTCCGGAGCCGTTGCTCGGCGTGTATCTGAACCCTGATGAGATCGAGAAAGGGGTCAAGGAGCGCGGCTATGTGGACCTGCACAGCTTCGGTATCCAGAGCACGGCGGCTGAGGTACTGCCGGTTGTTGCCAGCTCGGAGTTCCTCATCCAGCAGGATCTCAAAGAAGCTGCCTCAAGCCTGAGCTTTGCCGAAGGACGGTTGCACTTTCCGCCAGGAGTCATCAATAGCTACTTTGCCTCCGTGGTGGCGGATTTTATGCGGGGTCAACTGCTGGCAATGCAGCGGACATTCACCTTTGAAACAGTCATGTCCCACCCAGGCAAGGCAGCGTTGCTCAAAAAGGCACAGGAGGTTGGCTACCGAACCTATCTCTACTATGTGGCCACAGACGATCCGGCCATCAATATCTCGCGCGTTGAGAATCGCGTCAGGTTGAATGGGCATCATGTGCCCCCTGACCTCGTCGAAAAACGCTATCATCGCTCGCTAGACCTGCTGATCTCTGCCATTCGCTTCACGAATCGCGCCTATATTTTCGACAACTCAGCGGACAATGCCGACCGTGCGCACACTTGGTTGGCGGAGATCACCGATGGCCGGCGGCTGGAGTTGAAAACAGACCATATCCCAGTGTGGTTTAAACGCAGTGTGTTGGACAAAATCGTCTAAACGTCTGGAACATTCGCAGCAGCTTCCTCATTCGGAGCTTCTTCGAGAATGGCCACTTTGGTCTCTTCATTCTTTTCGGCAGCCTTTCGCATCAAGCGGGCCGCATAAAAGCCATCAAACGCTCCCGTCTCCGGCGTGCGGTGCAGTTCTTCTTCCAGAGTCCACTCCTCACCATGCTTGGCCAGGAAGGCCTGGACCTGCCGTTCGTTTTCGCTCGGCAGAATGCTGCATGTGGCATAGACCAGCTTGCCGCCGGGAGCGACCATGCGGCTGTAGCTTTCGAGAATTTCGGCCTGGAGGGCGATGAGACGGTCGATCTCGACATCGCTCAGTTTCCACTTCGCATCCGGGTTGCGGCGCAGCACGCCGAGGCCGGAGCAGGGTACGTCGAGAAGTACGCGATCCGCCTTTTGCGCGAGGCGCTTCACCGTCTTCGAACCTTCGATTTCCCGGGCTTCGATGATGTCCACTCCAGCGCGTGAGGCACGCTTGCGCAGTTCCGCCAGCTTCCACGCATGAACGTCCAGCGCGAGCAGTCGGCCCTTGTTGCGCATAATCGCCGCAAGATGCAGCGCCTTGCCACCGCCACCGGCACAGGCATCGATCACCCGCATGCCCGGCTCCGGCTGCAAAAACGGCGCGATGAGCTGTGAAGCCGCATCCTGCACCTCAAACAATCCGGCTTTGTAGGAGTCGGTGCCAAACAAATTGGCGCGCTGTTTCAAGCGCAGCGCACTGGGCACCTGCTCCACGGCTTCGGTTTCATAGCCTTCCTGCCCAAGCCGCTCCCGCAGAGCGCGGCGGTCATTCTTGATGGTGTTCACGCGCATGAACACATCCGCCGGCAGATTCAGCGACTCGCGCAGCGCCGGCCAGGCCGTGCCCAGTTCATGACTGCCGCGTGTTTCCAGCCAGTCTGGAATCGCCGCACGGATGGCAGGAGACGCGCCCACTTTGGCACGTTTCTGCACATCCTCCGGCTTCACCTCAGGCGCTGTTTCATCCTGGGGCAGATCACGGCCATTGGAAATCCAATAGGCAGCCCATACTCGCCACAAACGCTCAGGGGTGATGTTCTCCGGCTGGGTGTGCTCTTCGTCCGGCAGACCGGCCAGATACCAGAACCAGCGCCACCAGCGCACGCATTCATAGATCGACTCCGCGAAGATACGCCGGTCCCGGCTGCCCCACTTGCGGTGCCGTTTGAAAGTGAACTCGATGACCTTGTCCGCATACCGTTTGCCCACAAACACCTCTCCCAGTGAAAGGATGATTTCGTCGAGCAGGTGGGGCGGGAGCTTCATCCTACGTCGATAGTGCGCAGGTTCCCGCGTTGCAAGCCGCCATTCTTTTTATGGCTTGCTGCCAATCATGAAACAACTTTCACTATCTGTCGGGTTCAATGCCTGTCAGCCTAGGGCTGACCCACCCTCCTTCCCACCTCTCCCTATCGTATGCAGGCCCTCGTCACGCAGCCTTCACGGCTGCATGATTTTTTCATCCGCTCCACTTCTCAGCACCCACAGCGCCCGGCTGTGATTGCCGCCGGGCGCACCATCTCCTATGCGGAGTTGCACGAGCTCTCCGACCACATCGCCTCCCGCCTCCAGCAGGAAGGCGTGCAGCGTGGTGACCGCGTGGGCATGTGGCTGCCACGCTCCCTGGAGGCCTATGCCTCGCTGCTGGGTATTTTGAAAGCCGGTGCCGCCTATGTGCCCATGGATGCGGCCTATCCGCCAGACCGCGTGCAGTTCATCAGCACGGATGCCGAGATCAAGCTCCTCATCACGCTGCCGGAACTTGCCGCTACCCTGGGCGAAGGGAGCGTCAGGCTGCTTGTTCTTGATGCGGGCTGGGAAATACTGCCCGCCGCGCCCTTGCAGGAAGTTGCGGTCACCACGGACGATCTCGCCTACATCATTTACACCTCCGGCTCCACAGGGCGACCCAAAGGCGTACCCATCCCGCACGCCTGTGCCTGCCATTTTGTGAATGCGGAAGCCCAGGTGCTGCCGGTGAGCGCGGAAGACCGCGTCTTCCAGGGCTTCTCGCTCGCCTTTGATGCCTCGGTGGAGGAACTGTGGCTGGCGTGGAGCCATGGAGCCGCGCTGGTTTCCGGCAGCGCCGATTTGCTGCGGGACACCACCGCGCTGGCCGAACGACTCACCCAGCTTGGCATCACCGTACTGTCCTGCGTGCCCACGCTGCTGGCCATGATGGAGCACGACATTCCCTGCCTGCGCCTGCTTATCGTCGGTGGCGAGGCCTGCCCACAGGATCTGGTGCGGCGCTGGACGCGTGGCACCCGCCGCATGGTCAACACCTACGGCCCCACCGAGGCTACGGTCGTCGCCACCTGGCATGACCTGCATGCCAATGAGCCAGTAAAGATCGGCAAGGCGCTGCCGGGCTATCGCATCTGCGTCGTGGACGACCAGCTTGCGGTTCTGCCCTCCGGCAAGCCAGGCGAACTCCTCATCGGCGGCCCCTGCCTCACGCCCGGTTATTTGAACCGGCCCGAGCTGAACCAGGAAAAATTCGTCTCCCCAGCCTGGGCGGAAGGGGCGCGCTGGTACCGCACCGGCGATCTCGTGCGGTTTGATGACGACGAAGCGCTCGAATTCCTCGGGCGCATCGACGATCAGGTGAAGCTGCGCGGTTTCCGCATCGAGCTCGGCGAAATCGAAAGCGTTATCATGAGTTGCACCGGCGTGGCAGCCGCAGCGGTAGCGGTGAAGCAAGATGCCAACGGCACCGAATTCATCTCCGCCTATGTAACGCTGAAGCACGCGGCAGTGTGGGATGAAAAGAGCACGCGCCACGCCGTGAGCGAACGCCTGCCTCCCTACATGATGCCGGCGGTCTTCTCCGTGCTCGACCACCTGCCCACACTGCCCAGTGGCAAGGTCAGCCGCAAAGCGCTGCCAGACATCACCCTGCCGCTCAGCGCACTCGTGGCCCCACCGCCGCCCGGATTTACCCCAGCGCAGCAGATCGTTTATCATCAATGGCAGGCCTGCTTCCCCGGCACCACGCCACGAATAGAAGATGACTTTTTCGATCTCGGCGGCCATTCACTGCTCGCCACCCGGATCGTGTCCGAACTGCGGGCGCATTCACGCTGGGCCAATATCTCGGTGATGGATGTCTATCATCTGCGCACCCTCGAAGCCTTCGCGCAAAAGCTTGATGAGCTGGAAGCCGTGTGGCGCAAGACCCATCCCACTGCCTCCGACACGAACGAAGTCGAGGAACGCGCGCCCTCGGAACCCGACCCGAATCTGCCTTCGCGACACTTCTTCTGCGGGCTATTTCAGTTCTTCTCTCTCTACCCGCTCTTTGCACTGGCCTCCCCCGTGTGGCTGGCAAGCTTCTTTGTGTGGGATGAGATGGTGGCCCAGGACATGAAGTATCAGCTTTTTGTGGCCATCATCGTGGCCATGTCCCTGCTGTTCAACTTGCAGGTGGTGCAGGCCGCCATCTGCATCATCAGCAAATGGCTCATCATCGGCCGCATCCGTCCGGGGCGTTATCGTCTCTGGGGCTTTTACTATTTCCGCTTCTGGCTCGTGCAGCGCATTCATTCCATCTTCAGCCTGGGTCACTTCAGATCCACGCCGATGATCAATCTCTACTTCCGCCTCATGGGCGTGAAAATCGGCAAGCATGTGCATCTGGGCACGGCGCACTTTGCAGCTTTCGATGTCATCAGCGTTGGGGACCGCACCAGCATCGGGCACGACGCCATGCTGAATGGTTACACCCTGGAAAATGGCTGGCTCATCATCGGCCCCATCACCATCGGCGCGGATTGTTTCATCGGCTCAAAGGCCCTCGTCAACCGCGACGCCACCATGCAGCCAGACTCATCTCTGGATCACGGTTCCATGCTGCCCCCCAGCGCTGTCATACCTGCTGGCGAGTACTGGCATGGCGCGCCTGCCCGCGCCTCGCAGCGCCCTAATCGTTGGCATCCGGCCCAGGCGGAGCGCCGGAACAGTTTGTGGGTCATGACGCCCGCCTACATGCTCGGCTTGTTCTTCCTCTCCATCATCCCCACCGTCGCCATTCTGCCGGAGGCGCTCTTCATTGGCTGGATCGAGGAAGGCGTGAATCTGCACGGCGACACACTCCAGCACATCTTCTCTTACAAAAGTGGATTTTGGAAGATCCTCCTCGCTGCGCCCGCCGCCAGCGCTGCGTATGTGGTGGTGCTCTGCCTGATCATCGCCCTAGCGAAAAGACTCCTGGTCGGGCGCGTCAAGCCGGGCATCTATCCACTGCACAGCCTGTGGTACGTGCGGCACTGGTTCATCGGCTGTTTGATGAACATGAGCCTTGAGCTGCTCTTCCCGCTCTACGCCTCCATCTATCTGCCGTCCTGGCTGCGGCTGCTCGGTGCCAAATTCGGCAAGAACGTGGAGGTCTCCACCGCAGAAAACTTCAACCCTGATCTGCTGGATCTCGATGAAGGCGTCTTCGTAGCGGACGCCGTTTGCCTTGGGGCTTCTGAAATCCGTGAAGGGTGGGTGCGCCTGCTGCCGGTGAAGGTGGGCAAAAACAGCTTCCTCGGCAACAGCGCCGTCATCCCCGGCGGCACCAGCCTCGGTGCCGACTCCCTGGTTGGCGTGCTCTCCATGCCGCCGCAAAATCCTGCCAATGCGTTGCTCAATGACAGCTCCTGGCTCGGCATTCCATCGTTTGCCCTGCCGCACCGCGAAAAGAACACCGGCTTCGGTCTCGAACGCACCTACAAGCCGACGAAGCGCCTGCGCCTGCTGCGCGCATTGATCGAATTCATCCGCGTCATCCTGCCCACCACCATCTCCATCATCGCCGCTTTCATCATGTTCCTGCTGCTCTCTGACTTGCTCTACCAGCAAGAATTGGAGTTCGTGGGCACGGTGCTGCTGTTCCCCGTCTTCCTCTTTTTGCTGGGGCTGTTCTGCATGGGCTGCACGATTGTCTTGAAGTGGCTCCTCATTGGCCGCTACAAGCCAGCGGAGCACCCGCTCTGGAGCCACTTCGTCTGGCGTACTGAACTCATGGCCGCCGTGCATGAACACCTGGCCATGCCAGCGCTTGGCGGCATGCTCCTCGGCACGCCCTTTCTGCCCTGGTACTTCCGCTTGCTGGGCGCGCACATCGGGCGGCGCTGCTGCCTCGAAACGCCCTACCTCACCGAGTTTGATCTGGTTCACCTCGGCAATGACGTCAGCCTTGGCTACCAGGCCGACCCGCAGACGCACCTCTTCGAGGACCGCGTGATGAAAATGTCCACCGTCAAGATCGGGGACAACTGCTCCGTCGGCCCTCTCTCTGTGGTGCTCTATGACGCTGAAATGAAACCCGGTTCACGCCTCGACGGCCACTCTCTGCTGATGAAAGGCGAGACCCTGCCGCCCTACACCCGCTGGCATGGCTCTCCCGCCCAGCGCATCGACTCCGCTGTATGAGTGAGCGGCACGCCAGACTGCCTGAGGTGCAGCCCCTTGCGCTAGACGCCGCTTTACCACCCGATTTGGAGTGCCGCCTGCTCACCCTGGATGCACCACGCAGTCAACTCCGCCTTCACGCCCGCACCGTCCTGCTGGAGTTGCTCTCCCATAGATTGCAAATACCCGCAGCGCGCTTGGAGATCGTGCCCGCACCAGGCGGCAAGCCCTACTGCCCGCAGGCTGCGGCTGCGGGTCTCAGCTTCAGCCTGTCCTACGCCCCCCCCTACGCCTACCTCCTGCTGGGTCAGGGCAGACACATCGGCATCGACATCGAACGTGTCGTCTCTAGCGAGCCCACCTGGAATCTGCTGGAACACGTCTTCACCGAAACGGAACTCCAGCAGTGGCTGCGCCTCCCGGCCGGAGAGCAGCGTCGCCACGCTTTCACTGCCGCCTGGTCCATCAAGGAGGCCGTGCTCAAAGCGCGCGGCACCGGCCTAGCCGAGCCACCGCAGAGCGTCGGCGTCGCGTTCTCGGACTGCGGTCACGTCGTGCCTGCCGCCGCCCTACCTGGCACCTGGCAGCCTCTCCATTCGGTTCCAGGGCACGTCGGCGCGATAGCCCTGCTCGGCTGATCTAGGCTGAAGCCCCCACATTGAGAAGCCAAGAAATCACTGGCCCCTGCGTGGAAGCAGCTTAGTCTCAGTCACCCCACAAAGACATGCCCACCGAGTTTGATATACAGTACGCTCTGGAGAACACCCAGGTGCTCCATGAGCCGGACCGGCGCATCGACACCTTTGGCAGCACGCATTTCGAGTTTCAGATCGTTACCGAACTCATGGATACCGTCGGAGCTGTGCGCGTGCGCGAAGGCCGCATCGAGGCCGAAAAGCCCCTCATTCTCCGCCCAGAAATGCCCGGCCAGTTTGACTTCGAAGGCTTCGGCCCCGAAGTGGCAGGGTTTGGCGAATTCCTCCGGGACAACCTGCACAAGCTGGCCATCCTCAAATACGGTTTCAAATTCCGTAAAGGCGAGATCAGCGAGCAGATCATCCATGAGTCCATGGAAGAAGTCTGCGGCAAGCTGCTCAGTGACATCCGCACCTCCGGCAACCCGATGCGTGCGGTCATTCAAGGCGTGGACGACACCTGGGAAATCTGCCTGCTGAAGTTCACTGTCGAGATGATCGAGAAGTCCCAGAACATCAACCTCTTCGATTTCAAACGCCGCGGCCTGCTGGGCTGAAGGGCTGTTTGTTGGTTCACGCAATGGCTAAGACCCAGATCAAACTGCTGATTTTCCTCATCACCGTGGGCTTGGTGGCGGGTACTCTGGCGATGGGCTATTGGGTTTACATGAACATCCTGCTCAAGGAGAGCCAGGTGGAGCATGACATCGCCTCCATGAAGGCTAAAGACCGCCCACGGGTGGACCCTGGCATCCGCCGTTTCGAAGCCGCCATCGAACTCATCCATCAAGGCAAAATCGACGAAGGCCGCGATGCGCTCTACAAACTCTGCCAGCAGTTCCCCGACTCCAAGACCTGCGCCGAGGCCATACGCATCATTGGAGACATCAACATGGACCAGCTCTTCTCCGCGAACTCCGCCGCCGGAAAGAAAGACTACATCGTACAGCCGGGTGACTTCCTCAATCGCATCGCCAGCAAGCATGAGACCACCGTGGACTCCATCATCCGCTCCAGCGGCTTGATGAGTTTCAGTCTTCATCCCGGCGATCACCTGACCATCATCCCGATGGATTTCAATCTCGGCGTCAACGTCGCAAAAAAGCAGGTCAAGCTGCTGCGCAAAGTCGGCGACAAGGAATACCTCTTCAAAGTCTATGAAGCCAAAGATATTCGTCTCCCGCCCGGCATGCGCCTGCCAGTGGAAATGACGCTGGCGGGAAAAAACTCCGTCTATGACGGCAAGCAAGTGACCTCCACCGACCCCAACTACATCGAAGCGGAAAAATGGATTACCGGCACCAAGTCCGGCATCAGCATCCGTACCCCACCGGTAGCACGTGCCCTGCCTGTGGAGGAAACGAAAGAGCCGACTCCGGCTGCGAAAAAATCCTCCGCTCATGCTGCATCCCCTGCGGCCATGCCTGCTCCCGCCCCTGCCCCTACGGCAGAAACCGGCATCTTCCTCGCCCGCGAAGACATCGAAGAACTCTTTGCGCTCGTGCGCATTGGGTCAAAGTTGAGCCTCGTGAGATAATCCCTCCCACCCCTTTCCCACCGACCGCCATGAAACAAGTTTTGGAATTCGAAAAACCCATCGTCAAACTCCGCGAAGAAATCGAGGAGGCCAAAAAGAAGCTCGCCGCCAAGCCTAGCGACAAGCTCGCCCAGCAGATCGTCGATCTCGAAGCCAAGGCCACAACTCTGCAGCGTGATATTCATGCCAATCTCTCCCCCTGGCAGCGCGTGCAGATCTCCCGCCACATCGCCCGGCCCTTCATGCTCGATTACGTGAAACACATCACGGATGAATTCGTCGAGCTGCATGGGGACCGCCACATTGGCGATGACAACGCCATGCCCGCTGGCTTTGCCACCATCGGTGGTCAGCGCGTGGCCATCCTCGGCCACCAGAAAGGCCGCGACACCAAAGAAAACCTCCTGCGCAACTTCGGCAGCGCCCATCCCGAAGGCTATCGCAAGGCCCTCCGCCTCATGCGCATGGCCGAGAAATTCAGCCTGCCCATCGTCACCCTCATCGACACCCCCGGAGCCTTCCCCGGCATCGGCGCGGAAGAACGCAACATCGCCGAAGCCATCGCTTTCAACCTGCGCGAGATGATGACTCTGCGCACACCCGTCATCGCCATTGTCATTGGTGAAGGCGGTAGTGGAGGTGCCCTCGGCATTGGCATCGCCGACCGCGTGCTCATGATGGAGAACGCCTACTATTCCGTCATCAGCCCTGAAGGCTGCGCCGCCATTCTGTGGAAGCACCGCGAGCACGCCCCAGAGGCCGCCTCCGCGCTCAAGCTCAGCGCCCAGGATCTCTCCAAGCTCGGCATCATTGACGGCATCATCCCCGAACCTCTCGGTGGCGCGCACAACGACCACTTCGCTGCCGCCAGCGCGCTCAAAGACGCCGTGCTCGCCACGCTCAAGGAACTCAACGTCATCCCGACCGCACAGCTTCTCGAACAGCGCTACCAGAAATTCCGCGCCCTCGGTCAGTTCACCGAAGGCTGAGTCAATTTGACCAACAATCCTCGCGAAAAGCGGTGCTGTCTTGGCACCGCTTTTTTGTTGCCACACTAGAAGCTGTACCCAAAGCGCACGCTGCCGAAATGGGCTTGCTGGTTGTTGCGGAAGAACTGGCCCTGATAGAAGAACAGCAGGTTGAAGCGGTCGGTGAACTGGAAGTTCAGACCTGCACCCGCCACCATGTAGTCCTGCCCCGGAGACTGATTGCCACCGCTGGTGCTGAAGGGGGCATTGATCAGTGCCACGCTAGTGCCGTTGTTCTTCAAGTTCTGGCGCTCGTAGCTCAGACGAAACTGCGAGGTGATGGCCGCCCAGTTTGTCTGCACTTTTTTGGACGTGGTCCAGCCGATGCGGGAGACGAGGGACTCGTAGCTCTGTTTCCCGTAGCGCAGAGCGGCCGCACCGCCGCCGGTTTCGCTGTAGGCATCCACGCTGCCGTGCAGATAGTCGATGCCTGCGAAGGGGCCGGTAACCAAAGTATTATTCTGAAAGCGGAAGTTCCAGCCGGTGTTGTACTGCACTGAGTTGGTGTAGGTGCGCGTGGTGCCCAATGCGTTGGGGAAACCAAAGCCGGGATTGCGCCTGGAATCCAGCTCATAGGAACCAAAGCTGTAGAGCAGGCTGCTCCAGTAGCTTTTGCGTACAAACGAGAGATAAGCGGAGAGCGCGGGGCCTTCGAGATGCAGGCTACCGATGCCGCCGGTGTACCGCTGATCACTGGTGAGGAAGGACGTGGCAAAGCCGAGTGCGAGGCTGCGTGTGAGATGGCGCTCGATGCCGACACTGGGGGCCCAGGCATCAATCTGCACTCCGGCCTGACTGCCGACGGCGCTGAGTTTGATGTTGCCGTAGTTTACCGTGGTGAAAAGCTCCCAGCGGCGGGAACGCGGCACATGTTTGATGATGGAATCCGACCCATCACCCTGACCGGCCACGACGCCATCGTCCATTGCGGAAGCGATGCTGTCATCAGCGGCTTCCTCTCCTTGGCCAGCGCGGAGATAGAAGAGGTGATTGTTGAGGTCATTGGTGACGGTGCCGCCCGCATTGATGAGCATCTGGCCCTCGGCATTGGCCATAGGCAGGCCGGTGGCGAAAGCGGACAACACCTCAGGTGGTGGGCCAAAGGTCACAATGAATCGAAACGAGGGGGTAACATTGGAGGTGTAGGTACCGGAGCTATAAATCCCCAGGCTGGCCAAGGTGGCCCCAGTGAAGGTCATGGAACCCGCGAGCGAACTGCCGGAGACGTAGCCTGAAGGCACGTAAACCAGACTCGAAGGGATGTTGACTCCAAAGTCCTGGCCTGAAACCGAATTCGGAGCGACAGGCCCGCCGGGACCAAAGGCAGTCCCAGGTGCCGGAGCGAAGCTGTAAAGAGAGGCACCGGCACCAGAGGAAGAAAAGTACTGCACCGTTGACGGAGTCACGTAGCCAGTGATGTTTTCCGCCGACACGAAAGTCATGCCTGTAAGGTCAACGCTGCCTGAATAGGTGATCACCACATCGGCTCCACTTTGCACCGGGAGAGCCGTGATGTCAGCATGAGCGGAGTTTGGCAGGAGCGTGAGCTGTGCCAGCAGAAGGGCGGCACAGGTAAGCAGGTTGACCCAGCGGAAACGCCCTTGCCGCACAGCAAGACGGAATCTGGCAGCAGGCTGTGGAAATTGGGCTGAACGGGCTGTAGCGGAGAGTGGAGTGGGCGCGGTTTCCATAGTGGTGACTAAGTCACCTAAACCACGACCCCAAATTTGAATACCCCCATGCGTGGGGGAAACGCAAGACCCACCGGTCCTACGCGGATCCCAGGTACCGCAGCGCAAACACTGTGGCCGAGTGGCGATTTTCCTGCCTCAATATTTTCAGAACGTTCTCCACATGTTCCTGTACAGTCGCGAGGCTGCGGCCAAGGATCATTGCGATCTCGCGGTTCTGTTTCCCCTCGGTCATCCAGTAGAGCACATCCGCCTGCCTGGCAGTGAGTCCGAGCTTCTGTAGCCGCACGCGAGCTGGGACTTGCGCTTTTTCCGCAGCCACCCACGGATCTGGGTGGCGGCTCCAGGCCAGCAAGAAGTGCGGCGCAAAGGCATCCAGCAAAGCACAGTGCCGCTTAGTGAAATTCGAATTGCAGCGGTCAAAGCTAAGAGCGCCCACGGTATCCTCACTGATGATCACCGGCAGCGCCAAGGTATGGGTAAAACCGAGCCTTTTCTGACAGTTGATATAGTGAGGGCTCACTAAGTAGTCCTCGTGCTTGATGACATCCGTCCTGCGTCGTGCCTTCCTTTCGCCTGTGACGGAATAATGCTTTACCAGAGGATCGCAATCGGGATTCGCCGAATAATAGTCCAGCTCATACTGGGAGTACCGGCACTCTGGAAGAATGCGTAAGGCCAGCCTTTTTGTCTTTCGATCAAGAATGTGAATCACCGTCTGGTCCGCCTGAATCAGGCGGGACATCCCCGTGGCCACCGCAGACAAAAAGTCCGCGTGATCACGGGCGGTGTTCATTTCGTAAACGGCATCAAACAGGGGGCCCCATTCACGCTTGGCAAGGTTCGGCATACGATAGGTCTTTACCTCTGTGTCTGCGAACTGAAAAGTCTAAAGCAAGACCCTCCGCTCTTTCTGGGAAATCCTCCGAACTATAACCACCCACGGCAACCCTACCAAAAGAGTCATGTTTTGATGCTTTACAGAATGCCTACTGCCAGGAAAGCTGGCGGCTTATGAAATGGATCATCCGCGTTGTCGTCGTTCTCGTAGTTCTCATCGGTGCCGCCCTTTGGTTTGGCTGGTCTCAGCTCGGCAGCCTGGTGAAGTTGGGCATTGAGAAAGTGACGCCGCCGGTCGTGCAGGCCGGTGTGACGGTCCAGCAAGTGAAACTCTCCATCTTCTCCGGCATCGGTGCCATTGAAGGCTTCGAGATCGGCAACCCCAAAGGCTTCACCGGCCCATATGCCGTGCGCATTGGCCGTGTCGAGGTGGCCTTGAACACCAAGAGCGTGAGCACGGAAAAAATCGTCCTTCAGCACATCCACATCAACGATCCTGAAATCAATCTGGAGGCTGGCCTCGGCGGCACCAATCTCCAACACATCGCCAACAATGCGAAGAGCTTTGCCTCCCAGCAGGCCGCGCACAGCGGCAAAGGCGAAGCCAGCCAGGCCGCTCCGGCAGCAGACAGCAAGCCAGCCAAGCCCATCAATTTTCAGGTAAATGAGCTACTCATCACCGGGGCCAAGCTGAGCGCGAGCGTCGCGGGCGTTGTGCCCGGCGCTGAAGCGAAGCTGACGCTGCCAGAAATCCGCCTCACCAACATCGGCTCCGACGGTGCTGGCATCTCTCCGGCCGAACTGACCGCACTGATCTTCAGCCACATCAGCACCGAAGCCGCCAAAGCCAGCGCCAGCGGCTCCCTCAAAAACCTGCTCCAGGGTGGCGCAGAAAAGCTCAACACCGGCGGTGTGAAAGAAGGACTCAAAGGTCTGTTCGGGAAATAGACCACCACCCGTTCTCACGCATCCACCACCCGCAGTGCGGGCTCGCCTGCGGCCTCATGCATGATCCGGCTGGTGAGTCCGGCGATGCTGAACTTACCGGCGTAGGGTACTTGGACGTGCGAGTCACGCGCCACCATGTCCCATTCCAGGCGCAGGTATTCGGCGATCACATTGGTGAGACTGAGTTGGAATAAATGCCCCACGGCTGCCCATACGATGGCGATGTGGCCATCGCACCTGCTCTGCTCCACCGCCTCACGCAAGCGGCCCAGCACGCCTTGATAGCGCGCGTGTTTCGTTGATTTGAGCAGCACTGCACCCGCCTGCAGGCTGCGCTGCTTTGCATCGGGTGGCAGTTGAGAGGAAAGCTTGGCTGCCGCTGCCATGAGACCGGCCAGATCATTCGCATGCGCGCTCTGCCAGGCTGACTTGAGCGCGGGGCCGACGGCTTCGCGCAGCAGGTTTTCCGCCACCTCATTCCACTCGGAGACATCCTCGACCAGCAGCACCTCCACGCGTGCGCGCACGCTGCCCAGCAGCCATTTCACCCAGTCCAGTCCACGCGACCAGTCCTCAATGATCTGCTCATCATCCGCCGTGTCATGCGGCGCAGGCAGCAGGGTGATGGTGGGCAGCAGGTGCAGTTTCATCGCGGCAGCAAATCGCGCCGCAGCCATGGGCGGCGATGTTCAATCCTTCGTTGCACGAACCCGTTCATCGCACGAACTATGCCTCCAGCGCGGCATTGCGCGAACAGAATACTTTTCATGAGCGCAGCCTCCCCGCTTGACACCTCCACGCCCTGGTATGCCTGCCAGCGCTGCGGCAACTGCTGCCGCTGGCCGGGAGATGTACGCGTCACGGACGATGAGATCACCCGCATCGCCGCCTTCCTGGATCAGCCGCGCATCGAGTTCATTGAGCAATGCACGCGGCTGAATGCCAACCGCACAGGCTTGAGCATCATTGATAAGCCCAATGGCGAGTGCCTCTTCCTCGAAGGCGTGAACGTCTGCCGCATCCAACCGGTGAAGCCGGTGCAGTGCGAAGGCTTTCCCAACACCTGGAATTTTCCCGGCTGGCGCGACAAGTGCGAAGCGGTGGAAGCGCCCAGACCTGAGGGGGCACTGATGAGCTAGGCTGCTGCCGAGTCGGTCGGCACGGACTTGTCCCAGAGCACGGCCTTCTTATAGGCGTAGGGTTTGCACAGCACGACCTTGCTCACCTCGGTGCGGATAACGGCAAATTTATGGTAGTCCTCGGTCTCGCAGTACTTGCGGTAGTAGGCCTTCGATTTGCCGGGCATCTGGTCCCAGTAGCGCTTGGCCGCGTCTCCCTCGATCAACCGTGTGTACCCTGAAAGATAGACAATGGTCTCCATGGACGATGAGGCAAACATCCACTCTGCCTGCGGATTGGCACGCAGGATGGCGGCCTTCTGCGAATTCGGGGCGGTGATTGAAATGATCTCCTCCAGGTCCGTCGTGACCTGCGTCGTCATCCAAGCGGAATGCGGATGGCCCTCGGCGTCTGAAGTGGCCAGCACGGCATTGCGGCATTTCGCCACCAACTGGGCGGCATCTCGGGTGACTTCATTTTCGATTTTCATGCCTTAACAAACGCCCCATTGCCCAAAGCGTCTCCGCGTGGCTTGCCCGTCTGCACACCTTTTTTGCAGATCGTCGCTTTACTGAACCAGCGCCCCGTGCATGACATCTCGCCACATGAAGCAGCAGACCATCGTCACCCTCGACCTCGAAGGCGTTCTCGTCCCCGAAATCTGGATCGCCTTTGCCGAGAAGACCGGCATCCCCGAACTGCGCCGCACCACGCGGGATGAACCTGACTACGATGTGCTCATGAAGGGCCGCCTACAGATCCTCGACGCGCACGGCCTGAAGCTGCCAGACATCCAGCAGGTCATCGGCACCCTGTCCCCCATGGAGGGAGCGAATGCCTTCCTCGATGAACTGCGCTCCATCACCCAGGTGATCATCCTGAGCGACACCTTCGCCGAGTTTGCCCAGCCGCTGATGCGCCAGCTCGCGTGGCCGACGATCTTCTGCCACCAGCTCGACGTCGCTCCAGATGGGCGCATCGTGGACTACAAGCTGCGCCAGCCGAACCAGAAGCAGAAGTCCGTGGCTGCCTTCAAGGCGCTGAACTACCGCGTCATCGCCGCCGGCGATTCGTTCAACGACACCACGATGCTCGGCGAGGCCGACGTCGGTTTCTTCTTCCACGCCCCCGCCAGCATTCAGACGCAGTTCCCGCAGTTCCAACCGTTCGACGACTACGGCGAACTGTTGGCTGCGATGAAAGCGGTGCTTTGAAGCATCATTGCCACAACGCGAATCCGCGTCCAGAATGCGTGCTCGATTCACGCCCGCTCATGCCTCAGCTCCATCTTCAGCCCGACTTCGCCACATTTCAGACGCTCGCGCAGCAGGGCAATCTTGTACCGGTGATGGCGGAACTCGCCGCCGATTACGAAACCCCGCTCTCTGCTTTCCAAAAGATTCACGATGGCCGCTGCGCCTTCCTGCTGGAGTCGGCGGAGCTCACGCAGCACTCAGGCCGTTACTCTCTGCTGGGCAGTTCACCGCGCATCATCTTCACCGCACGCGGTCGTGAAATCGAAATCGAAGAGCGCGGCAAAAAGCGCAGCTACACCACCACCGGCGATCCGCTGACGGAACTGCAGGAGCTGATGAAGCCCTTCACTCCGCTCGAAACACAGCCGCTGCCAGTTTTCCATGGCGGGGCTGTGGGCTACCTGGCCTATGACATGGTGCGCTTCTTTGAGCCGACGCTCCCGCCACCGCCCAAAGATGAGCTCGGCCTGCCAGACATGGTCTTCATGGTCACGGACACCGTGCTGGTGTTTGACCATCGCACGCGCCGCCTCTCCATCGTGGCCAACGTCCACACTGATGAGCACTCCACTCTGGAGCTGGCGTACGAATGGGCACGCCAGCAAATCGCGGATGTCATCGCCAAACTGGAGCAGCCGCTCGCGGCCAGACCGCTGCAAACCTTTGCCCCCGTGGGCCAACTGCCACCGCCGGTAAGCAACACCACGCAGGAGGAATACGAGGCGATGGTGCTCAAGATGAAGGAGTACATCGGCGCTGGCGACATCTTCCAGGGCGTGCCCTCCCAGCGCTTTGAGACGGACTACCACGGCACCACGCTGGATCTCTTCCGCGCGCTGCGGCATGTGAACCCCAGCCCCTACATGTTCTGCCTCGACTTCCCCCAGGGCTTCGCGCTGGTGGGCAGTTCGCCGGAGGTGCATGTGAAGTGCATGAATGGCCGCATCGACATCCGCCCCATCGCTGGCACGCGCTGGAGGGGCAAGACCCCCGCAGAAGACGATGCGCTGGCCCAGGAGCTGCTAGAAGACCCCAAAGAGCGCGCCGAGCACATCATGCTCGTCGATCTCGCGCGCAATGATGTCGGACGTGTGGCCGACTACGGCACCGTACGCGTGAGTGACTTGATGATCATCGAACGCTACTCGCACGTCATGCACATTGTCTCAAACGTGGACGGTCATTTGCGCGATGACAAGACCGCCTACGACGTCATGCGCGCCACCTTCCCTGCTGGCACCGTGAGCGGCTCGCCCAAAGTGCGCGCTATGGAGATCATCAATGAGTGTGAGAAAAGCAAACGCTGTGCCTATGCTGGTGCCGTGGGTTACTTTGGCTTTGATGGCAACCTCGACTCCTGCATCGCGCTGCGCACCTGCGTCGTGAAGGATGGCAAAGCCTATGTGCAGGCGGGTGCAGGCATCGTGGCCGACTCGGTTCCCACAGCGGAGTATCAAGAAACGATCAACAAGGCCACCGGCATGCTGCGTGCGATTCAATGGGCACGGCAACTGAGTACACCTTGAGCCGCTTGAGTTGCTCACATGCTAATCACACGCTGCTAACAAGCTACTCACATACTTGCTCACAATGCGCGAACGCATCACTCAGAAACAGAGAACCCCCCGGCATGCGAAGCCGGGGGGTTCCATTGGCGATCCAGCAACCAACAACGATAGAGGACCGATTGGCACGAAATGCTTTAGCTGAGGAAGCTTGCAAACGTGGCCCGCGAGTTGCCCCACAGACGACGACATGTTAAAAAGTTTTGCCCCTCCCGTCAACCTGCCCACCCTTCTTTTGCAAAAAGAAACCGCCGAGTCGCAAATATGAGAGGTTAAAGCGCCCAATTGTTCTCAAAAATTTAGCAAAACGTGTCTTGACACCCTCTCCCCCGTATTCGCCCGTCCACTAATCAACTGAACACTGCTCTCATGCCTTCCTCCCAAGATCTCGGCCAACTCCTCCTCATGGGCGTTCCCGGCGCAGAACTCACCCCTGAAACTGCCGCCCGCCTCAAAAAACTCCAGCCTAGTGGCTTCATCTTGTTCGGACGCAACATTCAGAGCCCCGAGCAACTCCGCAAACTCATCGATGATCTGCGCGACATATCCAACGTCGAGCCCTTCATCACGATTGATCAGGAAGGTGGCCGCGTCTCACGCCTCCGCCTCATTGGTGAAGAACCACCAAATGCTCAATCGCTGCGCGACAAAGGCGATCCCGCGCTGATCAAACGCCACGGCAAGCTCACCGGTCAGGTATTGCGCCAGTTTGGTTTCAACCTCGATCTCTGCCCCGTGCTCGACATCTCCTATGATGATGCAGCGGACAATTCACTCAAAGGCCGCACCTATGGCCGCAATCCGCAGCAGGTCATCGACAACGCCGGCATCTTCAATCGTGCCATGCGCGCCGAAGGCATCCTGAGTTGCGGCAAACATTTTCCTGGCTACGGCCCAGCGGACTGTGATCCGCATGAGTTCCTGCCCGTCATCACCAAAAGCCGCGAAGAAATGGAGCGCAGCGAGCTGCTCCCTTACTCCGCCCTGCTGCTAGAACTCGACAGCGTCATGACCTGCCACAGCAACTACACCGCCTATGATCCCGACCGTGGCCGCTGGCCTGCCAGTCTGAGTCACAACATCGTGACGAAGCTCCTGCGCCATCAGTACGCCTTCGACGGACTCGCCATGACCGATGACCTCGACATGGGAGCCATCTTGAATGAAGTCACCTTTGAGCAGGCCATCCAGGAAGCCGTGCGCGCTGGCAACGACCTTGTGATGATCTGCCACCGCGTCGAAATGGTGGAACTCGCCCGCCAGCACCTCGAAGGAGTCGAGGCTCCCGCGCTGCATGATGCCCTGGTCCGCATCGAAAAAACCAAAAAGCGCCTCGTTAAGCCGGATAAATTCGATCTCAACCGCTTCGCCGCCATCAATCGCGACATCCTGCAACTCCGTATTGATACACTCGGCGAAGAAGCTGCCAAGAATCTCAGCGTCGAAGACGGCAAACGCTCCCCAGTGGAGCTGTATTGACCTCAGGCCGCATTTGAAGAGTCGTTGGGTGCCAGCCTCGGCAGGTTGGCGCACCATTGACCCGCGCCGCCACCGAGCACCGAACTCGCTCCCTCACCCCGCACGCGTCACGCGCTTCCAGAAAAAATCCAGCTCACGGGCCAGCACGCTCATCACCTGCGCAGGCGTGGCCTGTAAGGTGCCAGCTTCGGATTCTTTGATGATGCGCTGCATAGCGTAGAGTGCCGCGACGTTCTGGGTGTCGAGGTGGATCGCATCCACATGTGAATTCAGCACCTCAGGAAAAGCGGTGCTGTGCTGGAGGATGGCCCAGCTCTGCTGCTCGCGGTCGGTCTTGAAAGTGGTGATCTTGAGGCGCGGGACCGCCGCGCCGGTGCTCTGCGCATCCTGATTCAGCTCCGCCAGACGACCGGCAGCGAAACCCGCCAGCGTGCGCCAGTAAGAGCCATCCGCGAAATTCGCCAGACCGAATACGATTTCCAGCCCCTGCAACGACCAGCACATTGCATAGCGGCCCGTCATGCCGGGCAGTTCATGCTCGCTGAAGCGCACCAGCGGGAAGCGCTTGCCAGCCAGCCGGATGAGATCCGCCAGCTTGGTGAAATCCAGCGGCAGCGAGACCGCCTCCGCCGCCATTTGCAGCCGCAGGGCCTCATAGCGCCCCAGCAGCGCATCACGCTCTGCATTCTCAGGAGATGCCACGGCTGGCGGTAAATTTACTGGTGCGGCAGCCGCCACAAAAGCAGGCGCAGGCAGTGGCGGACGGACTGTCGCTGCTGCCACCGGAACTGCAGAGGTACACAGCACCCCCGCCAGACGCTCGGCGACGACATGCGTGCCGTTGTTGCTTTCCGCAGCGGGATGCGGAGCGCTTGGCTGCCTCAGTTTGCCCAGCATCTCGCGCAGGCTTTCAAACGCACCCGCCGAACTCGGTGAAAACTGCGGGGGAGCCTCGTTCGGTTCAGCGGCGGGAGCCTCCTCATGCACCGCGCTCGGCGGTGGCAGATGGTGCCCATGGCCGTTGATTGCGGATGGTGGTGGCAGTAGCGGCGCTTCATCCTGCTGCGGCAGGGCAGGCGTGGGCTCGGCCAATCCCTCAGCCATCAGTTTCATCTTTGCCGTGGTGTTGGCATCAAAGATGGAAATCTCTCCCAACGGCGCAGGTTCTTCGTCTGCGTGCTCCGCCACCTCCTCAGTCATCAGCGGCAGCATGCCCACGTCCTCTGCCGCCATGGCCTGGGGGGATAGCGCCGCATGAGCAACCGGGCCCGACAGCGTCTGCTGGAAAAAGTCCCACTGCTTGGCCGCATGCCGCAGGAAGGTACGCGCGGAGACGGAGCCCAGTGGGCGACCCAGGAAATAACGCTTCACATCCAGGAAGGTGGTGAACTCACGCCCCTTGTCCGCCGGAATGCCCGCATGCTGCAAACGTAGGCGCAGCAGCGTGGCCGCTTCGCTTTCATTGATACCACGAAGTAGCATCTGCGCCGTGGTGAGCCGGTCTTCCATCGCGCTCGGCAGATGGTGCCCAAACGTCGCCTGCCACACATCTTGGTTCAGGCTCAGTACCACATGCACGCCATCCATCTCTGACATGTCGAGCAGCAGCGAAGCAATACGCAGCCCTGCATCAGGATTCCGGTAATATGCATCCAAATGATCCACCAGCAGCACCACGGGACGCCACAGGCCCAGCAGGCGCAACCACGTCACGGGGCCTTCGTTGGATTCATCCGCCGCCAGCGCTCGCAGCACCGCCATCCGCGACATGCCGCCGTCGATCGCGTGATTGAGCATCGCATCCACCCAGGATTCCAGCGCGGCAGGGATGGCGGGCACACGCTTCATCGCCTGCTCCGTCATCGGCTTGCGCAGTTGGCCTTCAAAGCGCCGCACCCATTCGCCAATCAGGCGGGCAGAACCTTTCTCATCGAAAATCTCCACGGGGTCGCCACTCAGCACCCGCACGGCCTGCTCAGGGTTCGCACAGGGCAGCGTGCCATTTTCGATCAAACGCCGCACCAGCACCGCACACACTCCGGCGCAGGCTTCACGCAGCTTGGTCCAGCCTTCGCGCGGCGTTTCCGCCCGCGCCATGGACTCCAGACCACGCACCGCCACCGCTGAGATACCAATCTGATCTTCAAGTCGAAACGCCAGCGGCACCAGCACCACCTGCCCATTCGCCGCCGCAGCGAGACGCCCCAGCAGATGCGTCTTGCCGTAGCCCGCACGCGGAGCTGTGAGCAGCAGCAGCGGCTGCCCACCGGCACGCCCCGTACTGCTTTGACGTTCATCAATCGTCGCCGTCAACTGCCCCAAAATGTCCACATTCAATCCTGGCACCGAGCGATTTTCCTCCATGCCAAAAGGCCCGGCGCAGACGTCGTCGGCAAAGGGGTTCATGCCCTCAGCCTGCGGCAAAGAAGGCGGCAATCCCGAGGAGGCTGGCAGCGGTGTAGGCAAGGGTGATTCTGGACTTTCCACAATGAATCCGGTTTCAGGGTTCTGATACAGATCAGATTCAATGATATTTATGCCAAATCATACTCCACAGAAAGTAAGTTTTTTGCTTTTGACGTTATTCTCTAAAACGAGAATAACGGGAACCAAGAAGAGAACGCCGCTGAAGGCACCAGTAGTTGAGCCAAAAAATGGGCTTCATGGGCACAATGACCCGCCACCCCTTTCACTTCCCACTCTCCACAGGAAGATGCCGCCGCAGGTAATTCGTCATCAACTCATACAGATGGCGTGAGGTACCCTTGCCAGTATTGATCGCATGATCCCGGTTCGGATACGGCATCACCGTGAAGGGTTTGTTCAGCGCAATGAGTTCATTGATGAGCTTCTCGACTCCTTGGTAATGCACATTGTCATCCCCCGTGCCGTGAACAATGAGCAGGTTCCCCTGCAACTTCGCAGCATGGGCGAGCGGAGAACCGAGACGATACCCCTGTACATTGTCCTTCGGCAGGCCCATGTAACGTTCCTCATAAATAGTGTCATAGAGCAGGCGGTCCGGCACGGGAGCCACGGCCATGGCGGTTTGGTAGATCTCTGGGAAGCGAAAGATCGCGTCCAGACTGCCGCTACCACCGCCGCTCCAGCCCCAGATGCCGACACGCGCAGGATCGAGGAATGCAAAGCGCTCCAGCAGCTCACGCGTGGCTGCCGCCTCCTCGGCGGAATTCAGCGTGCCGAGCTGGCGGTAGATACTCCTGCGCCATTCGCGCCCGCGCGGGCTGGGCGTGCCGCGCGTGTCCGCACTGGCCACCACGTAGCCCTGCTGGGCCAACATCCAGTGCCACAGCGTGCGCTGCCCGCCCCACACATCTTTCACCGTCTGCCCCGCAGGCTCGCCATAGACATACATGAGCAGCGGGTGCTTACGCGACTTGTCCAAATCCTGCGCAGTGATGCACAACGCATCACAAGCAATGCCTCCGCCTATGTCCACGCGCAAAAACTCCGTGCGCGGCAGCTTCAGTTTCGCCAGCTTGGCACGCAGCTTGTCCTGGGACTTCAGCACGCGGATCGTGCGGTGCTCCGGCAGCGATACCAACTGGATCACGGGCGGCGTGTTGATGCTGGAGTGCGTGTGTACCGCATACTGTGCCTCTTCAGCAATATCGTAGCTGTGCGTGCCCGGCTGATCCACCGGCGAGACCCGCTGCGGTTCACCACCTTGCAGACTCACGCGATAGAGATAACGCTGCGTGGCATTCACTGGCGAGGCCAGGTAGTAAAGCCAGCCGCCCTTGTCATCGACATGGCTGACGTCGATGACGTCAAACTCGCCCTGCGTGATGGGTTTGATCTCGCCAGCCGGATTCAACCGGTAAGCATGCCGCCAGCCGCTGCGCTCGCTGAGCCAGAGAAGATCATCGCCCATCCAGCGAAAGGTGTTTTTGTTGTCCACCCAGGCCGCATCCGTTTCTGTGAGCACGGTCTGCACCTCGCCAGTGGCAGGGTCCGCGCGCATGACATGCAGGGTGTTTTGCAGACGATTCAGTTGCTGCAGCATCACCGCCTTGCCATCTGGAGTCCACTCCGCGTGTGGCAGGTAGTGCTCGTGTGGATCGCCAGGCACGTTCAGCCAGACCACTGCGCCGCCTGCGGCGGTGATCACACCGAGTCGCGTAGCGGAGTTCTTCTCGCCAGCCTTGGGATATGGAAAGGTCGTGAGGCGCGGATAGCTGCCGTCGGTCTGGTTCACCAGCGTGAAGCGTTTCACGTCTTTTGTATCGAACTGCCAGAACAGCAGCCGCGCGCCATCTGGACTCCAGCAGAAACAATCGCGCAGGCCCAACTCCTCCTCATTCACCCAATCCGACGCGCCATTGATCAGTGTGCCGGAACCGTCCATAGTCAGCGCGTTGAGTTTGAGATCCTCCAGGCTCTGCACTTCCAGATTGTTTTTCCGCACATACGCCACGTGCGTGCCATCGGGCGAAAACTTGGCAAACATCAGCGTCGCGGGTTCTGCGGTGCCGCCCAGCTTGCGCAGTTTCTGGCTCGCCACATTCAGCACCCAGTAGTCGCCCCGCGTGTTTTTGCGCCAGACCTTCCGCGTGTTGGCAAACAGCAGCACCTGCGACTCGTCCTTGGAAAACTCAAAGCTGTCCACGTTCAGCGGCTTTTTCTCGCCCGGCAGCGTCAGAGCCTGCGCCGTGGCGAGGATCGACTTCGCTCCAGTGGCCGCCTCATGCCGCACGAGATCCTTGCCCGCCTTCCCTACACTGGGCGCTTCCAGCGCAAAGTAATGCGCTCCCAGTTTGCTCCAGTGCAGGCTCTCCAACTTGTCCTCCTGAAACTCCTTGTCCGTAAAAATGCGCCCCAGCGTGAGTTGTGAAGGTTCCACCACCGCCGGCTGCGCCCCTGCTGTCAACTGACCCAAGGTCGCGAGAAGGAGGAATGGCAGGAGTTTCATGGTCGGACAGAGTCCCGGAAAAGAGACCGTCAAGTGAGGCAACGCAAGCTCTCCGGTGAACTGCCAACGACAGCGGGAAAGCTGGTGCGCTCCGTGCTGCCTGACTGTATGACAGGGTGAAACCCCCACTTGCTCCCGAAAAGAACGCCGCCATGGCGGCGTTAAGCTTTCACCTCTTCTCATGAATCTCGCCCTCCGTCCCGCCACGCACGAAGCCTTGCAACGCTTTCGCCTGCGCCGTCAGCAACTGCTGCGACTGCGCGCGGCGCTCTGCGGCGGTTCGATTGCCTTCGCCGCCTTCACACTCATCGCCCTGCTGGACCGCGCTTGGTTCATGCCGGATGGGCTGCGGCCCTGGGTCACGCTCATCGCTTATGGCGGGGCAGCCTATGCGGCGTGGCGCGTGGCTTGGCGGTACATCGCCCAAGCCAATGGCAAAGAGGGGACTGCACGGCTCATCGAGGCCGCTGAGCCTGCGCTGCGCGAGCGCCTGCTAGCTGCAGTGGAGCTTGCCGATCCCAAGGGTGGCGTGAATGTGAAGGACTCGGTCGAATTTCGCGAGAAACTGCAAGACGATGTCGCGGGTGCTATCGAAGGCATCGACTGGAATGCGAAGCTGCCCACGCGCACGCTGCGGCCCTGGTTCATCGTTGCTGGCGGCGTGGTCGCGGTCATCCTCGTGCTCTGCCTCCTGCCGGGTCTGCATCTCAGCGGTTTCCTCGCGCGTGCAGCGCTGCCATTCGCGAATCTCGAACGTCCGGCCTCGGTGAAGATCAAAATCTTGGAACCGCTCCAGGCCAGCACGCTCGCACCCATTGGCTCGGAAGTTCCTCTCATCATCGAAACCGAAGGCCCGCAGCCTGCGCAGGCCACGCTGGAGTTTGCAGTCGAAGGCTCCAAGCCACGCCGCACCGAGCTTTCCAGCGTCGGCACCGCCCGCTTTGAAGGCGTCGTCCCCGTGGGCCAGACAGACGTGCGCTACCGCGTGCATGCGGCGGATGCCATCACGCCCTGGCGCACGCTCAGTGCCCGCGCGCGTCCGCGCATCGTGGAGTTCACCAAGACCATCGTGCCACCGGCCTACTCCGGCTGGAAGGAAACCACGGCCACCGCTGATCAGGGCGATCTCGAAGCGCTGGATGGCTCCACCATCAAGCTCTCGCTCAAAACGAACCAGCCCGTCTCGGAGAACAGCTTCGTGTTGAATCCCGATCTGCCGGAGAAGAAGGCCCTGACCTCCGCCACCACGCCGGAGGGTCGGCTCACCACAGACATCGCCGTGAAGGCCACACACAGCTCCTGGCAGATTGCGCTCACATCCAAGGAAACCGGTTTCACCAATGAGGAGAGCACGCCCTGGCGCATCACCACCATTCCCGATCTGCCACCCATTGCGCAGATTAGCGAACCCGCAGAGCAGATTGAACTCCTGCCCGATGAAGCCGCGTGCCTCGCCGGACTCGCCACCGATGACGTCGGCCTTGGCAGTGTGAAGCTCGCCCACGCCATCAATGGTGCCAACTGGACCGAGCGCGATCTGCCGTTCACGAAGTCGGCCAAAGAAGCGCCGGTGCAGACACTGCTGCCGCTCGCCCCGCTCGGCGTGAAGACGGGCGATGCTTTGCTGATCAAGCTCATCGCCATCGACCTCAAAGGACAGAAGGCCGAGTCCCCGCCGATCCGCGTGATCATTCTCGAACAGACCGTCGATCCACGCCAGCGTGAATGGGCGGAGAGCCAGCGCCGCCTCGCGCTGAAGGCCGACCGCCTGGATGAACAAACGCGCGAGTTGCGCAAGGACCTCGAGAAGGTGCGCAAGACCGAACGCAACGCCCGCAAAGACCCCGAAAAGGCCAAGGACGATGCCGCCAATGCACTGGCCAGCGCCCAAGAAAAACTCGAACAGGTCAAAGCCCAGTCCGAAGAACTCTGGAACGCGCTCAAGGAAGCCGCACGCGATGCGCCCAACCAGCTCGATGCCGCCGAGGCGCAGCTCCTTGGCAAAAAGCTCGCGCAGCTCCGCCGCGAGCAGCTTCCCGATCTTGAAAAGCTCAATGCCGACGACATTGAAAACACCGAGCCGCTCAAGCGCGCCGCCAACGAAGCCGCTGGCCACGCTGCAGTCATCGCCGATGCCTTACGCGCCTTCGCCGCCGAAGACACGGCCAAGATCGCCGCCAAAGAATCCCAGCAGCTCCAGCGCCAGTCGCGCATGCTCACCGAGACTTCCCTGCAAGCCAACCGTGATGCCGAGCAGCGGCCCAAGTGGCAGGAGCAGCAGCGCGCGCTCATGGCGCAGGCCAAGACACTGCAAAAGGACTTGGACAAGCTCGATGACACGCAGAAGGGCCGCAATCGTGGACAAATTCAGGAAGTGGATAAACGCATCACCGAAACCTCCGCCGATCTCGCCAGCAGCCTCGACAAGCCGGACCAGACCAAGAGTCCCGAGCACCTCTACGGTGCGTCGGACAATCTGCGCAGCCGCTTGCAGCAAGCTGCCGACATCAGCCGCAACATCGCCGAACAAACTGCCAACGAAGCCACGCAGCGCCGCGAAAACCTCAACCGTCAGGACAACCCCGCGCTCCAAAAGCTTGAAGAGGCCCGCAACCACCTCGCCACGGCTGAAAACGCCACGCGTGATCCGCGCCAGAACAAAAAAGCCGATCACGATGGCCTCACACCCGTCGAAAAAGCGGAAAAGCTCCTGACCGAAGCCGCCAAACAACTCCAGGACCAAGCCGAGTTGCGCGAGCAAAATCAGGCCACCAACACCCAGGCCGCGCTGGACATGAACCGCGCCAGCCGTGCCGTGGATGAGCTGGCCCGCCAGACAGCGGAAGCCAAGAAAATCCCCCTACCCTCCCCGCAAGAGGCCGAGAAAGCACGCCGCAGCAATGCGCCGCCATCCGAGGCAACCAAGGCCCTGACCAACTTGAAGGATCAGGCCGCACAGCTCTCCCAGGCCGCACGCGCCCTGGAGGCCGATGCACTCGCGCAGGATGCCACGCAGGCGCTTGAAAACGCGCAGGCGGAATCCATGCGCCCGCAGAATCAGCAGGACCTCGCACAATCTGCCGCACAGTCCAAGGCTGCCGCCGAGGCCCTGCAGCAGGTGCCGGAAAAGATCAACCGCGCCCGCATCGCCGATGCCATGCAGCAGAAAGATCCGCAGGCCGCGAACAATCTCCGCATTGCCGCGCAACTGGCCAGCGACACCTCGCGCAACGCTGCCGAACAGAACAAAAACCTCGCCCGCGATGCCGCACAGCAGCAGCCCGGCCAGCAGCTCAACAACCAGTTTGCGCAGCAGACCACGGCAGATGCGCAGAAGAAAGCCAACGAACTCGCCGCGCAGCTCCAGCCGCAAGTCGATGCCGCACGCGCACAGCTCGCCGCACTCACACCCGAAGTCAGCGACATGATGAAACGCGTGGCCGCAGACCTGAAGAAGACGCAGCAGGAAACCCAGACCGCTGCCGATGCTGCCAAGGCCGAGAAGCCTGTCGCTGAAGTGGCCGAGAAAGCCCAGGAACTCCGCCCCGAAGCCGCAGCCAACGCCGAGAAAATGGCCGCGCTACAAGCCGCCCTGCGCCAGGAGGCCAACGCGTCCGATCTGACCAAGAAACCTGAGTCCCAGCTCGCCCGCACTGCGGATGTCGCGCTCGCGCAGATGCAGCAGAAGACGCCGCAGATCGCGCAGAATCTGAAGCAGGCCGCGCAGGCTTCGCAAAGCAAGCCACAGGCCCAGGCCCTGCAGTCTGCCGCCACCGCGCAGCAGCAGACCGCGCAGGCGCTTGAGCAGCTCGCGCAGAACATGAAGAAGGTCGAAGACGGCCAGCAGCTTACCGAAGCCGATCAAGCCGCGATGCAGAAGATGGAGCAGGAGCTCGGCGTGCAGGAGCCGCTGGACGAAGCCTATGACCGCGCCAAGCAGCTCGCTGAAATGGCGCAGGACTCCACGCAGAATCCGCAGGCTGTGCTGGAAGCTTTGGAAAAAGAACTGCCGAAGAATCAGGCCATGCAGAAGGCCCTCGCGGAAACCGCGCAGACCACCGCGCAGCAGGCAGAGCAGGCCGTGGCCAAAGAAACCCAGCAGGCCGTGCAAAACGGCATGGCGCAGAAACAGGCCGCCAATGATCTCGCCCGCGTCTCACGCCATCAGCAGCGCCTTGGCGATAAAGAAGCCGCGCAGCAGGTCGCGGAGGCCAGCAATCAATTGCAGCAGGCCGGGCAGAAGGCTGAAGCCACCCAGGCCAATCCCGTGCCCAATCCACAGGCCGCACAGCAGAGCCAGGCCAACGCCGCCCAAGCAGCCAAAGCCGCCGAAGCCACCGCCAGCAAGACTTCCCCCGCTGTGCTCGCCTCCCCTCTCGAACAACTCCAGGGCCAGATGCTCGCCCAGGCGCTCGATCAGCTCGATGCCCAGCTTCACCCCATGCAGAGCGGTCAGCAGCAGCAGTCCCAAAACGGCCAGCAGCAGCCCGGTCAGCAACAGCAAGGACAGCAGGCCCAGCAGAGCCTGAACAACGCCCAGCAGGCCCAGCAGCAAAGCATGGCCGACTCCCGCAATCAGGGCCAGGCCCCCGGCCAGAAACCCTCCCAGCAGCAGGCGCAAAACCAAAAGCAGCAGGGCCAGAATTCCCAGGCCCAATCCGCCGAAGGCGGCAATCAATCGACCCAGCTTCAAGACGGCGTCCTCGGCCAGGTCGGCGTCCTCGTCAAAGGTGACTGGGGCCACCTCCCGCAAAAAATGGCCGACGACCTCACCGAAGCCACCCGCTCCGAAGCCGCGCCAGAGTACCGCGCAGCTATTGAGAGCTACTACAAGGCGATTGCGGCGAAGGCGAAGAAGTAGGTGCCGAGAGTTTCAGGTACCACGAACACCTTTGGCAAAAAAGGTGCAGCTTGTTTTTCAGCCCCTCCAGTCGGATGATTCGGACAGTCGCCCCCCGCCATGTCCACCGAACTTCAGACACCCCGAGGCCGGGCCTTCTTCTGGCTCGGGATGGTGGTGTTTCCCATGTTTTGGGTTTGGTGGCTGAACGCACGGCAGTTCACCACCCGGCAGATTCGCGGCGCACGCCTTTGGACGGTCATTTATGTTCTAGCAGTGGCAGTTGCATGGTGGGAGTCTCCTGCCTTCCGTAGCTGGCTGACCGGCTTGCCGTGGAACTATTCCCACATCACTTTCCAAGTCGGGCTGGCTCTTTGGATCTGGCTTTTCTTTCGCCTTTTCAATCTTCCCAACATCCTCATCGGTTACTTCATTGGTGGCGAGATCATCCTTGGCCTTCGCTCTTGGATAGGACAGTTGATTCACCCCTTGCTGCCGTTTTTTCACGCACCGCCAGACTCTCTGGCAGCCCTGCTGTTCATGCTGATTCCAGCTTCGGCACATCTTTCGGTGGTCCCCATTCGCCGTTATCGAGAAGGTTTGATCCGACTGCCGTGGTGTTCGATGAACCAGAGTCTGGTCACAGAGGAACACGCACCCGTGAACCTCCAGGAGGCGCTGCAGATCGCTGACAGATATTGGGAGCGTGCAGTGGAAAATTTTCAGGTTCGTGAGGAAACCCTATTTGCCACGACCTTCGGCTTTGGCTGGAAGAATAAGTTCATGGAGATCTGCATCAACAGTTCCACCGAGATTTCCTGCACCTTGGAAACCCTTGAAGCGTGGCCCAGAAAAGGCCCCCGCGAACAAACGGAACAACTGCACGACCGGGATGCCATGAGGCAGCGGATTCAGGAATTATTCACCTGCTCACCCGAAGAGTTGCGCAGGTGTTTCAAGCAACAGGCGTGCGCGTGATAATGATGTCAATCGGAAGCGGTAGGCCTTCCGGAGAGAGCAGGACGTTGGCGGGATGCACGTCCCAGATGTCGAAGCCCTCACAACGCAGAGAAAGTGAACCTTCGTAACCGATGCCTCGCCATGGCAGCACGGTAAAACCGGCTGCTTCAAAAGCGGCTGAGAGTTCATCCAAAGTGGCACGGGTTCCTTGCAGTCCGGGTTGCGTGGTTACTATACGCCACTGATGCGGCAGTTCCTGCCACAGACCGATGAGATGAACATCATCCCCAAAAATTTCATTCTGCCAAAGCATGCGCTGGAGATAGTCCAGCGGCATGGCGTTGTGCATGTAGGGCTCGCCGCTTTCATCCCAGCTGACAGTGTACCCCCTGGAAGAACGCTTGGTGTATTTGATCCAGCGTCCAGATGCCTCATCAAGCGTCACATCATGTTCGCGGCCGCCCTCCCGCTCCGGAGGCATGAAGTCTAGCGGGAGGATTTTCCCACAGGCATCTGCCCATGAAAGGCAGGCGGCCCACTGTCGCTCCGGGAGGGTGAAGTCGTCGTCTTCCCCATCAGCCGCTCCATCTGCGCATAGGCAGCGGCGGACGTAAGCCGCGGCATCCGCGAGCGCGCCTGCCGAGCCTGCCGGGAGTAGCTGCTGAGTGTCATGCGTGAGCATAGAATAAAAAGGCGCGGTGGGCAAGAGATAGGTCTGTCAGCCCGCTGCACTTACGGGACTGTTGCCAACTAGACAACATCAAAGCTGCGGATGAATTGGCAGGCTTGCCACCCACTTTTCACCCCGCCTTTTTGCGTCTTCCCTGTCCTTCGAAGCCCTTGGGGAGAAGAACGGATTGCAGCAATCCAATTCTAATCCTCCGCACCCAGTGCGCGCTGCATCAAGACCATCGACGTTTTCACCCCTCCGCCAGTTCCCCAAGTTGCTTGGCCAGACCGATCAGCTCCTCCGCATTCTCAAGCCCATCAAGAAACCGCTGGGGTATTCCCGACAGCCCCACCTGCGCCCCTACTAGCGCACCTGTGAGAATCGCGCGAGCCTGATTCTGCCCGCCGCCATTAATGGCGTGCAGCACCGCCATTTCAAAGTCACCGGAGAAGCGCGCCGCGAGATAGTAAGCCGCCGGGAGTTGGTGATAAATCGCGCAGGGCATTCCATAGACGATGGAGACCTTCCACGGCGGCTCGATCCGAATGCTAGGATCGTGTGCGGCCTCGGCCATGTAGGAGGGCGTCAGCAGAGCATCCGGTGAGGAAAATCGCCCGACGCGCGGTGGATCGGGCGCCCCGGCTTTGGGCGGCCCGAGCTTGTCACTGGTGACGGCATGAAAGGGCAGTTCGCCCTGCTTCACCAGGTCCATGAGCTTGTCGGAAATGGCGGCATCCAGCTTCTCGCCCTGCACCAGCAGAGCTAGCACGGTGCCAAACGCTGTTGTCATCGCCATGATCGCTTCATCACCTTGAGTGAGCAGGCAATTCGCGCTAACGGTCTGTGCCACTTTGGCGGGCGAGCTCGCATACCGCGCCGCCAGCACCAGCGCCCTCTCCGCTGCCTCGGTGGTGTCTGCGTGGCCGCCGGCTTCCGCCCACGGTTTGTTTTGCTCGACACGCCGCCGCCACGCTTCGCGGATCGACTGGCTGGTGTAACCGCCCGGGCCGCTCATCGGCGTTCCATCGAGCTGCGGAAAGAGTTCCTCATCAAGCCGGCGGCAAAAGTCCGCCTCGTCATAGCCCTTCCCTGCCACCACGGAGCGCAGCAGCATCGTCGTGATGATGCCCGCCTGGGAGGGCTGTCCCGCCTTGAGTCCCCCGTGGTAGCGGTGTGGCTTCGGATCGGTGTAGCCTGTGATCCAGGTGCCGTAGTCGCGGTGCAGTTCATCGAGGTCGTAATACCAGTGCGGACCGACGCCGAGCGCGTCGCCGATTAACGCACCCATCACAGCACCCGCCGCACGATCATTCAGTTTCTGTTTCATATAGTTTTGAAGTGAGTCAGGGCGTGAACCCTCAATAGCTTACGCCTGCAAAGACCATCCCGACTGTCACGAATCTGCTCCGCCTTTTTGCGTCCATCCTTTGCGTCATTTTGCGGCCATCCAATTCTGCTCCCCAGCCATCCCCACGCTTGCACACTCGCCTCTCCGCGCTCCTGTCACACGCCGGAGAGGCACATGGCTTTTCGCGGGTGCCGCTCTCCATGAAACCTTTCCTTCTGCTGGCCACATCTCACACGCCTGACGGCGCGGAGCTGACCTTGCATGCGCATGACTCACATTTCTATCTGCGCGTGAACCGCCAGCCGCTGATGGGCACGAATGCTTCAGAGTCGGAGAAGGTGCTGGCAGAGCTGGCCTGCGTGCGGCTGAGCAGTGGGACAGGACGCGTGCTCATTGGCGGCCTCGGCTTTGGCTTCACGCTGCGCCGCGTACTGGAAGTGGTGGGCTCTGAAGTGCAGGTGCAGGTGGCGGAGCTCTTGCCACAGGTCGTTGCCTGGAACCGCGAATACCTCTCCGCTGTGAACGGTCAGCTACTCGACGACTCTCGTGTCGAGATCACCGTGGACGATGTCTTCCAAGTCATCAGCCGCGCACCCAAAGCCTACTACGATGCTATCCTGCTCGATGTGGACAACGGCCCCATCGCCATGGTGCAGGATGGCAATTCGAGGCTCTACCAGACTCAAGGATTTTCTGTCATCACCCACGCCCTGAAACCCGGCGGCCGCGTGACGTTTTGGTCCGCGAGCACTGATCACGCCTTCGCGAAACGACTCAGCAAAGCAGGTTTCAAAGTCGAGACCGTCGCCGCCAAGGCCTATCCGCAAGCCAAGCGCTGCACCCATACGATCTTTGTAGCGGAGCGGAAGTGATCGCCCATCGCTCACGATGGCTCAGGGCGAATCCAAACCCTTGTCGCATAGTGCCAGCGTGCAAAATCGGGGGGGTGTAAAGTCTGTTCTGTAAAAGGCTTTAGCCTTGCAATGCACGCCCCATTGGGGGCTGCG
>CAINGK010000123.1 GCA_903848465.1 uncultured Verrucomicrobiota bacterium
GCGTTCGGCATCGCTACGCTCGCCTCACTCCGCAGCCCCCAATGGGGCGTGCATTGCAAGGCTAAAGCCTTTTACAGAACAGACTTTACACCCCCCCGAGATGGTCGCAACTCGCTCAGCACCGCTGCCATTGACCTCGTGAACCGAACTCTTGGGCGCTCTACTCTTGCCACACGCCATGAGAGCAAGCAGGCAGAGGATGATTAATCTGCACATGGAACGCATAGTCTCTAACGACCGAAGCTCAACGACCGCACCAAGCAGCGCAAGAGGTCCTTTAGTTCTGCGGATAAACGCTCGGCGCTGTTGCCTGCACCCTTTGATGTTAGTCAGATAGACTGTCGCATGGCTCTGGCTCCACATGCGGTGCCAGCGAAAGAATGTCGAGAAGCTGTTGGGCGCTGCCTCGGCTGGCCCTGCGACGAACATACGAGTCTGCATCTGCCACCGCAACGCGTTGGCAAAGGATGGTCGCGACGAATGAATCAACCCCGACGCCATCCTCCTTCGCGAGAACCTCAACGCGTTCGCGAATGGAGTCCGGGATGGAAATGCTCAGGGTGCTCATGATGCATTCAAGATAGCGAGGAACTGCCTCGGTGTCACGACAGAAATACCGAGAGACTCAGTGCCCCGGAAGTCGTTGCAATTGTGGGTCACGATGTGAGTAGCACCCGCAGCAAGGGCACACTCAAACACCAAATCGTCCTTCGGATCGGGAAGGAAAGGCCTCCACCGGAAGTAAATGTATGCCTCCTCGGCAATGGCACATACAGAGTCCAAATAGATGGCTATCTGCTGGGGGCTGTAGGTCGGGACTAGCCCGGGACGATTCAAGACATCGTCATACTCAAGACACAAAGCGGTGGAAACAGCGGCACGATAATCGCCGAGCGCAAGACGTCGCAGAACTGCGTTCGATGCCCCGAGGACCGACCGCAATCCAGATACAAGCACGTTGGTATCGAGAACCACTAGCACGAGTCAGTAACGGTTGCTGGTGTTGACCGTCAAGGCCAACGGTTTGATGAGTTTCTTGAGCGGGCGTCTTGCAGCACGCGACGGCAAAAGGGAAGCGTCGATGCCAGGACAGATGCCATACGGGCCATTGCCTACATCCGTTTTGTGCGCCCTTGAATTGGCTTAAGGCTTGGAATGAGGCTTCATCGAATATGCTGCCGCTAAGACCATGAGGAGAGTGATCAAAGAGAAGGTCCAGAACTTCATGCAGCGTTTTATTGAGTAAATTAGCGATGACACAACCTTAGCGCACCGGCGAAGGGTTGCAGCGATAGCAGCCGAGCTGAGCGGCATACTTGGTTTAGTTGCCTAACGAATGGATGAGAAACAATTCTGTCGAATACCTCAACAGCAACATGGACCACAGAGTTCGTTGAAGCCATACGCTGCAGCGCATGATGCCCCCTCTCGCTCATTGAGGTGGAGGCGGCTTGGCTTCGATGCGAAAACAGAGGTTCTCCGCGCTCGCGCCGCCCTTGCCGTCACGAACGATGGCGAAGACGCGGTAGTTTCCTGGCTTGGCGGGTGTGCGGATGACGACCTGGTTTTTCTCGGCGAGAACGATCGCCTCGGGAAACGACGGCGGCTCTGCTTCCTGGTCGCCGCCGACTTTCAAGTCGGTGCTTTCAGCGGTGACGGTCCACTCCCATTTCAACTCGTCGCCATCGGGATCGGTGGCCTCCGCCCGCACCGTGCAGAGCTGGCCGGGCGCGAAGACGGCTTCTTTCAACTCCGAGTCGAAGCGGCTGACGCGGGGGCAGCGGTTCTTCGGCCACTGGTCCGTCCACGCGCGGCACATCGCGTCCACCTGCGGCAGTTTCTCGCCGGTTTTTAGAAACATGCCATACCATGTCGAGGTCGTCTCCTGCTTCTGTCCCCACACAAAGCAGTAGCTTCCGAGGCTGATGTCTGCGGCGTCCTCGATCAGGGTCTTCTGCGTGGAATAATAGGCGGCGGCTTTGTCCCGGCTGGAGGGTTCGATGGGCGCGCCCCAGAGGGTCTTGGGTACTTCCCAGTGGCCTGAGGGTCCAAATTCCGACAGTACAAAGGGCTTGCGCCATCCAGCCGCTTTGACTGCGGTGGCGGCCCCGCCACCGCCCGAGTAGGCGTTGACGCCGAGGATGTCGATGTTCGGGTAATGGGCGAGGATGCCCTGCACCTTCGTGGGCGCAGCGCCCGCGATCACCGTCATCACGGGATGGTGCGGATCCTCGGCTTTCACGATGGCGGCAAGTTCGTTGAGTTCCTTCCAAATGCGCGGGTCACGCCCGTCGGAGGTCGGCCCTTCCATTTCGTTGCCCAAGCCCCAGACGAGCAGCGCGGGATGGTCCTTGTATTTGCGTACGGCGGCGCGCACCGCCTCGCGCTGGCGGTTGATCTGCGCCGGATCGGAGTAGTCGAAGCCGTGGCGTTCGTGCCCGACGTAGATGCCAGCGGCGACCGTGATGCCGAGTTCGGCGCAGCGGTCGATCACGCGCTTGCCGTCCACTGGCAGTTCGAGGGTCTCGATGCCCCAGGTCCGAATCGAGTTGCCGCCGTGCTCTTTCAACAACGCGAGGTGCGACCAGCCGCCGGCGCCCCGGATCAAATACGGCGCGCCATCACGCAGCAGCACGAAGTGCCCCTGGTCATTTTTGCTGACCTTGACCTCAGAAGCCGCAGCGCTGCTGACGATGAGCACTGTCGAACAGGCCATGGCAAAGCGTGCGAGGCCGCGCCTCTGAAGAATAGAACCGAAAAACCGGAATGGATGGCCTACGGAACACCCGGAATACACGGAAAGGAGCATTCCAGATCGTTCACTCAAAAGGCGAGGCCAGAGGCTTGCATTTGGCTCTGATTTTCCGTTTGTTCCGTGTATTCCGTAGGCTGCCATCTTCGTTTCTAGATTGAATTCAATATACGAGTCAAACGGCAGACGGGGGGCACTTCGCGCAGGGCTTACTTGAGGCTGTCAAATTCAAGCGCCTTGACGCGCCCCTTTGCGCCGTCTGCGGGCTTCCAGAACCAGCCTTGCGGGTCCCAGCACTGGGCGAAGGGCAGCGTCTCCACCAGTTTCTTGTAAGCCGCGAGCGCCTCCGGCTTTTTCTCCAGCTTTTCCAGCGCCTGACCCGCGATGAACAGGCGGGTGCCGACGTCGTTCAAGGCCCACAGTTTTGAAACGGCTTCCTTGTCCGTGTTCGGGACTGGTTCTTTGAGCTGCTTCTGCATTTCGACCGCCTGCTTCTCATACATTTTCACACACTCCTGCGCGTAAGCGGCGGCATCCGGGTAGTTCTTGGCGTTCATCGCGCCCCATGCCTTGGAGGTTATGGTCGCGGACGTCCTATCGCCAAAATCCAACTGCTGCGCGGGTGCGGTGAGCGTGGTGAAAAGGGCGACGATGAGTGCGAGTATGTGTTTCATAAAGTAAAAGTCGGATGCATTCTGTGGGTGGAAGAACGGCTATCCCAAACTGAGATGCCAGTCGAAAATCTTTGCGATTGAAGGTGATGATGTGCTTGGCACACGAAGTCCTGCCCTGACTTGTTTGTTGCCGCATTTCCCTGCATCGGGTATTCTCCAGGCATGAGCGTTGCCACTCTTCAGCAATTCGGCCAGAGCCTGCCTTCCTGGCTGGCCTTGGTGCAGCGGGGCGAAACCGTCGCCATCATGGACGGTGGACTGGAGGTGGCACGATTGGTGCCGCCGGAAGGAGTCCACGCCAAACCTGCGCTTACAACCGCACCCGTGCAGTGGCCGGACTTCGCCGCCCGCCGCCGGGCCGTCTTTGGCGACGCCGTGCTGCCTGCTGGCACAGCCCAGTCCTTGGTGGATGAAGATCGCGGTGCATGAGTGCCACGGCTGACAGCAGCCTCATCGTGGCGCTTTACCTCGCTGAGGTGGATTCCGCCCGTGCTGATGCGGCCTGCGCTTCCGTGGCTGCTCCCATCCTTCTAACGGACTGGCATCGGGTGGAGATCGCCCATGCTTTTCAGCGCTGTGAAGAATGCCCGCATCACCGATGCGCAGGCCGCACAACTCTGGCAGGACTTTAGCACGGACATTGCCGCAGGCCGTTTCGAGATCGTCTCTCTGGACCATGCCGCTGTGCTGACCCGCACATTAGTGCTCACGCAGAAGCACACCGCCACGACTGGCACGCGCAGCCTGGATTTGATCCACATTGCCACCGCTCTCGAAATCGGAGCGGTTGAATTCTTGAGTTTCGACCATCGCCAACGGCAGGCCGCAAACGCGGAGGGTCTGAAGGTGACACCCTGAAATCCCTCACCCCAGAATCCCCGGCACTAGCTCCCCATGCACGTCCGTGAGGCGGAAGTCGCGGCCCTGATACCGGAAGGTAAGGCGTTCGTGGTCGAGGCCGAGGAGATTTAAGACGGTCGCGTTGAGGTCGTGGGTGTGGACGGGGTTTTCGGCGATGTTGAAGCCGAAGTCGTCGGTTCGGCCATACACGGTGCCGGGCCGGGTGCCGCCGCCGGCCATCCACATGGTGTAGGCGTCTTTGTGGTGGTCGCGACCGGGGGAGGTCTTGGTGCCGTCCTGATTGGCACCTTGGCGCAGCGGGGTGCGGCCAAATTCGCCACCCCAGATCACGAGAGTTTCATCGAGCAGGCCGCGTTGTTTGAGGTCACGCACGAGCGCGGCCATGGGTTGGTCCACGTCCTTGGCTTTGGCGGTGAGGGCGCGCTTGAGGCCGCCGTGGTGGTCCCAGTCGGAATCAAAGAGCTGCACCATGCGCACGCCACGCTCGATCAGGCGGCGGGCGAGCAGGCAGTTGTTGGCAAAGGAGGCTTTGCCGGGTTGCGCGCCGTACATGGCCAGCGTGGCCGGGTCCTCGCGCGTGATGTCCATGAGCTCTGGCACGCTGGTCTGCATGCAGTAGGCCATTTCGTACTGGCTGATGCGCGTGGCGATCTCGGGATCTCCCACGATGCCGAGCTGCTGCTCGTTGAGCGCCTTCACGGCATCCAGCACGCGGCGGCGGTCGGTGGTGCTGTGACCAGGCGGATTGCCGAGGAAGAGCACGGGCTCGCCGCTGCCGCGAAACTGGATGCCCTGGTACACGCTGGGCAGGAAGCCGGTGCTCCAGAGCGTGGAGCCTGCGCCACCGGGAGGCCCGGACTGCAGCACCACGTAGGCGGGCAGGTCGCTGTTTTCGGTGCCGAGGCCATAGGTGACCCAGGCACCCAGGCTGGGCCGCCCGCCCTGGCCAAAGCCGGTGTGCAGAAACATCTGCGCCGGGGCGTGATTGATCTCGTTGGTGTGCAGGGATTTCACCACGCAGATGTCGTCCGCCACGGTGCCGAGATGTGGCAGCAGCTCGCTGAGTTCCAGCCCGCTCTGGCCATGGCGCTGAAATGTGAACTCGGTGCCCGCCAGCTTCAATTCACCGCCGATGAAGGCAAAGCGTTTGCCCTGGGTGAGTTCCGCCGGGCAGGTCTGGCCGTCCATCTTCTGCAGCAGCGGTTTGTAGTCGAAGAGATCGAGCTGCGAGGGCGCGCCGATCATGTGCAGGTAGATGATGTGCTTCGCCTTGGGCGCGAAGTGTGGCTGCGGACCCGCCAGCGCGGCAGCGGCGGGGAGATCCCGTGCGAGCATGGACCCCAGCGCCATGGAGCCCAGTCCCAGCCCGGACTGCCGGAAGAACTGGCGGCGAGAGACATCGAGATAGGCGGGGGTGGACATGCTGAAAGGAAACGTGGGAATAGCCGCAAAGATTGCGCGACCTTCAGCGGCGGCTTGAAACCTCACCCATCAAAAATCGATGGTTCGACAATCGTCAATCCATGGGAGTTGGAGAGCCGTGGGTCTGCGCGATTGAGGATTGATGAGCAAGGATTGTTGATTTTTGAAGTGGCGATCTCTTCCTGCGGAACAGGGGAGTCCTTGTTGCACAGCCACCAGGCTTCTTTATGAATACCGCATGGCACTTGGAACCAAAAATCGACTGCATGAGACGGGCGTGGCCTGCAAGACGCACCTGCGTGAGCAGCACGGCGACCAGTTGGAGCTGGTCACGGAATTCATCGCGGAGATTGAGGGCACGGGTTCGAAGCAGGATCTGACGGCGTGGAATCAGTTCAGCGATCTGCGGCGCAATCAGGCCGAGATGTTGCAGCGCGTGGAGGCTGCGTTTCAGACCTGGCTGACTGGCGGCTGATCTGCGGTCCCACCCTTCGCCGTAAAGCAGCGCACGAACCAGGTCAGCACCAGCGTGGTGAGCGCACCTGTAGCATCGGCGATGAGGTCGCGCATGGTTTCATGGATGGTCTGCTGGATGTGTGTGCCGTAGACGACATCGGAAAAAAGTTCGGCGAACTCCCAGAACAGGCCCACTGTGCAGGCGAGTGTAAAGGTGAAGAGGTAGCGGGCGAAGGGCGTGAGGCTGCCAAACCTGTGCGCGAAGCAGTCGAGCGCGTGCCAGAGAAAGAACGCGATGGCAACGCCACCGCTGTAATGCATGAGGAAATCCAAGCGCTGCCGCCAGGGCGTGTGCTGGATCTGGTGATGGAAGATCAGAACCACCAGTGGTGCCCAGCCGGCGCGCAAGAGCAGGCGGAGCAGCGGCGTCATAGCTTCTTCCAGTTCACTTTGGCGATCTGCTCGCGGCCGTTGCGGTCGTGGTATTTCACGTGACCGTGCTCCACGCCGTACTCATGCACGCACTTGGTCACCTTCACGTCATAGCAGCAGTATTCGGCGATCTTCGAGACCTCGCCCTGCTGCCACCATTTCAGCGCGTCGAGGCCGTCAGCGGTCTTACCCATGCCGAGCGTGGCAGCGGCCACGGCGTCGAGCTTGATGCGGTGGCCGAGAACCTTTTCAAGATCGATCAGCAAATCAAGGCTGTGCGGCAGATCGGTGGGATCAAAGAGCAAGTCATGACCTTTGAGCACTTCGTAATCGAAGCCGATGTGATTAAAGCCGACGACGAGATCCGCGTTTTTGAGCTGGCGAATGAGATCGGGGGTCTCTTCCTGCGTGTAGATGCTGTACTCGTTCTGCTTCGTGCTGAACGTGCAGGCCACGGAGATGCCCATCATGTGCTTGTTGCCCCAACCGCCGACATCGTTCGCGGTGCGACGTGTTTCGAGGTCGAAATAAACGATGTCTCCAGCCATGATCGCGTGGGCCTAGCGGAGGCTTAGCCGATGCGATAAACGATGCGCGCCTTGTCCATGTCGTAGGGCGACATTTCGATCTTCACGGCATCGCCAATGACGAGACGGATGAATTTCTTGCGCATCTTGCCGGAGATGTGGGCGAGCACTTCGTGGCCGTTGCGCAGCTTCACGCGGAACATGGTGCCGGCGAGCACGGCGGCGATGGTGCCTTCGAGTTCGATGGCTTCTTCCTTCTGCTTGCCAGCGTCCACCGGCTCCGGCGGACGTGGTGGTGGCGGTACGAAACGAGGTGGGCCGCTGGGGCGGCGTGGGCCGCCGCGTGAGGGACCACGATTTGGGCCACTGCGTGATGGGCCGCGATTAGGGGGACGTGACATTCGTAAAAAAGTTGGGTTTGAGGATGCTCCCACACGCGGGGAATACAAGGGTAATTTTGTGCCGTGACTGGTGGGAAAGCCCGCCCGACGCATTTCGGGCAGACAAAAATCTCGCCGCGCTGCGTCCTGTCCGTGAAACTGCCCTCTCATGCCCGCCGCCCCGACACTGCCCGAACTCTACGATGCCTATGCGGCGGGCCTGTTTCATTATTTCACCAGTTTCACCGGCAACGAGGCGGACTCTAAGGACCTGCTGCAGGAGTTTTTCATCAAACTGGCGCGGCAGCCGGTTCCGGCGGGCATCGCCAACCTGCGCGCCTGGCTGCTGCGGCTGGCGCATCACCACGCCATCGACTGGCTGCGACGGCACCGTGTGCGCCGGGATGCCGAGGAAGCCGCACCGGTGGAGGTGTTTGCCGCGCATGCGGACCCAGATCAGGCGGAGCTCGCGCAGCGCCTGACTCGCGCACTCGCCCTGCTGCCACTGGAGCAGCGCAGCGTGGCGCAACTCAAGCTGTGGGACGGCCTGACCTTTGAAGAAATCGCGGAGGTCCAGGGCATCCCGCTGAACACCGCCGCCAGTCGCTACCGCTACGCCCTGGAGAAGCTGCGCAGTGAGCTGCGTCCCCTTTACGATGAACTGAAACCGTCATGAACTCGAATCCTGATCCCTTTGAAAACGATCTGCGCGCTCTGGTGCGCCGCGAACTGCCGAGCGGCTGGCGCGATGAAATGCTGCAGGCTGCTGCGCAGACGCCACGGGTGGCACGCACCCCGCGCTGGCTGCTGGCCGGCTGGAGCCTGGCCTGGGCGGCCATCTTGGCGATGTACTTCACCACGCCCGCCGAACCTTTCGCCCCCAAGACCTCCAGCATGAGCGAGGCCGCTCCGCCTCTTCTGTGGCAGCAGCGCGCCGCCGCCATCGAAGCCCTGCTGGCCTCCAACTGATCCCTTTCACCTCATATTATTTCATACCATGATCAGCCGTCTCCTTTCCAAACGCTTCGTTCGCATTCTGCTGTGGCTCTTCATCACGCTCGTCACCTTCGTCGTCCTGCTCTATGTCTGGACCGACTGGAGCGGCAGACGCCGCTGGGCTGTGGTGAAGGCCATGATCGAACGCGAAGGCGAAACGCTCGACTTCCGCAAGCTGCTGCCCGAGACGCCGCCCGAGGCGCAAAACCTGCTGGCCATCGAGCCGCTGGCAGGCATCACCGAAGCCGTCGATCATGACGAAGCCAAGGGAGCGCACGGGGCAAAACGAAAAAACCTGGCGGCGATGAAGCTGGAGGCGAAAGCACCCGCATCAAGCGGGATGGAGAAGGGGGAGGCAGCGGACATGCAAGCGTGGGCGAAGTTTCTGCGCGAGACAAAGTACTTTGACCTCCCAGCCGAATCCACTGCCCCCGACAAGGAGATTCTGGCGGCGCTGGACGCGAAATTTCCGGTGCTCAAGCAGCTCGCTGATCTGGCCCCTCAGCGCAGCCAGGCCATGTTCACCCCCGGACTGCGGGAGCGGGAGCTGCCGGAGATGCTTTTCAGTCTCTCCATGCGGCATTACACCTCAGCGCAGCCTTTGGTACGTGCTTTGTGCCTGCGTGCCCGTGCAGCCATCCATGCGGGACAGGGGACGGCGGCGGCCCGCAGCCTGCTGGCAGCGGAGAAAATCGGCATGGCCTGCGAAAGCGAGCCCCTGCTGATCGGCCTTCTGGTGGGAAACGCTACGGAGACTCAGGTCAATGAGGGGATCTGGCTGGGCCTGCGGGAAAGGGCCTTTGCCGATGAGGACCTCCGTCTGCTGCACCAGGTCCTGAGCGCGCATGATCTGGACAAGGCCCTGCTGCAGGCATGCCGGGGGGAGATGACCTTTAGCCTGAACGTCATGGAGTACCTCCAAGACGTGGCCGCAGGAAGAAAAAAGACGGAGGAGGACTTGGCCTCACTCTTTGCCAACGAACAGCAAAGTGTGTACCGCGGCGCCTTTCTGCTGCCGAGCGGCCTGTTTGACCACTGGAAGAGCGTGATCGCCGAGCAGGAATGGCAGCACATGATCGACCCCCTCCGTAGAGGCGGGATCGCTGCCGCGGTCAAATCGGCCGAGGGCGTGAGCACGGAATTGAAAGAGAAGCAGAATCCGCTGCTGCACCCAGACTACATCATGGCCCGCATGGTGATTCCTGCCCTCACCAGCGTCAGTTCGACGGTTCTGCTCGTTCAAGCGCGTGAACGTCAGGCGCTGGCAGCCATCGCACTGGAGCGTTTTTATTTGAAGCACGGCCGCTATCCAGCAGCGCTCCAGGAACTGGTACCCGAATTTACCACCGCCGTTCCGCTGGATCCCTGCGATGGCAAGGAGGTGCGCTACCGCACCACAACGGCAGGCCGCTACCAACTGTGGTGCTTGGGCTTGGATGGCAAAGACGACGGCGGTGAGATCAAAAAAAACGGCCTCCCCATGAAGAGCACCGACTACCTCGGCGACTGGACCTGGCAGTATGAGCCGGTGAAGTGATGCGCGTGTGCGGGCACTCTGGACGGTGCCTTTGCAAATCAAAGGAGTCTCATGTCATCGGAGAAAATGACCTGCTGTACATGGCTCCAAGGACGGCGCATCTTTTTGAGCGCCTGCGATGCGACAGACCCGAAATCAGGGACGCGCACAGCGCATCCCTACCATCCCCTGAAATTCCGCATGCGTGGGCAGTCCCATGCCGTTGCTGTGGCAGGAGTGCCTATCGTACATCAATACAAATCCAGCCCCAGATCCAGCGCACGGCTGGAATGCGTGAGCGCTCCCACAGAGATGGCGTTCACACCTGTGGCGGCGACGTCCTTGATGGTGTCGATGGTGATGCCGCCGCTGGCTTCCAGCCAGAGCCTGCCATCCACGAGTTTCACGGCCTCACGCAGCTTTTCGGGGCCCATGTTGTCCAGCAGCAGCATATCCACGCCTTCGAGGGTGAGGAAGTCGGTGACTTGATCCAGGGTGTCGGCTTCGAGCTGGATGCGCACACCGGGGCGCTCGGTGCGCAGTTTGTGGATGGCGGCCTGGAGGGAGGGCAGATTGCTGTTGGCGGCGAGGTGGTTGTCCTTGACCATGGCGTGGTCGTAGAGACCCATGCGATGATTGGTGCCGCCGCCGTGTTTGACAGCAGCTTTTTCAATCAAGCGCCAGCCGGGGGTGGTTTTGCGGGTGTCCCAGACCTGCACGGGGTGCGGTTTCACGGCTTCCACGTAGCGCTGCGTCTGCGTGGCCACGCCGCAGAGGCGCTGGAGGAAGTTCAGTGCAGTGCGCTCAGCCGTAAGCAGGGAGCGCGTGCTGCCGACGGCCTTCATGAGGATACTGCCCCGCACAAAGGGGCTGCCATCGGGGATGCAGACCTCGACTTCGAGCGTGGGATCGATTTCTTTGAACACGGCCACGGCGATTTCCGCGCCTGAGACGATGCCGGGCTCACGGGCGACGATCTCGGCCCGGGAGCGTGAATCGGCGGGAATGAAGTAGAGGGAGGTGACATCTCCCGTGCCGACATCTTCGGTGATGGCGGCGCGGATCAGGGCTAAAACAGGGGGTTCCATGGGTGGGTGGAGGATAGGCCGAAGTGTGACGGTTTCCAGTACGGGGAAAAACAGGTTGCCAAATCGCAGGAAGTGTCCATCTTCTCCGCCCCTCGCCCCCGGCCTGACTGATTCACGGCCTTGCGTAGCGCGGGCTTAGGAGCGTGTCATGAGCAACATCATCGAAAAGATCAATCAAGAGCAGTTGAAGAAGGAAGTCGCCGCTTTCACCGTGGGTGACAGCGTCAAAGTTCACACCCGAGTCGTGGAAGGTGACAAAGAGCGTATCCAGATCTTCGCTGGCATCGTCATTGCCCGCAAAGGCTACGGCATCAACGAGGCTTTCACCGTCCGCAAAATTTCCTATGGTGAAGGTGTGGAGCGTGTGTTCCCCGTTCACAGCCCCAAGGTGGCCAAGGTGGAAGTGACCAAGACCGGCCGCGTGCGTCGCGCCCGCCTGCACTACCTGCGCCAACGCCAGGGCAAGGATGCCATGACCGTGAAGGATCAGGTTCAAAGCCACAGCTAGAACTGATTTTTTCAGCGTCGTTTTTTTCAACTGAGAGGGGAGGGCTTTACAGCTCTCCCCTTTTTGTCTGTCTTGCTCATGTTGGTTTTGGGTTATTACCCAACTTTCGCTGTCCGCATTAACGAAGAAGGCTCAGAAAACAGGTCTGCCAGAGGAGAGGGATCATCCTGATCCCTCATCTGGGGCGTGTTCGAGCTAGTTCGCGCACGCTGGGCATGGCGCACGCGTGAGGGATCGGGACGATCCCTCTCCTCCAGAATGCGCCGACGAATTCACATGCGGCTTGGACTCTTTTTCTAGTGCTCGTGGTATGGGCGTGGGGGCTTCTTGTCCAAAAAAGAAGCCCGGAGGGATGAACTCCGGGCTTCGAATCTTGGTGCGGTGAAGCGCTTTGTTTACTTCACGTCCAGGCACACGCCTTCGGTCGTGCTGCGGGCAAAAATTTTGCCATTGGCGAGGATCGGGTAGCTCCAGACCTTGCCTGCCAGCACGCCTTTACGGGCCACTTCCTGGTATTTCGTGGGGGTGGCTTCGACGACGACGATTTCGCCTTTGTCGCTGGTGGCGATGACCTTGTCGCCTGCAAGGATGACCTGGCCAGGGCCGAAGCCTTTTTCGCCCCACTTGTCTTCACCCGTGCGGATGTCCACGCAGGCCAGGGGACCCGCGCCGTATTCCTTGAAGCTGAACATGCCGTAGAGGTAGCCGTCTTTGACGACCGGTGTGCTCCAGTGGTTGAAGCACTGGTTTTCACGACGCCAGATCTGGGTCGCTTCGAGCTTGCCGCCGCTCTTGCTGATCTTGAAAGCACCGGCACCCACGCCGTAGCCGGCGGAGCAGTACACGATGTCTTGATACACCACCGGGGAGGCGGCGGTGCTCACTTTGTAGGGGAAGGGGGCGCGCCAGATGACGCTGCCTTTCTGGGGATCGACGGCGACGAGACCGGTCTGCGTGAAGAAGATGGCCTGATGCACGCCGAGGATGTCTGCCAGCACTGGGGTGGCGTGGGTCATTTTGTCGTCTTCGCCCTTCCACACGATTGCGCCGGTGGTCTTGTCCAGGCCGATGAGGCCCTGGCCTTTGCCACCGCCCGCGAGCAGGAGGACATTGCCGTCGATCACCGGAGAGGCGGCGTTTTCCCACTTGAGCTGCACGCCGTCGTTTTCCTTCATCACGTCGTGCTTCCAGATTTCTTTGCCCGTGGCTGCGTCGAAGCAGAAGACGCCGAGCATGGAGTCAATGGCGTACACTTTGCCAGCATTGACCACCGGAGTGGAACGGGCACCGTCGCCACCTTTGTTGTCATTCGTGCCGGAGTCACCGCCGCCGTCGTACTTCGGAATGACGCTGAGTGGTTTGCTCCACAGTTCTTTGCCGGTCTTCTCATCGAGGCAGGCAAGCATTTCACCTTTGTTGCCGTCGCTTTCGCCCGTGACGAGCGTGTACACCTTGCCACCAGACTCAGCAAAGGAGCTGAAGCCGAGATTGGTAGGCTTTTTCCAGACTTGTTTGAGGCTCCATTTGGCATTGGCCAAGGCGGGGACGATGCCATTGCCAGCAGGACCGCGGAAGGCGCCCCAGTCGGTGGAATCAGCGGTGAAGGCGGTCGTGGCCAGTGCCAGACCCAGAACGGTGGTGAGATGAGTGCGTGTCATGATGAGGGAAATGGAACGAGTGAGGCGGTGCGGCTCTATCGTGCCTACGGAACACACAGAATACGCGGAAAGTCTCTGAAATGATTTTTTCCGCCTATTCCGTAAGCCAAATTGAATCACTAATCACTCTGTCGGCCTGCGGGAGCGCGGCTCGCGCGTCACGGTGTCGCCGGTGCCTGCGCTGGTGACGAAGGGACCGTCCGCCATCGGTGCGGTCTTGGTGAAGCCGACGTCGGGCATGTCGCTCGGCTTGCCTTCGAGCGGGAAGTCTTTGCGCAGCGGGAAGTAGGGGTAGCCTTCCCACATGAGGATGCGGCGCAGGTCAGGATGACCGCTGAACTTGATGCCCATCATGTCATACACCTCGCGCTCATGCCAGTCGGCGGTGGGCCAGATGTCGCTGACGGTAGGGACTTCCACATCTTCGGCCACAGCGGCACGCACACGCAGATGCTGCAGATGGCCGTAGCCATAGAGGTGATACACCATCTCAAAACGCGGCTCTTTGCCCATGTAATCGAGGCTGCAAATATCGACGAGGTAATCGAAATTCAGTTCATCGCGGCAATACGCGAGCAGCGGCTTGGTATTGGCGAGTTTGACGACGAGCGTGTGCTCACCCCGAAACTCCTTCGTTTCCAGCACGGCATCACCGAATTTCTGCTTCAAAGCATCGGCCATTTGGGCGGCATTCATGGTCGTGAAAAAATTAAGCGGTGAGTTCGGCGATCAGTTCCTTCTTCTGCTCAGTGAAGGAGTGCTCAGTTTCGATCTTGCGCTGCAGGCGCATCATGCCTTCGAGCAGCGCCTCAGGGCGCGGCGGGCAACCGGAAATGTAAACGTCCACTGGGATGATCTGGTCAACGCCCTGGAGCACCGCGTAGCTGCGATACATGCCGCCGCTGGAGGCGCAGGCACCCATGGCGATGCACCACTTCGGCTCCGGCATCTGGTCCCACACGCGCTTTACCGCGAGGGCCATCTTGTAAGTCACGGTGCCGGCCACGATCATCACATCGGCCTGGCGGGGGGAGAAACGCATCACTTCTGCACCGAAGCGGCTGAGGTCATAGCGGCTGCAAGCAGCGGCCATCATTTCGATGGCGCAGCAGGCAAGGCCCATCGGCATCGGCCACATGGAGTTCTTGCGCATCCAGTTGATGGCAGCGTCCATCTTGGTGAAGATGATATTGCCTTCAACTTTCGAGTCGTAAGCAGCAATGGTGGAATCAGCGGGAGCGACCATGGGTATCAGGGGATTATTAGGACCGTGAGATTTACGCCCCCTGCGCAGGAGCGGCAATCGGATTGTGAAACTTTTCACAAGGGGAGCGCACGCGTCTCGCGTGCTGCATTCAGCGTCCCGCTGAATGCCGTCCATGAAGGGTGATTGTCCGTGGGAGTTCGCTGCTGAGCTGGCGGCTGCTTGAGGGACGGTTTTCCGCGAGGACGCGGAAAACAGCACGCGGGACGCGTGCGGTCCTCTCAATTGTGCCAAGTGCCAGCGCAAGTGTGCCACATTTTGGCACTTTGGCACAATTCCTGACTCTTTGACGCTTGGCACATATTTGTTTAACTTGTTCACAATCAAAGATTTGTGACTCCAAAACCCCACTTGGCACACCTCTAGCCAAGTAAAGAGCACCAAAACCCTCAGTTTCAACTTTCCCCCCAACCCCAAAATCATGAGCAAAATCCTCGGCATTGACCTCGGCACCACCAACTCCTGCATGGCCGTCCTCGAAGGCGGCAAGGCCACGGTGCTCGAAAACAGCGAAGGCGCACGTACGACGCCTTCCATCGTCGCCTTCACCAAGAGCGGCGAGCGCGTCGTCGGTCAGGCCGCCAAGCGCCAGGCCGTCACCAACCCCCGCAACACCGTCTTCTCCGTGAAGCGTCTGATGGGCCGCAAATTCGTCGAACTCACCGAAGCCGACAAGCGCATGCCCTACAAGATCGTGGCCGCCGCCAATGGCGATGCCCACGTGCAGGTCGAAGTCGGCGGCGAAACGAAAGTCTATAGCCCTCAGGAAGTCAGCGCGATGATCCTCGCGAAGCTGAAGGCCGACGCGGAAGCCAAGCTCGGCGAGACGATCACGGAAGCCGTCATCACCGTCCCTGCTTACTTCAACGACAGCCAGCGCAACGCCACCAAGGCTGCTGGCGAAATCGCCGGCCTCAATGTGCGCCGCATCATCAATGAGCCGACCGCAGCCGCCCTGGCCTACGGCCTCGACAGCAAGTCGGACGAAAAAGTCGCCGTGTATGACCTTGGCGGCGGTACCTTCGACATCTCCGTGCTGGAAATCGGCGACGGCGTCTTCGAAGTGCTCGCCACAGACGGCGACACCCACCTCGGTGGCGATGACTGGGACAACACCCTCATCACTTGGATCGTCAACGAATTCAAAACCGACAGCGGCATCGACCTTAGCGGCCAGCCTGACGCGCTGCAGCGCATCAAGGAAGAAGCTGAAAAGGCCAAGATCGCCCTCAGCTCCAGCCAGAGCTACGATCTCAACCTCCCCTTCATCACCGCCGACGCCTCTGGGCCGAAGCACATCATGAAGACCCTCACCCGCGCCAAGATGGAGCAGCTCACGGACAGCCTGTTTGAGCGCACCATCAAGCCGGTGAAGGACTGCCTCGCTGCCGCCAAACTGGACGCCAGCAAGATCGACGAACTCGTGCTCGTCGGTGGTATGACCCGCATGCCCAAGGTGGTGGAAACCGCCCGCAAGCTCGCCGGCAAAGACCCGCATCAGGGCGTGAACCCGGATGAAGTCGTCGCCATCGGCGCAGCCATCCAGGGCGGCGTGCTCAAGGGTGACGTCAAAGACGTGCTCCTCCTCGACGTGACCCCGCTCACCCTCTCCATCGAGACGGCAGGCGGCGTGGCCACCCCGATGATCCCGCGCAACACCACCATTCCGAAGAAGCACAGCCAGACTTTCTCCACCTACAGCGACAACCAGCCCGGCGTGGAAATCGTCGTCCTGCAGGGCGAGCGCCCCATGTCTCGCGACAACAAGACGCTCGGCACCTTCAAGCTCGACGGCATCCCACCCGCCCCACGCGGTGTGCCACAGGTCGAAGTGACCTTTGACATCGACGCCAACGGCATCCTGCACGTCAGCGCCAAGGAAAAAGTCAGCGGCAAAGAGCAGAAGATCTCCATCCAGGGCAGCTCCGGCCTCAGCCAGGAAGAGATCGAAAAAGCCAAGCGCGATGCTGAAGAGCACGCCGACGAAGATCTCAAGCGCAAGGAAGCCGTCGAAGTGAAGAACAAGGCAGAAGGCCTCAGCTTCGAGATCGAGAAGCAGCTCAAGGACTGGGAAGAAAAAGTCCCCGCCGACCAGCTCGCCCCGATCAAGGACAAGCTCACTTCCTTGAAGTCCGCCGTCGAATCCGGTGACACCGACAAGATGAAGACGCAGACCGAAGAACTCGAAAAACTCTTCGCCGCCGCCTATCAAGCCGCTGCTGCTGCAGGCGCAACCGCCGGAGCCCCCGGTGGCATGCCCGACATGGGCGGCATGGGTGGCGCAGGCCCTGAGGCTGGTGCTTCCGAAACGAAGTCTCAGGACAAAGGCAAGGTCGTCGATGCTGACTTCGAAGTCGTGGACAAGGACAAGTAAGTCCAACGACCAACAAAACTGCTAATTAATAATGGTCGCTGAATTCACAGTTGCGATGGGAACCATCAAGGAAGCCCTGGCTCTTGCCAAGGGGGTGAAGGATGGTGTTCATCAATCGCAATTGAATGATGTGGCCATTAATTTGCAGCAAAAGATTCTCGATCTACAAGCTCAACTAGCGGGATTTCAGCAGCAACATTTGGAGCTACAAGAAGAGAATAGGCGCATTGCGAGAGAGCTTGACATACGAGACACTTGGCGAGCCGAAAAGCTACGGTATGAACCCGTGAAATTGGCCGAATACTTGGTCGTCTATAGGTTGAGAAGGGAACATCAGGCTAATGAACCAGATCACTATCTTTGTCCCGATTGCTTTCTGAAAGAAAAGAAGGCCTTCCTTTCTAAGCCAGACGTCAATAAAACAACATTCCGTTGCACTTCTTGTGCATTTGAGTGCAACCCTACAAAACATCAGGGGCCTACTATCTCTGTTGTACGAAGAAAAGGCTGGGGGAATCGGTCTATTGATGGACTTTTGATTGTTATTCTAGCGGTCAACATTTTTGGAGGCGTCCTGGAAGGACGCGAGATATTAGCCGGTGGTGAAACCACCGGTTCGTATCGCATGTCCCCGGTTCTCTCCGGTGGCGCGCCGGCAGGTGCGCGAGAAGCGTCCGCAGTCGGCACGTCGCCGGTTCGTGGCTGCTTCTCGCGCCCCTCCAGGGCGCTGCCTTTTTCCACGATGGGAAATCGCGTGGGTCCGGTGGTTGCACCACCGGCTCATTTCTCCCGTGCCTCCGGCACGGAGAGTGGTCCGCACAGTCCTCTGTGCGGTGCTCCGCGCGCGGATGGCCGTTCACTGACTGCTCTTTCGCTTCGTGCTCAGGACTTTGGCGCTCGAATGACAAATGGAAACGTTTTGGCCTTCGGCGCGCCGCACAGAGGACTGTGCGGACCACTTTTCAACCTCACCCCGCTGCCACGATGAGTTTGGAAGCGCTCAAAGAACTGTCTGCACTCGATGGGGAGGCCAAGGGCCTGCTCGCGAGGCATGATGAGCTTCTACTGAAGATGCGCCGCAGCTTCCTCAACAAGATCGTGGAATGCTTTTCTGGGCTGACCGAGGCCGAGGGCTTCCGCATCACCCGCGATCCCATGGGTGCCACCGCCCGGCTGTCTGAGACGGAGCTGATGATCAGTTGCACGGACCCCTCCCACACGCTGGTGGATTCCCAGGCGAAGTATTCCGTGACCTGCTCGCTGGCACTGAACAAGGCCTATGGCATTCTTCTCTGCCGCCAGCCGCTGGTGCAGTTCACCAATCAAAGCGCCGACACCAACGACCAGATCACGAACAAGAAGCTGGAGATCGACTACCTGAAGTCGCTGATCGAAACCCAGGGCGGAGATCAATGGTTCGTCATGGGCCGCATGGAGAACACCTCCGACATGCGCGGCTTTACCGGCATGCTGGGCGCGCCGTATGAGTCCTTCCAGACCTTTGAGCAGGCCATCCGAACCGCGCTGCGTGAGATCTCCAACGCCGCCATCGCCCCCCGCGCCTTATGAATACTTCCAATCTCCAGCCTCCGGTGATGGCACAGTGTTCCGATGCTCACAGCGCATCCGCGAAACGCGGAGCGTCTTGGAGTGCGGTGGCCTGCGACACCGCTTTCGAGCGTTCTACCGTGACCGCCAATCTCCTCCGCCCGCGCAAGCCGAAAAGCGGCGTGGCGCTCCGGTTGCTGGGCTGCGCCCACCCTTCGGGCAGCCTACGGCTGGCTGTCTCCACTTCGTTCCGGCTCCCGCACGCACTCCAAGACGCTTCGCGACTCTGCGCGTTGCTGAGCTTTGCCATGCTGCTCGCCTCCTGCGGCAAATCGCCCGAGGCTGCCAAGACCACCCCTGCACCTGTGGCCCCCAAGCCTGCGGCTGTGGCCGATGCGAGCATCGAAGCTGAAATCTCCAGCGCACTGACTCCTGCAACGACTGTTTCTCCTGCGGATGAAGCTTTGAAGAACGAAGCGGACAGCATCATCGCGCATTACCCAGGCAAAACCGCCACCGAGCTGCTGAATACACCGGAAGTGAAGGACAAGCTGGCCGTGGCGATGAAAAAGCTTGGCGCTGATCCCGTCCTGACCCAGCGCGTGAACTCCACCGTCGATCTGGCTGCGCAAATCAAAGGCCTGGATGGCGCTGCGAAACTTGACCTGGACATGAAAGGCTACGATCAGGCGCGGACCTCGCGCATGCTGCAGTCCGTGCTCTCCGAAGACCCGCAGCGCATCGTGAACTTCCTCGTCAGCGAGATCGGCGAAGCGGCCCCGGATCTCAGCTACGGCGGCCTGGAGCGCGCGCCGAATGGCGTCGCCATCGTCCCCAACACCATCGCCGCGCCAGCACCCGCAAAACCAGACGACGAAAATTGATGCGCGGCGAAATGACGAATGACGAAATCAGAATGACGAATTCCAAACCACTTCCCAAACAACGCTGCGGCACTTCCCTGGTGCTTCCGGCTTCGTCATTCATTCGTCATTCCCCTTTTCGCAATCTCCCCGACTTTCTTTCCTAGCACCCCTTTCCGCCCGGCCAGCCGGCACACCCAACCCGTGTGACAGCAGGCCGGGCAGACAACCCGAAACCAAACCAGAACCAGAAACCCTAAAAGCAGAAACCAGACCAACTATGGCCACCTCTATCACACCCCTCGGACGCCGCGTCCTCGTCAAGCGCTCCACCAGCGAAGAAAAGACCGCTGGCGGCATCTTCCTTCCAGACACTGCCAAAGAAAAGCCACAGGAAGCTGAAGTGCTCGCCCTTGGCACTGGCAAGGACGACGAAGGCAAAGACGTCGCCACCCTCTTCACCGTGAAGAAAGGCGACAAAGTCCTCATCTCCAAGTACGGCGGCACGGAAGTGAAGCTCAACGGCGACGACGTCCTCATCATCAACGAAACCGACATCCTCGGCATCATCGGCTAATCCCCACACAAACCTCATCCCCCACCCCAATACGTAAACTATTATGGCTAAACAACTCTACTTCGACGAAGCCGCCCGTCAGGCACTCCTCCGCGGCGTCACCAAGCTGGCTCGCGCCGTCAAGGCCACTCTCGGCCCTGCAGGTCGCAACGTCATCCTGGAAAAGAAATTCGGCAGCCCAACGATCACCAAGGACGGCGTCACCGTCGCCAAGGAAATCGAGCTTCCAGATGCTTATGAAAACATGGGCGCGCAGCTCATCAAGGAAGTCTCCTCCAAGACCTCCGACATCGCTGGTGACGGCACCACGACCGCAACGGTCCTGGCTGAAGCCATCTACGCAGAAGGTCTCCGCAACGTGACCGCCGGCGCCAACCCGATCTCGCTTCAGCGCGGCATCATGAAGGCCACCGAGGCCATCGTGGCCAAGCTCAAGGAAATCTCCACCCCCGTCAAGGACAGCAAGGAAGTGGCCCAGGTCGCAACCGTGTCCGCCAACTGGGACTCCAGCATCGGCAACATCATCGCCGAAGCCATGGACAAAGTGGGCAAGGAAGGCACCATCACCGTTGAAGAAGCCAAGTCCATCGAAACGACTCTCGAAGTCGTCGAAGGCATGCAGTTCGACAAGGGCTACCTCTCCCCATACTTCGTCACCAATCCGGAGACGATGGAGTGCAACCTTGAGAACGCCTACATCCTCATCAACGAGAAGAAGGTCAGCAATCTGAAGGACATGCTGCCTCTGCTTGAGAAGGTCGCTCGCTCCGGCAAGCCCCTCCTCATCATCGCTGAAGACGTCGAAGGTGAAGCCCTTGCCACCCTCGTGGTGAACAAGCTGCGCGGCACCCTCAACATCGTGGCCGTCAAGGCTCCTGGCTTCGGCGACCGCCGCAAAGCCATGCTCGAAGACATCGCCATCCTCACCGGCGGCCGCTGCATCACCGAAGACCTTGGCATCAAGCTTGAGAACATCGAGCTCGCTGACCTTGGCCGTGCCAAGCGCATCACCATCGGCAAGGAAAACACCGTCATCGTCGAAGGCGAAGGCGGCAGCGAAGCCATCGCCGGCCGCGTTTCCCAGATCAAGAACCAGATCTCCGAAACCACCAGCGACTACGACCGTGAGAAGCTCCAGGAGCGTCTTGCCAAGCTGGCCGGCGGCGTCGCCGTCATCAACGTCGGTGCTGCCACCGAAACGGAGATGAAGGAAAAGAAAGCCCGCGTCGAAGACGCCCTGCACGCCACCCGTGCAGCCGTCGAAGAAGGCATCGTTCCTGGGGGCGGCGTCGCCCTCATCCGTGCTCAGGCTTCCATCGGTGATCTCGGCCTTACCGGCGACGAGAAGACTGGTGCTGAAATCGTCGCTCGTGCGATCGAAGCTCCTCTTCGTCAGCTTGCTGCCAACGCAGGCATCGAAGGCGCGCTCGTCGTCGCTGAAGTCAAGAAAGGCAAAGGCAACCACGGCTACAACGTCGCCACCGGCGTTTATGAAGACCTCATCAAGGCCGGCGTCGTTGACCCAGCCAAGGTGACCCGCAGCGCTCTCCAGAACGCCGCCTCCATCTCCGGCCTGCTCCTCACCACCGAATGTCTGATCTCCGACATTCCGAAGGAAGAAGCGTCTGACGCTGGCCATGCCCACGACCACGGCGGCATGATGTAATCCTTTGACCGCTGCGCGACCCAACCCGTGCGGCGAATCAAAAACCCAAAACCCCCACGCGGCCCGGAAGTGATTCCAGGCCGCTTTTTTTGTACTCGCCTGGGACAGATCATGCGTACAGTTCAACCCATCCGTCTTTGACTATTATGAACGCTCTTCAAGCCCTCCGCCGCCTCTCCGCCATCGCCGCTGTACTGACCCTCTCCAGTTGCGCCACCAGCACGCCCAACGCCATCTACGTCAGTCCGCTCACGGCCGTGATCAACCAAGGAGACGGCGTCACCACCCTGGTGACCGCCACGGATGCGCGGATGTCCGAGGAGGAGCGCCAGATGCTCGGCGACCAAATCTCCCAGGATGTGCAGTCGCTCGCGCAGCCCGGCTCAGGGACCCCGCAACGCTATGAGCTGGAGGTGAACATCACCCGTTACTCCCGAGGGAACGGCTTCGTGCGCACGGCGCTGCCTGGCATGGGCCAGATCCATCTGGATGGAGTGGTGGCCGTTTATCAACTGCCCAAGCGGACCAAAGTGGGTGAGTTCATCCTCAACAAAGCCTTCTTCATCGGCGGCCTTTACGGCGTGAGGGTGAACATGAACACGATTGCCAGCACCTTTGCGCAGGCAGTGGCGAAGACGGTCTGCCAGGTGCGATAGTTTCAAAGCTGGAGCGCATGCGTCCCGCGTGCCGTTTTTCGCGTCCTCGCGGAAAACCGTCCCTTAAGGACACGCAAGCCCAGCAGATGACTGCCATCTGAAAACACCCTTCATGGACGGCATTCAGCGGGGACGCTGAATGCAGCACGCGAGGACGCGCGCGCTCCAGCAATAAACTCGCAGCAGCGGCGTTCCCATCGTCCCATGTTCCGCCCCATCGCTCTGCTCCTGTTTGCCTGTGCACTCTCTGCCAGTGCTGCCAGCCAACCCAACCTCATTTTCATTCTCAGCGACGACCTCGCGCAGGGCGACCTGGGCTGCTACGGGCAGAAGCTGATTCAGACGCCGAACCTCGACCGCATGGCACAGGAGGGCACGCGCTACCTGCAGGGCTACTGCGGCACAAGCGTCTGCGCCCCGTCGCGTTCGTGCCTGATGACCGGCTTGCACACGGGGCATTGCCCGATCCGGGCGAACCGCGAGATCGGCAAAGAAGGCCAGAAGCCGCTGCCTGCGGGGACCATCACCGTAGCGCAGATTTTGCATGATGCGGGCTATGCCACCGCCTGCATGGGAAAGTGGGGCATGGGCATGTTCGACACCACGGGCAGCCCGCTGAAGCTGGGCTTTGACCACTTCTACGGCTACAACTGCCAGCGCCACGCGCACAGCTACTTCCCCACCTACCTCTACAACAACGACCAGCGCTTCAATTTGCCCGGCAACACGGGCAAAGGCGTGGGCAAAACCTACGCACAGCAGCTCATCTCCGATGAAGTCGTGCGCTGGGTGCGCGAGCACAAGTCCGGCCCCTTCTTCCTGTACTATTCGATCACGCTGCCGCATGGCGACTTCGAGATCGACAGCCAGGGCATCTACAAGGACAAGCCGTGGACTGAGACGCAGAAGAACTACGCCGCCATGGTCACCCGCCTGGACAGCGACGTGGGCCGCCTGCTCGACACGCTCAAAGAGTGCGGCATTGATGACAAGACCCTCGTCATGACGGCAGGCGACAACGGATCATCCTTTGATCCCGAGTCCGAAATGGGCAAGCTCTTTGACCAGGCTGCCAACGGTCTGCGTGGCTACAAGCGCGGCCTGTATGAAGGTGCGCTGCGGCAGGCAGCTCTGGCACGCTGGCCAGGCCAGGTGCCCGCCGGGCGCGTGACGGCTGAACCGTGGGCGTTTTGGGATTTCCTGCCCACGGCTGCCGAACTGGCAGGTGCGAAGATTCCCGCCGCGTGCAAGCCCGACGGCCTTTCGCTGGTGTCCTTCCTCAAAGGTGGCCCAGCACCGCAGCGTGACCACTTTTACTGGGAATTGCACGAAGCGGCCTCCCTCCAGGCAGTGCGCTTTGGTGACTGGAAGGCCGTGCGCAACGGCCCGGAGAAAGCCATCGAACTCTATGACCTCAAAACGGATGCGGCAGAGGCGCATGATCTTGCCAACGACAAGCCCGAGCTTGTGACCAAAGCCGCCGCGCTAATGCAGTCCTCCCGCACGGCTGATCCCGACTGGCCGCTGGTGCAGAAACGGGCAGGGAAAGGGATGAAGAAGCTCTAAAGGTTTATTTATAGTGCGGTGAATCTTAAAAATTCACTGGTCAAGATGGCTGATATTTTGAAATTTCATAACATTGAGAGTGAAGAAAGCTTGATTGTTTATGGTAATTTTAATATGTTTGCCTCCGCATGAGCTTTCAATCTCCCAACGCCACTCTGCCTTCTCCCGCTCTGCCAGCTCGTTCGGGGATTCCTTTTGAGCATGAGATAGCCGCCTTAGTGCAGGATATTCAGCGCACGCGTGAGTGGTTTAACAGCCAGCTCGATGCGCAGCTCGCCAGCCTGCACAGGCTCTGTGCCCCTGCGCAGGAGGATGAGTCGAAGTGCAGTCAGTCGATGGCCACGCTGTTTGATGCGCCACGACCCACAATGCTAGCACCTGCAGTGGAAACCGAGGTTGCCCCAGCGGTAACCGAGAAGAAGCCTACAGCCCCGCCACAGGCCATCATCCTGCCACCCACATTGACGGCCACGCTCGATCCACAGCTCGAACAGGCGACGCTGCATGAACTGAACAACGCCCTGACTCGTGCGTTTTCAGAAATCTCGGCACGCGGCGGCATGCTCAATGGACGGATGGATTGATCAACGAACGGATAGAATTCCGCTTCGCAGCGTGATCTGTGAAGATTCTTCGGCAAGCTCCGGTGCTCCGCCTACGTACATGAGCGCTCCTCATGAATACCATCATCGATCCTGCCACCGCGTCTCGACGCGAATTTCTCAAAACCACCACGAAGACAGCCGCCGGTCTGTCCGTGCTCTCCGGCATCAGCCTTCCTAACGTACATGCCGCCGGCAGTGATGAAGTCCGCACGGCCTTGATCGGCTGCGGTGGTCGTGGCACCGGTGCTGCGAGCAATGCCATGGGCATTCAGAAACGGATGACCCGCCTGGTGGCGATGGCGGACGTTTCCGAAAAACGTCTCAAGGGCAGCTTTGAAGCGCTGAGCACCAAGCACCCCGACCGCATGTCCGTGTCTGAAGACGCGAAATTCATCGGCTTTGATGCTTATAAAAACGCCATCGACTCGCTGCGCAAAGGTGACGTGGCCATCTTCACCACACCGGTGGCTTTCCGCTGGGTGCATTTCAAGTACGCCATCGAGAAGGGCGTGAACATCTTCATGGAAAAGCCGATCTGTACCGACGGCCCCACGGCGCGCCGTCTGCTGGCGCTGAACGAAGAGGCGAAAAAGAAAAATCTCAAAGTCGGCGTCGGCCTCATGTGCCGCCACTGCCGCGTGCGTGGCGAGCTCTTCAACCGCATCCAGGATGGTGAGATCGGCGATCTGCTGCTCATGCGCGCCTATCGCATGCAGGGGCCGATCGGCTCAGCGTTCACGCTGCCGCGTGATCCGAAAGTGGACACCAGCGAACTGCAGTGGCAGATCCAGCGCTTCCACAGCTTCCTCTGGGCCAGCGGCGGCGGCTTCAGCGACTTCAACATCCACAACATCGACGAAGCCTGCTGGATGAAAAACGACTGGCCGGTCGAAGTGCAGGCCAGCGGCGGCCGCAGTGACCGCGGTGACTACATCGATCAGAACTTTGACCACTACAGCTGCGAGTACACCTTCAAGGACGGTGCCAAACTCTACCTGGAAGGCCGCACCGCCATCGGCACGCACAACCAGTTTGCCACGCAGGTGAATGGCACCAAGGGCAGCGCCATCGTCTCCACCGCCGGTCACTTCCCTTCCAAGGCGATGACCTTCAACAGCCAGAAGATGCAGCGTTCCAACATCATCTGGCGCGGCAAGCAGCCGGAGCCAAATCCATACGACCTAGAGTGGCAGGACCTCATTGACGCGATCATTGAGGACAAGCCTTACAACGAAGTGGAACGCGGGATCAAGTCCAGCGTCACCACCGCCATGGGCCGTGCTGCAGCACATACGGGTCAGGTCATTCGCTACGATGACTACATCAACAGCGCGTTCGAATTCGCCCCAGGCGTTGACAAGCTCACCCTTGACGGCCCAGCACCGCTCATCGCTGACGCCAACGGCAAGTACCCTGTCCCGCAGCCCGGCATCCTCAAAGACCGTGAGTACGCCATGGAGCCGCAGGCCAATCCCTTCCCGCTGATCCCCGTGCCCCCAGCACCAGCCGAGGAGCAACTGTCTCCGCCGGAACGTCCGAAGGCCGCCCCGAAGAAGAAGGAAGCCAAGAAGGCCTAACACGGTAGCACCTGCTGCCTGCATCTAGTCTCCACACCAAACCGCTGCCTGCTACCAGGCAGCGGTTTTCTTTTGGTGGGACTAAGCGTGGTCTGAGACTGTTCTGAATGCTTCCTTAGAGGCCGAACTCAGACAACGGCTTAGCTTATTCGCGTGGACAAGAATGCAGCGGACACCCCCATCCCAGAATCTCTGACAGACACTCCCGAAGCCGAATGTGTGCGGCTGTTGGTCGGGCGCAGACGCTGGTTGAAACTGGGCATGTGGGGTGCCTTTGGCGCTCTCGGGGGTGGCCTGGGCTACTTCATGGCCCCTCCCACGGTGGTGCCGCTCTACTTCAACGGCCTGTACGCCTACGCCCACGAAAGCCATCCGCCGATTGTGCATCAATTGGTGGCCGCCGCCAACGAACTGGTGGGCAAGCCCTACAAGTGGGGCGGCGGTCACCAATTCCTCTTCGACAACGGCTTTGACTGCTCTGGGTCCGTCTCGCATGTGCTCTATCGCGCGCAGCTGCTCAGCCATCCACTCAGCTCCTCGGCCTTTGCGAGTTACGCCTGGCCGGGTCCGGGCAGCTACGTGACACTCTTTGTGAATCCGGGACGTCATGTCTTCATGCAGATCTGTGGCCTGCGCTTTGACACCTCCGGTTACGTGACAGGAGAAGGCCCGCGCTGGCGGCTGGCCAGCCGTTCCTATGACGGCTTTTACCCGCGTCATCCCGCGTGGCTTTGATGAACGAAGGGTTCTACCTTTGGGTGAGCAGCTCCAAATGAAAGCGGCAACTCTGGCCGGATGCCGGAGTTACATGCTTTCCGCCTGCCATGAGAACACGCTCCTTTGCCGCCACCTGCCTGCTGCTCTTTGCCGTGCAGCTCCCCGCGCAAAATCCAACGCCCCAGCCGAACCGCCGGCCCATGCCGAAGCCCGAGTGGGTGGACCCAAACCATGAGGCCCCTAATGGCACGCTGTACCAGACCTTTGCCAGCAAGGTCATCAGCCGCGACGTGAACTACCTCATCTATCTCCCGCCTGGTTATGACAAGGACACGCAGCAGCGCTACCCCGTCATCTACTGGCTGCATGGCATGGGTGGCAACATTCGCGCTGGCGCGATGATGTTTGTGCCGGCGCTCGATGCTGCGATCAAGGACGGCAGCATGCCACCCGCCATCGTGGTGCTGCCCAACGGCATGGTGAACTCCTTCTATTGCGACACTGTGGAAGGTCCGCATCCGGTGGAAAGTGTGATCATCAAGGACCTCATCCCGCACATTGATGCCACCTACCGCACCCTGCCCAAGCGCGAGGCGCGCATCATCCAAGGCTTCTCGATGGGCGGCTATGCTGCGGCGCATCTGGGCTTCAAGTATCCTGAACTCTTTGGCACCGTCATCGTGAACTCCGGCGCGCTGCTCGATCCCGAGGCAGTCATGGGCACCACCGGCCCCATGCCGCATGTCTTTGGCAACGACAACGCACGCCGCAAAGCCGAGCACCCGCGTGGGGGTGTAAAGTCTGTTCTGTAAAAGGCTTTAGCCTTGCAATGCACGCCCCATTGGGGGCTGCGGAGTGAGGCGAGCGTAGCGATGCCGAACGCAGC
>CAINGK010000124.1 GCA_903848465.1 uncultured Verrucomicrobiota bacterium
TCAACCGCGATCATGAACGCAACCCGCGTCATCACGAGTCCTTGGTCTATCTTGCCATGATCAATCTCAACCTCAGGGCTCTCACCCATTTATAGCAGCTCATGCTTTTTGCCGGACAGGCTCTTAGGGAGCCCGAAGGGGTGAGCGCAGCGAATCAACGCTGCGGACTCGGAGGTCCGCGCTCCTGGCCCTGCATTGCCACGCAGGCACAAACCTCAACTCGGTCTCCACCGCTGCTCCGACTCTTACTCCTGCGTTGCTTCAAGGCCAGAACCTCATCCACGACCGTCTATGGGATGCCTGTGAAAGGTAATAATCGTTTACTTCTCCGGTGGCAAGCCCTCCCGCAGCGAGCATGCGCCAAGATAAAGACGGGGAACAACGAGGAATTTTGTTCCCACAGCGGGCTGTTTTCAGCCTCACTTTGTCATAAACCACTCATTATCAGAATGGTACGCAGGGAGGGGATCGAACCCTCGACCAATTGGTTAAAAGCCAACTGCTCTACCGCTGAGCTACCTGCGCGTGTCCCGAAAATTGGGGGGCGGGTATGTATTCATAAGACAGCTCAGTGCAAGCCGGAATATGTCCCAGAGCGGACTTTCTGCACCAGCGCTCCCAGGCCGCTTTCCGGTCGTTTCACATGAAAAGCATGGATTCCGCAGTTCCCTGCCCCGGCGAGATCGCACTTCGCGTCATCGCCAATGTGCAGCGTCTCCTCTGGCAGACTGCCCCCGGCGGCCAGCGCCGCCTGAAACATGCGTGCATGCGGTTTGGCCGCACCGACCTCACTGGAGATGATGACCCGCGCAAAAAAGCGCAGCAGATCATGCCCGGCCAGGATGCTGTGCAGACGGCGGTCGAAGTTCGATAAAACCAGCAGCCGATGATCGCGTGCCAGGTCCTCCAGTGCCGGCAGCACATCGTCAAACACGCTCCAGGCCTGCGGCTGCGCGTAGTGCAGGTACAGCCCGCTGAAGACAGCCTCCAGCGTGCTTTCTGCCAGCGGCGCTCCCAGCACCCGGCCAAACACATCGCCCACCAAGGCACGCCACCAGCCACGGTCATCATCTGCGGCAGGCTGGCCTGCGGGGTGCAGCGGCGGCGCGGTCTCCTGCCAGGCCTGGCGAAAGGTCTGCATGATGGCCCCTGGCTCTGCCACGATGCCCTGCCGCAGGGCATGCTCCGCATACGTCTTCCCCACCGGCTCGGCTGGCCGGATCAGGGTGCCAGCCGCATCGAAAAATAAAGTTTGCAGCGGCATGAGGCTCAAAAAACAAAACGGGAGCGACCTCGCAGTCGCTCCCGTGGGAAAATCAGATGAAATTACTTGGAGGCCGTGACCGGATTCTTCGGGTTCTTGCCCGTGACTTCCTGCTCGGGCTCCACCGGAAGCTGGGGCAGCTTGCAATGGTGGCCAGAGCCTGGGAGGGGATAGCCGGCACCGAGATCGTTCAGGCTGCCCACCATGTAGGACTTAGGTTCTGGCGGAGTGAAGATGTCAACCGTGCCAAACAGGCCGACGCTCACCGCTTCACCATAAGCATACATCCCGCTCTGATACACTTTCTTGGTCGAGATCATGCCGCGCTGCACAATACCCGTGACAACACCAGGCCAGCGGCTGAGCGCCCTGGCACCAAAGTTGGCCCCGTCATCCACCGTGTCCATGCCGTAGTCGGTGTAGCGGTTGGTTTCGCGGAAGGCGACGTCGTCGGTGCGATACACCGCATCAGAGGCCATGTTCGTGTAATCCCGGGCCTGGCGATCTACCACCTTGCCGCTGAAATTGGCTCCGTCGTCAATGACGTCACTGGTGCTGGTGCCCACCTGACCGACTGCCTGGCTGGGATACCCGAGAGCTCTGTTCACGTAGCCCGCATCACGGCAAGGCAGCACCGACGAAGGACGTGGGTTGTTGACCAGGTTCTTGGTGCTAGTGCAGGAAGCGAGAGTTGAGAGCAAAACTAGGGGCAGGAGCAATTTCATAGATAATGTCTGATTCTGTCGGAAAGGAGCATGCATTGTCAAAGCTAAAATCCGCCAATCTCGGTAAAATGCACGTTTAGAATGCTATCGAGGCAAAAAGACCGCCGCCCAAAGGCCGTGGCCGCGCCACAACCGTTGGACCGCAAGCTCCTCAACAAAATAGCCCCCTACGCCATCACGCCCTTCACCACCTCGCCCGCCACATCCGTCAGCCGGAAATCACGCCCGGCGTAGCGATAGGTCAGCTTCAAATGATCCAGCCCCAGCAGGTGCAGGATCGTGGCATGCAGATCGTGAATGTGGACTTTGTCCACCGCCGCGTAGTAGCCATAGTCATCGGTCGCGCCATAGGCCGTGCCCGGTTTGCAGCCGCCACCGGCCAGCCACATGGTGAAGCCATGCGGATTGTGGTCCCGGCCATCGCTGCCTTGCGCCACCGGCGTGCGGCCAAACTCGCCGCCCCACACCACCAGCGTGTCATCCAGCAATCCGCGCGATTTGAGATCCGCCAGCAGTCCCGCGATGGGTTTATCCACCTCCGCCGCATTCTTCGTGTGTCCCTTGAGCAGATCGCTGTGCTGGTCCCACTGCACGAAGCCATCGCTGTGCGTCACCTGCACAAACCGCACGCCGCTTTCCGCAAATCGCCGCGCCATGAGGCACTGTCGGCCAAAATTCGCCGTCACCGGATCATCCAGCCCATACATCTTGCGCGTGGCCTCCGTCTCGCCCGAGATGTCCTGCAGGTCCGGCAGCGTCGATTGCATGCGGTAGGCCAGCTCAAAGGAATTGATGCGCGCCTCCAGCGCTGCATTCGCCCCGGCCATGACCAGATGCGACTGGTTCATCTGCGACACCAGATCCAGCTGCGTGCGCTGCATCTCCGGCGTCAGCATTTTGTTGTGGATGTGTTTCACCACCGCCTGCTCCGCCGGCACGCTGGCATTGCCCAGCGGCGTGCCCTGGCAATACGCAGGCAGAAAGGCGGAACTCCAGTTACCCACGCCGCCATGTGCCAGCGTCGGGCAGATCGTGATGAAGGCTGGCAGGTCGGTATTTTCCGTCCCCAACCCGTAGCTGACCCACGAACCCATGCTCGGCCGCACAAACGTGTCACTGCCCGTGTGCAGCTTCAGCAACGCCCCGCCATGCGCCGGGTTCGTGCCGTGCATGGAGCGGATGATGCAGAGGTCATCCACATGCTTTGCCACATGCGGAAAGAGATCGCTCACCGGCAGGCCGCTCTGGCCATACTGGCGGAACTTCCAGGGCGACTTCAGCAGATTGCCCGTCTCCGCAAATTTCACCCGTGGCAGCGCAAACGGCGGCGGCTTACCGTGGTCACGCTCCAGCATTGGCTTCGGATCAAACGTATCCACCTGCGAAGGCCCGCCCTTCATCAGCAGAAAAATCACCCGCTTCGCCTTCGCCGGAAAATGCGGCTGCTTCGGCGCCAGCGGATCAATCACCGCCGCCTTGGCCGCTTCCAGCCCCAGCACCCCCTGCAACGCCAGATAGCCAAAACCCGCGCAGGAGCTGCGCAGCATCTCACGGCGACTGAACGGCGGCATTGGAGACGAAGGTTTCACACTCAAGCATACGGGCCGGGCATGCGGGCTCTTGCTGGACAATGCCCACCCAGATCACGCGCTGCCTCTTTTCGTCCTCGTCCTTGATCATCATATAGCGGTTTGCAAAACTCATCTCCGGTATGGCGAGGCTAGTGGACGTTCGGTTTGCCGCAGAGGAGCGGAGAGGCAGAGGGAGCAGAGAAAAAATTCAATCTCTGCCACCTCTGCTCCTTTGCCCCTCTGCGGCAAACTCGAAGGTCCTTTAGACTTCCAAACGACATGGCACCAAGCGTCTCCACGTGAGTTCGCCGGAAATCAATTTCGGAAAACGCTATGGCTCTGCGCCAACTCGGAGCAGCATTCGAATCACACCCGTCTTCTTATAGGTCACATCTGTCTTATCCGACCTATTTCCACGATCCTCACGCCCGCCCCGTCGCCGGAGTCCGGCGCTGGTCATCATCGCGGAAGTAGCTCTCCATGCGCTCGCGCAGGTCGGCGTAGAAGTTGCGGGACATTTCTTCCAGCACGTCCGCCGTGTGGCTGACGCCACTCTTGGCGGCCAGTTCGCGGGCGGCGCGGTTCTTCTCTTCAAACTCGCGCTCCAGATCCATCAGATAGACGAGGAACTCCTTGGCCGAGCGCGCCCCATCGACGCTGCTGATCAATGAACGCTCGAGCGTCTTGTTGCGCGTGAGGTTCAGCATCTTGCTCTCGCCCAGCTCCTTCATCTGCAGGCCAAAGCCCGCGAGGAAGGCTTTGCGCTCGCCATCATAGCTCATCTCTTCGCGGTCCAGCAGGGTGTCATACGGGCCGGGCTTGGAGAAGAATTTCATGATCAGCGGAATCGTGTCCACCAGCATGAAAAGCAACGTCAGCACCAGATACGCCACCAGCGCAAACGTGCCGCCCTGCGCACCCTGCTCAAACAACTCATGCAGCGCCAGCGTCTGCGTGAGGATGTCACGACGCGGCTCCGCACGAATGCCGGAGATGCGCACGTCCTCATCCTTAATGAGTTGGGTGATCTCGGTGTGCAGATTCTTTTGCTGCAGCAGCAGCGCGTCGATCTGCGCCTTCAAGGTTTCACGAATGGCATTCTGCTGGCCCACAAACTGGTCCGCCTGCTCCGTCTGCACTTTCTGCTTCAGTGCGGCCACGCGATCCCGCTCCGCTTTTTTGAGCACGGCTTCCTCAGCAGCCTTGGCATCCAGCGCGGAGTTCACGCCATCCTCGGCAGCTTTGATTTCAGCCACGAGAGCCACACGGTTCTTCGTCATCGTGTCCAGCACGCCGCTGAGGCGGGCGCTCTCGGCACGCCGCCAGGTGAGTTGGTCTTCCTGGATGCTCTTCGCACGCGGCCCCAGACCGGTGATGCCGCTGCGCTGGCCATTCACCTCGCGTTCAAATTCCGTCTGCCAGTGGTTCAGCTCCTCGGCGATCTTTTGGTAATCCTTGCTCAGCGTCGCCATCTCCGTGTCCATCTTCGCCAGACGCTCTTTGCCCGGCGCCACCGCATCGGCGATCTTCGACTCACGCGCGGCTTTGGCCGCCTTCTCATCGTCGGTGAGCGGCTTTTCTACCGGCTTGCCGTTCTCATCGAGGAACTTGGCATGGAAGGTCGCGTTCCAGTTTTCACGCTGCTTGGCGATCTCTTCCTCCAGCGTTACCAGGCGCGTCTCTACCGCGACCTTCTGCTGCTTGGAGGTTTCACGCGCAGCTTCGATCTCGCCCTGGCGATGTTTTTCGATGACCGAGGAAATCGTGTCCTTAAACAGCAGCAGCGTCAGCGGATGCGAAATCGTCACGCCCATCAGCGCGGCCACCACCAGGCGCAGCGAGAACTGCGAGATCTTGCGAAAGAAGCCCTGATAGGCGCGATACGTCGCCAGCAGCGCGCGGTCCACGGTCAGGATGATGAACGACCACACCAGCGACACCGGCGCGATGATGTACCAGTTGTCCGTCAGTGTGCTCAGCGCATACGCGCAGGCGATGATGGCAAACGTGGAGGGCACCAGCACCGTCGCGCCAAAGGCCACGTACTTGCGCCGCTCCCACGCGGGGCAGGCATCAAGGTTGTCGGAGGAGGCTGCGGAGAGCCAGAAGAAGACGCGTTCGATGCGTTGCAGGATGTTCATGGGCGTGGGGGGGCTGCCGGTTTCTGAGTGTGCGGTCAGTCGTGGGATTGTCAATCTGCGTAGCTGGATTATTGAACCCCTCCTATGACGCCAATCCTCGACGATGCATTCATTTGCGATTCCGTTCCTGCGGAAGTCATGGACCAGGTCTGGGCCACCGGCTGGCGACATTTTGGCCGGCAGTTCTTTCGCTACAGCACCCAACCCGCCAGCGACGGTGCCCTGCAAACCATCACGCCCCTGCGCATTGATCTGGCGTCCTGCACCCTCACCAAAAGCCAGCGCCGCGTGCTGAACAAAAACGCCGACCTGCGCACCGAGATCGTCCCCGCCGCCATCGATGGCGAACTCCGCGCCCTCTTCCAGCGCCACAAGCAGCGCTTCACCCACAACATCCCAGACACCCTCGAAACCTTCCTCGGCCCCGACCCCGCCCACGGCCCCTGCGAATGCCGCATGGTCCGCGTCTTCGACGGCCCCCGCCTCATCGCCGCCAGTTTCTTCGACCTCGGCCAGCAGTCCGCCTCCAGCGTTTACGGCCTCTTTGAGCCAGCCGACTCCAAACGCAGCCTCGGCATCTTCACCCTGCTTTTGGAAATTGAGCACTGCCGCGCCGCCGGCCTCCGCCATCTCTACTCCGGCTACGCCACCCGCGAGCCCAGCGTTTACGACTACAAAAAGCAGTTCCGCAGCACCGAATTCCTCGACTGGAGCGCTGCTGCGTGGCTGCCCATCGAAGGGGACGAGGCAAGGTAACAGTCAAGGCGACAGGGTTTCGCTTCGCGGCTCCGCAGCCTGCCCCCGTGCAGTGTCTTTGAAGATTGACTTACAAACCGCAAATGCGGCATGCTTCACGTCAGAACCTCCAACTCAGCCAACCTCAAACACCCGTCCCGTGATGAAGAAGAAATGGTATCCCTTTTCTGTGTTCCTAGTGCTCATGGCGTCTCTGCTGTTAGGGGCTATGTACTGGTGGTCCGGCGAGCTGGTTTGTCTCTTTTGCTGCAGCGGACAGCCATCACAGAGAGCCTCGGCGGTAAAGGTAGTCATAAACATCCCCTTTCTGCGCAAAGCTAGCCTCGTTGAGATGGCGGCATCCAGATGTTTTAAAAAAGACAGCGTAGAAATGATGCAGATTCTCCGGGGACGATACTCTGAGGCGGCACTGCTAGACGAGGTTGAAGCACAGTGGCGCAGCAGGCTGTCTGCCGGAGAGTACTACAAGGCGGGGATCATGCTGATCTTTGCGCATACACTTTCTGCCGAAGGGTTTCGCTCACGTGTGAGCAAAGAGAAGGTCGAACAACTCATTCGCGGGCTGGGTCCGAATCTGGACGGATTTCTGACATGGAACTGGAAACGTGTCTCGCTGGACAAGCTGCCCTTTGAGAAATACTCGACTCTCACTGCTGAGCAACGCCTTGAGTACTTCCTGGCCGACCTCAAAGCCTACCCACTGAAATGAATGCGGAGGTCCCCAAAAAAGGCCAGGATGCGCGTAACGTTCCTGCGCGGTGTCAACTTCACCTGCCCAGCCTAAAGACGAAACTTACCCCATCATGAAGAGCAGCCTTCCATGCCTCGCCGCCTTGTTCCTCGCCTTGGCTTCGGCGTCTGCTGCCGATGCCGTCAATCCACCTGCGCCGCTGACGCTGAAACTCTGGCCCGAGGGGGCACCTGGAAAAATGGCTGCGCCTTCGCAGAAAACACTGCGACTCATTGAGGCCTCGAAAGCCAAGGCCATCTCCAACGTCACCGATCCGGACATCACGATCTACCAGCCAGAGCATACCACTGGCACGAGCGTCATCGTCGCGCCCGGCGGTGGCTATCATTGCCTCGTCATGGGCAACAACGGCACCGAACCCTACGCCTGGCTCAACAGCCTCGGCATCACCGCCATCCTGCTCAAATACCGCACCCCCACCCGTGACGAAGCCAACCCTTCTGAAAAACCCAGCGCCGATGCCCTCCGCGCCATCGGCCTCGTGCGGCACCATGCCAGCGAATGGGGGCTGGACCCACGGCGCGTCGGACTCCTCGCCTTCTCCGCTGGCGGAACGATGCTCGGCCACGTCGCCTGTGATCGCGGCCCACGCAGCTACGAGTTCAATCCGCAATTCGATGACATACGTGGCCCAGACTTCGGCATCATGGCCTACGGCGGCGGGTTTCTCGACAAGGACGACAAGACGAAATTCAAGGCAGGCATCAGCGTCCCCGCCGATGCGCCACCAATGTTCTTCGCCAGCGCGAATGACGACAAGATCGCCGATCCGCAAGATGTGACCATGCTCTACCTCGAATACCAGAAGCGCGTTATCCCCGCCGAACTGCACATCTACGCCAAGGGTGGCCATGGCTTTGGCGTGAAGCAAGGCCCACTGCCAGTGCATACCTGGACCCAAGGCTGCGCGGAGTGGATGGTCGCGATGGGCTTTTTGCCAAAGTCCTGACGGGAAAGCAATCCCGCTTTGTGCTACCGCAACGCGGTTCAACCTAGAACCGGAGATAACGGCCTTCGGAACAATCGGAAAATCAGAACAAAGTACATTCCCGCTGCCTCACCTTTTGAGTGACCGGTCTGGAATTCTCCTTTCCGAGTGTTCCGTAGGCCATCCATTCCCGTTTTCAGGTTCAACGGTGAGGCAAAAACAGCTCTCGTGATCCTTGGGTTGGCATCCAAGGCGACGCTTGTACCCGCCCTCCGGGCCTCACCTTCGTTCCTCGCTACGCCTTCTCACTCGGCTTCCCTGGCGTTTCCAAGAACGACGCCAGCGCCAGCAGGATCGCGGCGCACACGACGCACGAATCCGCCACGTTGAAGGAGGGCCAGGGGTGGAAGGGCGGGAAGCCGAAGTCGAAGCGCAGGAAGTCCACGACGTACCCGTCGAAAAACGTACCGTCGAAAAGCTTGCCGCCATCGTGATTGCGGAAGAGGCGGTCGGTGAGATTGCCAAAGATACCAGAGACCAGCAGCGCCACCGCAGTGCGGCTCAGCTTGCCGGGAAACAGCCCTTTGCCGTGCATCACATAGATGAAAATGAGCGCCGCGAGCGACACGGTGGCAAAGGCGTAGTTCGCATACTGCGTGCCGTTGAACATGCCAAAGGCCACGCCGGTGTTCGACGCATGGTGCAGCCAGAAGACGCCGGGAATGACCTCCTGCTCAGTTTCGTAGAGCCTGAAATGCTGCACGATCCAGCTCTTGGAGAGCTGGTCGAGGATGTAGAGCGGCAGCGAAAGGAGCAGGAAGAGGCGGATCATAAAAAATGACGAATGTCGAATCAATGTCGTTAAGTTAAGATTTTAAACGCGAATGACCGCGAATGACCGCGAATGCAGAGGAATTCTGAACTCTGAAATTCGTGAAAAATTCGCGGCTATTCGTGCTCATTCGCGTTGTGAAAAATACACCTTCGCGGTCTATTTTGCTTAACTTAACGATATTGAATGACGAATGACGAA
>CAINGK010000125.1 GCA_903848465.1 uncultured Verrucomicrobiota bacterium
CTTTTACAGAACAGACTTTACACCCCCTACAAAGGCCGGCGTTTGCCCACCAATGGCGCTGAATTTGGCATTGCGTATAAAACCAGGAGAGCAAAGATTTTTTTGGGCAACTTCCATAGAAATCCGTGTACCCCCGTTTTGCCATTTCGAGTCCTGGAAAATTGAAATTAAAACCGAGACCACTGCTCAAATTAATCCATACACAATGCACCCTCGCACACGCGTCTTCGCGGGTACCTGTAGAAAAAAATGAATTCAAAAATTTCGAGGCAAAAATACAATTGTAATTTATTGTATGTCAAAGGATTAGTTTAGAGAATAACTTGACCTAGGCAAAAAGTCATGATGCTTTCTCTCACATATGAGAAACCACAAAGCAGAAACAAACACTATCAATGAACTCAAACTTCTATCCCGTGACCAAGTTGCCGGAATTTTGTCAGTGTCGAAAATGACGATTAAACGATATGAAAGAAGGGGGATGTTGAGTCCTGTTTACCTGAGTTCTAGGGCTATCCGCTATCACTCTCAGGACGTTCAAAGGCTTATCCAGCAACCCGAAGGGTGAGCGCAGCGAATCAACGCTGCGGACTCGGAGGTCCGCGCTCCTGGACCTGCATATCCACGCAGGCACAAACCTCAACTCGGTCTCCACCTCTTCTCCGACCCTTACTCCTGCGTTGCTTCAAGGCCAGAACCTCATCCTCGACAGTCTATGGGATGCCTGTCATAACGCATTGAAAATGAAGTGCTCCCGGTGGGATTCGAACCCGCAACCAAGGGATTATGAGTCCCCTGCTCTAACCGTTGAGCTACAGGAGCGTGCGCACGGAGCTTGGTGATTATGCATCGCACGGAACACCCGGCAACTGCTGATCTTGCCGCAAGGGTCAAAGGAGCAGAGATGGAATTCATTCTCTGCTCCCTCTGCCTCTCCGCCCCTTTGCGGCAGAATCGAACGTCCCTTCAACTTTCAAACGACATAGCGCAGGATGTCTCCACAGGCGCTCTTCGGAAATCCGTTTCGGAAAACGCTAAATGCATTGCACAGCACGCCCGGCAACTGCTGATCTTGCCGCATCGAGGGTATGACTCCACGCAAAATGCAACGAGTCGCCCTCAAAGCTCCGAGCGGCATGGGGTCTGAAGGACCCACGGACTCAGCCCAGGGCGCCGGAGCGCAGCGACAAGCCCTGGGTCTCACGAGCCACCACGCATCATCGCTTTAGGAAGCGCCCTGAAGGGGGCGCGGGAACACGTTCTTCGCTCCACCACGCTCAACCTCTCTCCGGTTGTCAGAGACGAGCAACAGATGCGGCTGATGAGAAGCAAGTCCGGACGTAGATACCATGTGTTTGGCGCGCGGTGGCTTCGTCATCTTCCAGAATCTGCTACGCCAAACCGCCCGACTCTGGCCGCGCGGAGTGATGGGGCATTCCCACTCATGCACAGACGGGAGCCTTTGAGAGCGGCGGAGCACGGCTGGCAGGAGAGGGATCATCTTGATCCCTCCACGTTCCGCCTCGTCCACCAGTCCCAATACGCAGATCAAGCTGATCCCCTCGTCCTTTCAAGCCAGGCTCTAAAAAGCGCTAAACAAATCTAACACCGCGCAGAATTGAACACCGCACAGCTTTGACTCTCCAGGTATTCTCTGCGGTCTTCTAATCTCTTGCGGTGTTAAATCCGGGTTTCCCCGTCGCTCTTAAATCCTCGCGGTCGAATTCTTCAACAGGCCTCTACACCACTTTCTCCGCCTCAATATCAAACAAGAAGTCGAAATCTTCCTTCTGCAGCAGATTGGTAAACCCGCCTTCGCCCAGCACATTGTTCACCATCAGGTTCTTCTTGTGCTGCAGCGTCATGATCTTTTCCTCGATCGTGCTCTTCGTCAGCATGCGGTAGGCCATGACCGGCTGCGTCTGGCCGATACGGTGCGCACGGTCAATCGCCTGGTTCTCCACCGCCGGATTCCACCACGGATCGTACAGGATGACGTACGACGCGGCGGTGAGGTTCAGACCGCTGCCGCCGGCCTTCAGGGACAGCAGGAACACGCTGGCGTTTTCATCCTCCTGGAACGCTCGGACGATGCCTGCACGATCGACGCTAGCACCCGTGAGCCAGTGGTAGGGCAGCTTCATCTCTTCCAGCTTGCTGCGGATGATCTTCAGCATGGACACGAACTGGCTGAAGAGCAGCACCTTGTGCCCTTCATCATGCAGTTCCTGGATCAGTTCCAGCGTGGAGGTCAGCTTCGCGCTTTCTTCATTCTCGGCGGTTTTATCCACCAGGCCGGGATGGCAACAGATCTGCCGCAGGCGCGTGAGGGCCTGCAGGATGGCAAAACGGCGGCGGTTCACCATGTCAAAGCCGGAGCTGTTCAGCACCATGTGCTGCGCGCGGGCCAGCTCCTCCTTGTAAAGCTCCGCCTGTCGGCCGCTCATTTCGCTGAGCAAGTTTTCTTCACTGCGGGAGGGCAAATCACGGGCCACCTGGGACTTCGTGCGGCGTAGCAGGAAGGGGCGCAGGCGCGCAGCCAGGCGCTCCGAGGCACGCGGGTCTTTGCGGCGGTCAAAGTGGCGGTGGAAGTAGGCGCGCTCACCCAGCGCACCGGGCGTGGCAAAGGTCATCAGACTCCACAGGTCGAGCAGGCGGTTTTCCAGCGGCGTGCCGGTCAGCACCAGGCGGTTGTCCGCACGAATCTGGCGCGCGGCCTTGGCGGCCTTGGAGTCGGGGTTCTTGATCTGCTGCCCTTCGTCGAGAATCGCTGCCAGCCAGCGGATGGCGGCGAGTTCGCCGTCAAAGCCGCGCATCTGCGCATAGTTCATCACCACCACATCGATCTGCGTCATCACCAGGTTCAGATCAAACAGATCGCGATCATGCAGCACGAGCACGCGCAGATCCGGCGAGCCTTTCTTGAACTCCAGTGCCCACACATCCAGCACCGACTTCGGGCAGACCACCAGCACCGGCAGGTGCGGGCCGTCGGCTTTTTTGCGCGAGCGCAGCCACAGCACCCAGGTGATCGCCTGCAAAGTTTTGCCCAGACCCATGTCATCAGCCAGGATGCCACCGAAGCGGTTGGAGGTCAGGTAGGTCAGGAAATGGAAACCATCGACCTGATAGGGCCGCAGCGTGACGTTCAGCCCCTCGGGCACCGGTGGGCGCGCATCCAGCTTCGCCTCTTCCATTCGCTCAACGATCTTGCTCCAGGCTTTCGGATTGACGATCTCCGCCGCATTCTCCTGCGCGAGCTGCCGCCAGTGCAGGCGGTGCGTCTCGTCGCTGTGCTCATTGAGGTCGATGCCCAGTCGGTCCAGCATCTCCTGCTGCTCGTCGCTGAGTTCCAGCTTCACCCGGCGCCAGGAACCATCCGCCAGGCGCACGAAGTCGCCCTTCGCGGCGATCAGGCGGCGGATATCCGCAGGCTTCAAATCCATGCCTTCAATGTCAAACACCAGGCGCAGATCCAGCCAGTCAATGCTGCCCGCCTGTGTAGCCTCCAGTCGCACGCGGGCGACCAGCGGATCAGCGAGGATGGACTGCAGGCTTTCATCCGTCTTCAGGCTGACGTTCTCCGGGAGCTGCGCAGCCCAGCCATGAAACACATCGGGGAAATCTTTCGCCATGCGCACGCGCCAGGCATCATTTTCCATGTCCCAGGTGCGGCGGAGCTGGTTCATCAGCTCCTCGGCATCTCTCAAGGCACGGCGGTCGCGGCAGACAATGGTGTTGTCGTCGTCAGTCGTTTTTTTTTCATCCACCGGCTGCCAGCCGGAAAAGCGCAGCGTTTCGCGCACACGCCCTTCACCATCGACGGCCTCGGCCTTGAAGGTGACAAATTCAGCACCGCTGGAGTGCGAGGTCTTGGCCAAGCAAGCGGCGGAAATGTTCACATGCAGGTTTTCATGCCGCACGCGGCTCTTGATCGCGTCCGGCACTGGAATGTCGATCTCACGCATGAAGGCGATCCCCTCTGCGGTGGCCAGCGCCTCCAGCGGCATGGTGACGCCAGCGTCGATCCGTGACTCATCATGCAGCCACACCGGGCCGCTGAACAACGTGTCAGAGCTAAGATACAACGTCTGCACCCCACGCAGAATACGCAGCGGCAGCGGGGCAGGGGTGCCGTCTGACGTTTCGAGCTGCAAGGTCAGGTTCAACCCATTGGCGCTCAAGCGCGCGACCCAGCTCAATGGCTCGGCCACCCGCTGAAAGGGCGCTTCATCCAGGGTGATCATGCGCTCATGCAGCGCCGTCTGTTGAAACAGCGTGGCGAGCCATTGCGCATGATGCTTGGACTCCAGACGGAAGGAATCATTCCAGTCCTCCGCGCTCTGCGCCAAGCAGGAGACGAACAGCAGCTCCGAGCCGCCTGAAGTCACAATGCGGCCATCGCGATGTTCGCGGCGCAGGTTGTCGAGCAGCGCGGCATCGACGGTGGTGTAAGGGGAGGGCGGATCAGTTTCGAGGCGCATCTGCAGGCGCGCATCATTCACCGTGACGAGCAGGCGGAAGTCGCACACCCGTGGCGGCTGGCGGTGGGCGTGACGGTCATCCTGGCGTGAATCAATGAATTCTCGGATGCGCTTCTGCCACGTCGGCACCGTGCTGGCATGCCGCCATTCACGCAGGGCTTCGCGCGTGCCGTCGATGTCGGACATACCGCGCAGGAAGGCGGGTGCAGCGAGCCCTTTGTCGGCGAGCGCGAGTGCGATGTAGTTCCAGAACTCACGCAAGGTTTTCGGCGCTTCAGGCCACAGCGCCACGGGGTCGAGGCTCTGGATCGCCCACTTGGGGTGCAGGCGCACCATGTCCTGGTCAAAGATCTTGCCCGTCAGGCGCACGCGCTCATAGCGCTTCTCCATCTTGCTCAGATAGTTTTCCTCATCCGGCGTCAGCGGGCGTTCGAGCTTGGCGGTGAGCAGATGCTCGAAGTCCTCTTCCTCCACCGGAATCATCGGCAGCGTTCCACGGGCCTCGCGGCGCTGCAACGCCACCAGCGTGGTACACAGGGCCAGATTTTCCAAATCCTCATCCTCATCGACGTCGGTCTCGCCATGCCAACCATGCTCGCCGCGCAGCCAGCGCACCTGGGCCGGGCGATCATCCAGCCGCACCTCGGCCATCATTTCATCCTCCAGCAGTTCCAGACCCCGCACGGCATCATCATCGACGAGTCGTTCCGCCTCCTGACGGGTGCGTGCATCGAATGGGCGGAGCAGAACGGGAAGATCGGTGATGAGGCTGGACATGCGGGGAATTGAGCCCCGCGCCGGTCAGCGGCGGGGGAACCGGAGCGATAGCATGGACAGAGGCCTTTGGGAAACGACGATTGCTGAATTTCCACACTCCCAAGTCTTGTTTGACATCGCTTCCTCGTCCAAACACAGCACATGCTTGTCCCCGTCATCACTCCCGAAGGTTATCTCTCCTACGAAGGCGCTGCGGACTCGGCGGCGGACAAGAAAATTGCCGCAGCAGGCTCTCCGAGCGCCATTTTCCGCGTTTTAAGCACCGAATTGCTCACCTCCGAACTGGATCCGCCCTGGAAATGGCTGCGCGAATTTGCCCAGCAGTTCTTCACCCGCCTCTGCCAAACCAAGGATGCGCTGAATACCCCAGTGCCTCCTGAGCGCGAAGCCTTCATCGCCACAGCACCCCCCTTCGCCGGTGCCGAATACCTCACCCCCGAGGTTCTCGAACGCTGGTGGCTCGATCTGGCCCAGCACATTTCTCAGCTTGCCTCTCAAGGCATTGAAGCCTGGCTGCGTGAAGAATGCCCCGCCTGGCATGTCGTCGGCCGCGTGACCTTCCACCTCGCTGAAAACAAGACCGACACCCAACGCCCTTTCGCCTTCCTGGCCACCTTCACCGAAAAACTCAGCGCTTCCGGCCAGCCCCAGCACCTGCCGCTGGCCCGTGCGCTGCAACTTTACTCCGGTCAAAAAGATCAAACCGCACTCAACGCCCTCCTGGCCCCCGTGCGCACCGCCGCAGAAAAATCCAAACTCCTGCGCGAGTGGCTGGAGACCAAGCGCCTCTTTCAACCCATGGCCATGTCTCCCCAGGAGGCCTTTCGTGTACTGCGTGAGACCGCCGTGTTTCAAGAGAGCGGCATCGTCATGAAACTCCCCGACTGGTGGCGCAGCGGCAAAGGCCCGCGCCCGGCCGTCTCCGTGACCATTGATGCCCCCAAGCAAACCTCCCTCCATGCCGGAGCTCTGCTCAACTTCAAAATCGCCGCCAGCCTCGAAGGCGAGCCTCTGACTCCCGCCGAATGGGAAAAGCTGCTCAGCGCCGACACCGGCCTCGTTTCTTTGCGCGGCCGGTGGATCGAAGTGGATGGTGCCCAACTCCAGCAGGTGATGTCGCATTGGAAAAAAGTGCAGCATGCCACCGGCGAAGGCGGCATCGGTTTTCTCGACGGCATGCGATTACTTGCGGGATTCGACACAAGATTGGCCGCCGTGGAGCAAGAAAACACCGAGTTGGTGCATGACTGGAGCGACATCGTGGCAGGCAAGAATCTTGCAACGGTACTCCAGCAGATGCGCGATCCTGCAACATCACCGCCGCCGCCGAATCTCTGTGCAACTCTGCGCCCGTATCAGCTCAAAGGCTTCGCTTGGTTGCAATTCATGTCCCGCCTCGGCCTCGGTGCCTGCCTGGCGGATGACATGGGTCTCGGCAAGACGCTGCAAGTCATCGCACTGCTGCTCGCCCGGCAGAAAGAAAGAGCAGCACCCGGCCTGCTCATCGTCCCTGCCTCCCTCGTCGGCAATTGGAAGGCCGAGGTCGCGAAGTTCGCGCCCGACCTAAAACTCTTCATCGCCCACCCCTCGCAAACCTCGCGCGAAGAACTCGATTTCGCCGTGCTGCAACCTGCCGCAGCTCTGCGCAACTGCGATGCGATGCTCACGACCTATCAGTTCCTCCAACGCACCGAGTCCTGGCAGCAGCACCCCTGGAGTGTCGTCATCCTCGATGAAGCCCAGGCCATCAAGAATCCCGGCAGCGCAAGCACCAAAGCCGTGAAGCGCCTAGTTGCACCCACTCGCATTGCGTTGACTGGCACACCCGTGGAGAACCGCCCCGGCGATCTCTGGAGCCTCTTCGACTTCCTCAACCCCGGCCTGCTCGGTGGCTCCGCCGCCTTTACCGATGCAGTGAAACGCTGCGCCAAAAGCAGCACTGGTTTTGCTCCGCTGCGCAAACTGGTGCAGCCCTACATCCTGCGCCGCATGAAGACAGACCGCAGCATCATCAGCGACCTGCCCGACAAAATCGAAACCAAAGCCTTCTGCGGCCTCACCAAACGGCAGGCCACCATCTATGCGAAGCTGGTCGATCAACTTGCTAAAATGCTCGCCGACAAGGAGATGGAACCCATCAAGCGCCAGGGCCTCGTGCTTGGCTTCCTGCTGAAGTTCAAACAGATCTGCAATCATCCCAGCCATTGGAACGGCGACGGTGCTTGGAACCCCGCAGACAGTGGCAAATTCACGCGCCTTGCTGAAATATGCGGCGAGCTCGCTGAACGCCGCGAGCGCGCACTCATCTTCACGCAATTCCAAGAGACATGTGACCCGCTGGCGCGTTTCCTTGCAACCGTCTTTGGCCGCGAAGGTCTCATTCTCCACGGTGGTACCGCCGTGAAGAAGCGCCCGCAGTTGGTTGAATCCTTCCAGCAGCTCGACGGCCCGCCCTTCATGGTCATCAGCGTCAAAGCCGGAGGGACGGGCCTCAATCTCACCGCCGCCAGCCACGTCATCCACTTCGACCGCTGGTGGAACCCCGCCGTCGAAAACCAGGCCACTGACCGCGCCTTCCGCATTGGGCAGAAAAAGAACGTCATGGTGCACAAATTCGTCTGCCAGGGCACCATCGAAGAACGCATCGACGCCCTGATCGAAGAAAAAATGCGCCTTTCCCACGACCTCCTCACCGGCGACGGCGGCGCCGAAAAACTCCTCACCGACATGGGCGCGGAGGAACTGCTGAGTTTTGTCTCTCTTGATGTGAACTCCGCTGTCGTGTAAAAGCCCGGTCATGTGGTGGTCCTATCAAGATGTGGAAGAACAAAAAAAGCGGTTGCAGCGCGAGATCGCGAAGCGGCAGAAGCGTGGAGAGAAATTTGAGGTGCTGCCAGCTCCGGCGGGGCAGAAGAAACTGAGCATGACGTTTTGGGGACAGGCTTGGTGCCGGAATCTGGAGTCGTATCAGGACTATGAGTCGCGACTGCCGCGTGGGCGCAGCTATCTGCGGCAGGGGAAGGTGTACAATCTGGAGATTGAACCTGGAAAGCTCAGCGCGGTGGTGGCCGGATCGGAGCTGTATGACACGGACATCGCCATCCAGCCGCTGCCGCAGAAGCAGTGGAAGCAGATCGTGAAGTCGAGCGCCGGGCAGGTGGGGTCCATGCTGGATCTACTCGCGGGCAAACTGGGCGATGGCCTGATGAAGGTGCTCACCGATCCGGACGGCGGCCTGTTTCCGAAGCCGAAGGAGATTCGGTTCAACTGCTCCTGTCCTGACCATGCGGACATGTGCAAACATGTTTCCGCCGTGCTTTACGGCGTGGGCGTGCTGCTGGATACGAAACCAGAACTGCTCTTCACCCTGCGAGGCGTGGATCAGGCGGAGTTGCTGTCCAACGCTAGTAACATCGCGATCACTGATCTCTCCGCCAGCACCGGTGATCTCGGCGGTGCCGATCTCTCGGCCATCTTTGGCATCGACCTGGGCACGGAAGTGTTGCCGGAGCCGCCAGCCGCAAAGAAAGCGGTGAAGAAGGCTGCGAAGAAAAAAATCGCAGCCAAGAAAGTGGCGAAGAAGAAGCCGAAGAAAGACTGAGGGACGGCCTCACTTCACATGCATCATCCCGCGCATGATGACCCAGTGGCCGGGGAAGGTACAGAGGTAGGGGTAGTCGCCTGCGGCGGCGGGGGCGGTGAAGCGCAGGGTTTCGATGGAATTGGGATTGAGCAGCTTGGTGTGGTGCAGAATCTTGTCCGTGACTGGTATGAAATCCTTTTTGATGCCTTCGGGGTCTTTGGCCATTTCGTTGCCGGCGAGGCCGATTTCCTCCACGCTGCCGGGCTGGCAGATGGCGAGGTTGTGCGCAGTGGCGTCGGGATTGTTGAAGACGAGACTTACGGGCTGGCCGGCCTTTACGCTGAATTCGGTTTTGTCGAAGAGCATGCGCTCGCGCACGCAGTTGATGGTGATTTTGGCGACGCCGGGCTGTTTGTCGAAAGCGGTTTCTTCGACGGTCTTTTTCTTTTCGAAGGAACTGCGCTTGTAGCTCGCGGCGAAGGCGTTCATGAACGCGGTGATCTTGGGATTCTCATTAGCCTTCCAGTGGCGTGAGAGCGCCTCGCTGCCGAGTGCGGTGCGGACGGCGTAGGTCAGGTGTTCGCCCATGGGCTTGTCGAGCACGCTGAGCACGGCATCCAGCGCGTCCTGCGTGCCGATGTAGCTTGCAGCAATGACGGCCTCCATGCGCACGATCCCGTTGGCGTCATTGGCGCGGATGCGGAGTTGAGCGATGCGATCTGGCAGATCCACATAGCGCAGTTGCGTTGTCGCTGCGGCACGGGCGTGGTGGTCGTCGCAGTTGAGTAGTTCTCTCAGCAGTGTGTTGTTCTCGGAGCTGAGGGTGCGGTAGGTCCACAGGGCTTCGAGTTGATGATGGCGAAAGCGGGCATCATTGGGATCGAGCTTGGCCACCCAGGCATCCAGCGCGGTCTTGACCTCGGCGGCGTAGCGTTCGTGCAGTTCACGTTTGGCCTGATAGCGCCAGCGGTAGTGTGGGCTCTTTAGGAGATCGAGCAGTGCGGGGATTGGAGCACCGGCCACGGCTGGTGGTTCGGCGAGCTTCGCCCCCTTTGGCACGATGCGCCAGATGCGCCCGCTGGTGCGGAGGCGGCGTGGATCACGCAGCGAGTACTGCGCGTGGCCTTTGATGGGGTTGTACCAGTCGCAGATGTAGAAGTCGCCACGCGGGCCAGCCTTCACATCGGTGGGGATGAAACTGAGGTTGGTGGAGAAGATGAGATCGCCGAGTTTCTTTTCTTCGTAGTGGTCGTCCATCTCGATCCACTGATGCATCTCGATGTTGTTCGTGGGTTTGTAGCGCGCCTTGATGAAGCCGCCCTGCAGTTCCTGCGGCCAGAAATCAAAGTCCACAAACTCCTGGCCGCAGGTGCCGGAGTACGCGGGCATTTTGCCAGCGCCGGGATGCTGCTCGGGATAGGGTGGATTCGTGGAGTGGAAGGCACTGGCGAAAATGGGGTGGCTGGCCATGTGATGACCCCAGTCGTCAAAGGTCACGCCCCAGGGATTTGTGCTCGGGTAGCTGCCGAAGGTGCTGAGCTTTTGCGTGTTGGTGCGCAAGCGGAACCAGCCGGAGTTGTCGAGTCGCACGGGGCCGTAGGCGGTTTCAATCTGTGAGTGCAGGAAGATGGAATCGCGGATGATGAGATCGCCATCCGGACTCCAGACAAAATCATGCAGTGCATGGTGGGAGTCCTCTGTGCCGAAACCGGTTAAGACCTGACGGCTGAAGTCCGCCGTGCCATCGCCATCCGTGTCTTTGAGAAAGGTGAGGTGCGGCTCGTCGGAGACATACACACCGCCGTCGCCAAACTCGAAGGCCAGCGGGATGTGCAGGTTGTTGGCCCACACCGTGGATTTGTCAGCTCGGCCATCGTTGTCCGTGTCTTCAAGAATGATCAGGCGGTCCTTTGGTTCCTGACCGGGGTAGAGATGCGGATAAGCCTGTGAAGTGCTCACCCACATGCGGCCCTGCGTGTCCCAGCGGATTTGAATGGGGTTCGCGATTTCGGGGAACTGCTCTTCGCTGGCGAAGAGGTTCACCTCGAAACGTGGGTCCACCTTGAAGGCGGCGAGTTCGTTCGCGGGCGTCATCCATTCGTTCGCGCCTTTGCTTTCCTTCGTCGCGGGCATCGCGGGGACGTTGGAGTCATCGACTTTTTTGCCAGCGAAGCTCTTGCCCTGTGCCATGGCCCAGATGCGCTGGTCACGATTGGCAACCATGACATCGAAACTGCGCATCGCGGGCAGGAAATCGAGATAGCCGTAGTCCTTGTTACGGTCGCCCGTGTAGTAGAAGCCGTTGAGTGGCCGGTAGCGTTGGAAAAACTGGCGGTTCTTGTCCGCGATGGCCGCGCGCAGTTCGGGTGTCGTCTCCGGCGCGCTGACCTCAAAGGCCGCACGATAAAGGGCTTCGCCAAACACCGCGTAACCTTTGTCCTCTAGATGCACGCCGTTGAAGGTGAGGCCCTTCATCGCCGGCAGCATCGGCTCAAACACATTCGCAAAGCCGACCTTCTGCTCCGCTGCGACTTCCCCCATCGCCTTCGTGTAAGCCGCCAGCCGAGCGTTGTTCATATCCGCTGCCGGGACATCCTGCACATTTTCATTGGCGATGGGCGACACCAGCACCACACGCGGCGCTGTCTTGCCGTTGTAGGCATGCGTCTTCAGCTCCTGCACCAGCGCCGTGAGCCGCAGCTTGAAATCTGGCAGTTTCTCCAGCCCGCCGAACGATTCATTGAAGCCAAACGCCGCGAAGATCACATCCGCCTTCTGCGCATGCAGGTGCTGGTTCAGCGTGCCGAAGTTTGTCGGGCGCGGCATCAGATCGACCTCATCCGCCGACCATGCTAACGTGCGCATCACAAGTTGCTTATCCGCATGGCCTTTGAGCAGCATCGCCTCGAAATGCGGAAACTGTGCACCGCGATCAAACAGCGTGTTGCCGATGAAAACCACGTGATCGCTCTTTGCCAGAGCAAGCGGTAGCGCTGTATCCACGGCCGCTGTCACTGGTGGCAGCGGTGCGGATTTTTCCTCCATGTAGTACTTTGCCAACGCTGGATCTTCAGGAGGCGGGGGCTTGCCCGTGTCCGTGTTCTTCGCATCCAGCGGATTCACAGCCATGGCTGGTTTGCGGACCGGTGCATCTGCAGCACTGACAAAGGTCGCCAGGGTGAGAAGGAGAGCGGCGGGCTTGATCATATGGGGGAAGGCTTGAATGAACGCACCGATTCACCTCACATTGCGGTGCAAAACCGGACAACGAAGGATGCTAGCAGCGAGGCTCCCAAGAGGAGAGCCTGATGTGGGAATTCTCGAATGGGTTACTTCACATGCATCACACCGCGCATGATGAGGTAATGACCGGGGAACGAGCACACATAGGGGTAGTCGCCGGGCTTCGTTGGCGCGGTGAACTCGATGACTTGTTCTTTGCCGTGGTCGAGGAGTTTGCTGTGCCAGAGGATGTCCTTGTTTTCGGGGATGAAGCCGGTGTCGAATCCTTTGGCACCGAGTGCCATGGCTTGGGTGGCAATTTCATCGGCCTTGCCGGGATTCACCAGGAGGATGTTGTGCGGCATGAAGTCGGGATTGGCGAAGGTGAGCTTCACCTTCTTGCCTGCCTTCACGCTGAGCTCCTTCACATCATACATCATGCGCTCGGGCACGGTGGCAACACGTATGGTGGTGAGTTCGGGGGTGTCGCTGAGGACGCCGGACTTCTGCGCCTTCTCTTCGGTCTCAGCCATGATGACGCCGCCGTGCATGGAAGCTTCGACGTTGAACCAGAGATGCTGCACGACATTGGCGGCATTGCGGGCGTTCAGCTCGGGGGACTTCTGCAACTGGCCGAGCAACTCAATATTGCGCACATTGTGCTGCTGATGAATCCACAGTGCTTCGAGGAGAGGATGCGCGTCTTCCTTCTTGGTTGGATCAAACTGCTTCATCCATGACTGCGTGGCGGCGATGACTTCCTTGGTGTCGCGCTCGCTGAGTTCAATGTGCGTGCGGTGGCGCACGCCGTCAGCGGGATGTTTGAGGTTTTCCAGCAGGGCAGGAATCGGCTGACCGTCCACGGGCACGATCTTCTGTAGCGGGCGGCCGGTGGCGGTGATGCGATAAACGCGGCCATGGGCGTGGTCGCGGTTTGGATCGCGCACATTGTGCTGCATGTGGCCGATGATGACGTTGTGCCAGTCGCTGAGGTAGAGCGAGCCATCAGGAGCGAAGACGGCATCGCTGGGACGGAAGTTTTTGTCGCCGCTCATGAGGAAACCGCGGGAGCTTTCTTCGGTGACGGTGCCGTCAGCCTGTGTGGTTTTGACCGTGAGTTCGTCGCCTGCAGGTTCGCCCCAGACGGTGCCTTTGTCGGCGTCGCGCTCGAGGTGGTAGTGCTTCACACCGAGGAAGCCGATGACGTTGCAGATGAGGAAGTCTCCCTGCATGGCTTCAGGAAAGTGGGTGCTGCTGACGACTTCGCTGGCAGTAACGGGGCGCACTTCTTTCTTGAGGAGTTCATACATCTTGAAGCCATTGCCTTCGGGGCGCACTTGATAGGCGCGGCCGCCGGTGCCGTCGGTGGCGTATTGGTAGCCCCAGGAATCAAACGAGGTGCCGTGCGGGTTCGGCGAATTCATCGCATGCATGGCGATGGTGAAGCGGCGCGGATCGAAGCGATACATGGCGGAGGCACCGGTGTTCAGCGAAGGACCCCATGGATGCTCATAGTTGTGCTGCATAAAGACGCCGCTCTGCCAGTAGAGGCCGCCATCGGGGCCGTAGATGAGATTGTTCGCACCATGGTGTGAGTCAGAGCTGTCGAGGCCCATGAGCATGATGGTCTGCACGTCCGCTTTGTCGTCGCCATCGGTATCCTTGAGGAAAAGGATCTCCGACTGGCGGGTGACGAGCACGCCGCCGTTCCAGAACTCAAAGCCGAGAGGATTCTGCACACGGGCAAACTCCGTCGCGCGATCGGCGCTGCCGTCGTTGTTGTCGTCGTGCAGGATGACCAGGGCGTCGTTCATCTCCTTCAGCGGTTCCCATTTCGGATAGGTCGGCCATGCGGCGACCCACAGGCGGCCTTTGGTGTCGAATTGCATCTGCACCGGGTTGGCGATCTGAGGGAAGCGTGATTCGTCGGCGAAAAGATGTACCTCAAAGCCCTTTTTCACCGCCATGTGCTTGATACCCTCTTCACCACTGATGTATTTGAGGGTGCCTTCCTTCTGCGCGCTGCTGCTCTTGCTGCCGCCGCCCACGTTCGAGATCACTGGCACGGGTTTCGGCACATTGCTGTCATCGATTTTTTTGTCGCCACCGGTAATGCGGGCCCACACGCGCTCGTCGCGGTTCGCGGTCATCACATCGAGCATGGAAAGCTCGTGCTGCAACACGACGGCGTTGGTCTGGCCGTTGGTAAAGCTCAGTGTGGAGCGGCTGCCCCATACGTCGTTGCCGTCGGAGGCATGGTAGCGGTTGTACCAGTGCAGGTCTTTGTCCATCACAGCCTCACGCAGCGGCTCCATGGAAGGGGATGCGCTCACCTGCTTGCCGAGCAGGGATTTTGCGATGACTTCCGCGAGCTGGCGATCTCCTTCAATGGAGAGGTGCACGCCGTTGATGGTGAGCGGCTCCTTCGCAGCTTTGAACAACTCCAGTGAAGGATGATACAGGTCCACAAACGCAACACCCGCCTCCTTCGCCGCAGCTTCGGTAGCCTTGGTGTAAGCTTCAAGCTGTGCATTGTGCGCTTTGCCGTCTGGCACGTTCACATTGTGCGTGTCTTCATGCGCGATGGGGCTGAAGAGTACGATGCGTGGGAAGGATTTGCCATTCGCCTTGCTGCCGCGAGTTTTCTTCACGAACTCAACGAGCTGTTTCTGAAACTCCTCGGGCTTGTTGTCATAGGATTCGTTGTAGCCAAAGAAGCCAAACACGACGTCTGCCTTCACATGGCGCAGGTAGTCCGTCATGTGCGTGGCACCGCTGCTGCGAGGGTAGCTGTTTGGCCTGTCGCCGCTCGTGCTCATGTTGCGGAAATGCACGTGCAGATCGGGAAGCTGGCTTTGCAGCAGGGTTTCCATCCAGCCGTCGTGCTGCATGCGGTCCGGCAGACCGTTGCCAAGGATGGCGACGACTTCTCCTTTGCCAAAAGCGAACGGCGCAGGGTCTTTATAATCCGCAGGCACTTCGACAAGTTCAGGCTCCTTGACGGGAGCAGCACCACCGCCGCCGGATTTTGCGGCTGCTTTGCCCGGCTTGCCATTATAGGTCAGGTAGGTCGTTTTACCGCCGCCTTTCACATCGATCACCATCGACTCGGGTGCTGCCACATTGCTGATCACAAAGACTTCTTTGCGATCTGCATCGAGCAGTTTCAGGGTGAAGCCATCGAGACGGAACTCAAAACCGCTGCGGTTCCAGATGCCCACGGAATCCACCGCGAACGCCGCACCGAGATCCACTTCCCACCAGGTGTTGGGCAGATTTTCCTTGGTGTGAGTCTGTCCAGACTTGCCCCATTCGCGGTCTTTGTTGCCATCCAGTGCGCGTTCGGCCGGGCCTCCTGCTGTGGTCGATTGCGTTGCCTTGCCGCCTTTGGCGACGTTCTTGCCACCGCTCATCACTTCGACTTCAGCCAGTGTCAGCGTGCGTTTGTCGCCGGGGAGTTCGACGCGGACGTAGCGCGCTGGTTTGCCTGTGGTGAGAGACACTTTGGCTGCCGCATCGCTTTTGGCCGCAGGCTTCTCTTCGGCCTTCGTTTTTTTGGTGCTCTTGGTGTTGTTATTGGCCGGAATCTGTGAGGTGAAGCCAGCATACATCTCGGGTTTGACGCCATGTGCATAGGCACCGCCGCCAAAGGTGTTCGGCTTGAAGGGGCCGACGAAGGCGATGTTCAGGTCAGGCTTGATCGCGTCTTCCAAACCCAGCGCCCAGAAGATGCCGTTCACGATCATGCGGCGGTAGCCTTCGTTCGTGATGTCTTCCGAAGTGCCATAGAGCGTGGTGAAAACGCGGCCCGTTTTGCCGGAGGCGGACTTGTAGGTGCGCGTCCATTCGCTGGGCATCGGCGGCTTGGTGGCATCCGCAGGGGAGTCCGCCGTCATGCCATTGAGCGGCTGGGCCATCGTCAAAATCTCGCCATCCGTCGGCTTGCCCACATAGCCGCCAGCCTGCACCCAGATGTCCTTCACACCGCGAAGAATCGGATGCGCAGACTTGTCTGGCACAATGGCAATGCGGGTGCTCTGCTTGTGGTTGGTGCCGTAGTGGCCCACCCAGGTCTGCCCGAGCACCTGATGGCCAAAGCCCAGCTCATAGCTGCTGATCTTGCTGTCATACGAATACTTCGCGTATGGATCGTCCTTCGTCGTCTTGAAGCCGTGCGTCGCGGTGCGCAGTCCTACCACCGGACCACCTCGGGCGAGGTAAGCGTCGAAGTGCTTCATCTGCTCCGCCGGAAACTGCTGAAAGCGCAGGAAGACCACGGCGAGATCGGCCGAGTCCAGCGCTTCCATTCCCGGCATGTTCGCGACTTCGCCTGCCACGATGTCGCCTTCTTTGTCGATGTCGAACAGCACGGTACACTTGAAGCCTTGATGTTTGGCCAGCAGACGTGCGATAGCGGGCATCGACTCTTCAGAGCGGTATTCATGATCTCCGGCCAGGAAGACGATGTGCTTGCCCTTGCCGGGCCCTTCGGAGCCTTCATAGACAAGTGGCGCGGCACTCGCGAAAGTCACGAGCGATAACAGGGTGAGTAGAATGGCGGTTGGTTTGATCATAAAGGTCGGGACAAACGTGGAGTTGCGGGTGCTATCCCGCAGGGAGTGGTGAAACCGGACAATAAAAATGAGGGCTGGATGATTTTATCGAAGTCACTTCTTCGTCGGCGGCACGACAGGCCCGGTACCTTGGGGGCTCTTTGTCCGTGGTTTCTCGATCTTCACTGCTCCAGCGGGGAGTTTCGCCGGATCAAAAGACTGCGGATCCACAACCGGGAGCACTTTGAGCCGGAGGTCTTTGATATGGACGCTGTTGGGATTGCCGCGATGAAGCTGAATGGCGAGAAGACCTGCCAGGGCGCGCTTGCTTTCATCGAAATCGGTCAGCTCTGAAGTGACCTTGCCGTTGATCATGTGCACCAGATGATTCCCGCGTGCGATGATGATGTACTCATTCCACTGCGAGATATCAACCTTCACTGCCTCGTGTTCGGAGAGTTTCCAAAGTGCGCCTGCAGGGTCAAGCATCACGTTGTTGCCGTTGAGACCGAAAATGCCACGACCCTTTTCTTCATAGGTCATGCCCGTGTGCTCGGTGGCGGGATGGATGTCGATCTGATACCCGGTGATGACCCACGGTGCGACCTCTGGCAGCTCGCGACTGCGGTATTGAATACCGGAGTTGTTGTCGCCTTCCACCCGCACGGTGGCGTGCAGTTCGAAGTCCTTCACCTGGCCGCCGCGCCAGATGAGAAATGAGTTGTTGGCCATGGCGTCTGGTCCGGTGCAGGTGCCGATGACTTCGTCGTTTTCCACTTTCCACAGTTTGGGGTCGCCATCCCAGCCGGTGAGGTCCTTGCCATTGAACAGGGAGGTGAAGCCGTCCTCAGCAGAAGCAGCGGCGGCGAAAATGAAAAGCGAAAGAAGTGCGGCAGGTCTCATGAGGCGTGGTTGGGGATTTGGATCGGTTGGGGCAGGAACAACGCTCGCTGCACTGCAATTTCTCCTCGCGCTTGCAACTTTCTCACTGCATTCCCTGTTGGTTTGAATCCATGCGTTTCCTTTCTCTCCTCTCATTTCTCGCCCTGAGCACTTCGTTGTCAGCGCAGCAGCCGCCCTACAATGTTTTTCCGACGGCTGATCCGCCCTACTATCGCGTGCGTTATGAGGCCTCGACTCAGCCGGGGGAACTGGTCTATCCGGTGAACTACACCGTGTGGGTTCCGCCGGGAGTGAAGTTACTGCGCGGTGTCATCGTACATCAGCATGGCTGCGGCGAAGGCTCATGCAAATCCGGCCTCACGGGCGCCTTTGACCTGCACTGGCAGGCGCTGGCGAAGAAACACGGCTGCGCCCTGCTGGCGCCCTCCTATGAGCAACCCGACAAAGCTGAATGCCAGATGTGGTGCGATCCACGCAACGGCTCAGATGCGGCGTTTCAAAAGGCGCTCGCGGATCTCGGCGCGAAGTCCGGCCATCCTGAACTCGCCAAGGTGCCGTGGGCGCTGTGGGGCCATAGCGGCGGCGGTCATTGGGCGGGTGGCATGACACTGCTGCACCCAGAGCGTGTGGCTGCCGCGTGCCTGCGCTCAGGTGTACCGATGCTGGAGGCCAATCCGACCCGGCCCACGATCAAGGCCTACACTCTGCCTGAGGCTGTCGCAGGAGTGCCTATCATGTGCAATCTGGGCACCAAGGAAGGCGTGACGGTCAAGGAGGGCCGCTTTGCCGGAGCCTGGGCTTCGAATGAAACGTTCTTCACCGCCGTGCGTGCGAAGGGCGGACTCATCGGCGTGTCGGTCGATCCTTTGACCACGCATGAGTGCGGCAATCAGCGTTACTTCACCATCCGCTGGCTGGATGAGTGCCTGACCTCACGACTGCCGGAAAAGAGCGGCGGCGCGCTGAAGCCGATGCCGACGAAGAATGCCTGGCTCGCAGCCCTGCTCGGCGCTGAGGCCGTTCCTGCCGCGAAGTTTACGGGAGAGAAAGACAAGTCCGTCTGGCTGCCGAATGAAACAGTCGCGAAAGCCTGGGAGGTCTATGTCAAAGACACCGCCGTTCCAGACACCACCCCGCCGCCTGCGACGACGGGGCTGCAGATCAAAGACAATGTGCTCACATGGAAGGCGGAGGCTGACCTCGAAAGCGGCCTGGCCCATTTCATCATCGAGCGCGATGGCAAACAGATCGGCACGGTGCCAGAACAGCCGAAAAATCCCTTTGGCCGCCCCGTTTTCCAGGGCCTGCAATACAGCGACACGCCGACCAATCCTCTGGTCGAGATGCGTTTCACGGACAAACAGCCCGAGGCAGGCAAAAAGCACACCTATCGCGTGATCGCGGTCAATACGGTGGGGCTGAAATCCGAGTAAAGGGCGTGTTTCCTGTGGCAACACGGGGTGCTCTGGCTACGTAGTAGTCAGACCCCAAAATCATGAACAGACGCCGTTTCATTCTCCAATCTCTGGGCACCTCCCTGGCCCTTCCGGGACTCCCCTCACTCATGGCTGGCACCGTGGGCGGCAATTCCGCCGTTCAGACCGCCAAGGGTGCAGGCACCGGAGCGCGGCGGTTCGTGGCCGTGGGCAATCTGCTGGGCTATCAGACGAAGCAGCTGTTTCCGACCACCAAGGGCCGTGACTATGAGAAAACCACGCTGCTGGAGCCGCTGTGGGATAATCGCAATCAGATGACGGTCTTTCGAGGTCTTGATCACGGTGTGAAGGGTGGGCACTTTGCGGTGCATTCGTTTCTTTCCGGGGTACTGAACTCCGAGGCGCAAAACCGCCCGGATGGCAATGTGACCATTGACCAGTTTCTCGCGGACGAGATCGGCTTCGAGACGCGGTTTCCTTCGCTGACAGTCGGCTCGGAAGGTGGCATTCACGGCGGTTGCCAGATCGCCTGGACGAAGTCGGGCGTGCGTGTGCCTCCCGTCACGAATCCGTCGCAATTGTTTGAAAAGCTTTTTGTCAGTGATTCCAAGGAACGCCAAGCACGTCGCGTGCAGGAAAACCAGGTGCAGTCATCCATTCTCGACTCGGTGATGGACGAGGCGAACCGCCTCTCCAAGCGGGTCAACAAGGAAGACAAGGACAAGCTCGATGAATACCTCACCTCCGTGCGCGATGTGGAGAAGCGCCTGGAACTGCGCCAGCGCTGGGTCAGCCAGCCGAAGCCCAAGGCACCTTTTGACAAGCCCGCGAATCACAATGCCGTGGAAGACCTGCCGATTCTCTATGAGCTGATCGCGCTGGCCCTGCAGACAGACAGCACGCGCATCGCCACGCTGGAAATCGGCGGCGACTTCATGCCGCAGCATCTCGGGATCAAAAAAGACTGGCACGGCCTTTCGCACCACGGCAATGACCCGGAGGCCATCGCGAGCCTCATCACCCTGGAGAAGTATCAGATCGAGCATTTGGGTAAATTCATCACGCGTCTCTCGAAGATGAACGATGGCGACCGCACCCTGCTGGACTCCACCACGGTGCTCTTCGGCAGCGGCATGGGCGATGGAAATTCGCACAAGAACTCCGACCTGCCCGTCATCCTCGCGGGTGGCGGCTACAAGCACGGCGAATTCCGTGAAGTGCCCCGTGAGGGCATCAACAAAGTGCCGCTGTGCAATCTCTTCGTGGACATCGCGCAGAAGATGGGTGTGGAGACGGATTCCTTTGGCAACAGCACCGGTACTTTTGCTTGAGATGCGATATTGGATTTTTTGTTTGCTGATGCGTCTTCATTTATTCAGCCGGTGCGTCTTGGGAATCGCTCTCGTTTCGGCGTTCGCTCACGCTGCAGACCAACCTGACACGAAGGTGCTTTCTCAGTTCATGGGCAAGTACTGCCTGGAATGCCACGATGCCGACGCCAAGAAGGGTGACCGCGAGTTCGAGCACTTCAAGTTTCCGCTCAAGAGCGAAGCGGAACTGATCGCTGCCAAAGACATCATTGACCAGATCACGCTGAAAGAGATGCCGCCCAAGAAGGCGGATCAACCCACGGACGAAGAGCGGCTCGGCGTCATTCGCTTTCTGCGCCAGGGCGTTGCCTCAGCGCGTGGCAAGATCGAGAGCTCCGGAGCACGCACAGTGATGCGGCGCCTGTCGAACCGCGAGTACGAGAACACTCTTGCGACCCTGTTTGGCCGCCGGGTGGACACACTTGGGCTCACTGCCGATTTCCCGAAGGAGAAGGCCAGCGAGCACATCGACACGATTGGCAAATCACTCGTGACGTCAGGCTTCCTGTTGGATCAGTACTTTCAATCCGCGAACCGCCTGGTGGAAACACGCCTTGGCAAGGAGCCGATGCCGCCCCAGAGCTGGGATTTCAAAGGCCACTTTGTCCAGTATGAGGAGTTACAAGGGTCACACAAAGAGGTCTTCAATTTCCAGTTCCTGTGCCTCTACGAACAGCCGAACACGGACACGCGCCAGGGCGGCTATGGCCACATTGAGGATTTTCTCAAAGGCGTGCCGGAATCGGGGCTCTACGACATCGAGGTGAACGCGCAGGCGATGCACCGCGACACGCATTACGATCCCGCGATTTTTGGCATCGATTTTTCCGAGCCATTCATTCTTGGCGTGGTGCCGGGAGACGTGACCAAGGGGCACATCCACTATCCGCAGGCGATCGAGCCACTGCTTGGGCAGGCGACCGTGCCTGACGACAAACCGACGTGGCTCAAGTTCCGCGTCTGGCTCGAGGCCGGACAGACGCCCCGCTTCATCTTTCCCAATGGCCCGTATGAGTCGCGAGCGTCTGTTTTGACGATCAACCAGCGCTACAAAGACGAATTCAAAGGCAAACCGTCAAAATCCGGGCTCCGGCGCTCACTACTGCTGCTGGAGGGGAAGTTGCCCCACATCCGCATCGGCGAGATCAAGATCAATGGCCCGCTGCCTGAAAAAGGTGGCAGTGCGGAGGAAGTCACGGTGTTCGGTGAGCAGGGCTTTCAGGCGGAGCATGCGCTCGATCAGCTTTATGCTTTCGGCGAGCGTGCGTGCCGCCGCCCGCTCAATGATGCGGACCGCGCAGGCATCAAAAAAATCTACGACAAGCGCATCGGTGAAAAGGTGCCACCGCGACAGGCCGCGCTGGATGCTTTGAAGCTGATCCTTTGCTCGCCGTCGTTTCTCTATCTTAGCGAGGTCACGGATGAAAAGCAGACGAAGCTGGGCCCTTACGATCTCGCGACCCGTCTCTCCTACGCGCTCTGGACCACGCCGCCAGATAAGGAACTGCTGGCAGCCGCTTCGTCTGGAAAACTGAGCGACCCCAAGGAGCTCAAAAAGCAAAGTCTGCGCATGCTCGCGGATGACCGAGTGGAATCATTCGTGAACGGGTTCCTCGACGGCTGGCTGAACCTGCGCGATCTCGGCGGCATGCCGCCGCCACGTGAAACGATGCGCGTGTTTTACGCTGAAAACCTGCCCGAAGCCATGAAGACGGAAGCACGGATGTTTTTCCGCGACCTCGTCCGCAACAACGGCTCGGTGGGCAAGTTTCTCGATGCCGATTATTCATTCATCGACAAGCGGCTGGCCAAACTCTACAACCTGCCGCAGCAGAAAACGATGCGCATTGCCGACGGGTTCCAGCGTGTCAGCATCAACGGCAATCATGAGCGCGGTGGTCTGCTTGGCATGGCTGGGGTGCTCACGGTCAGTGCGAATGGAGTGGAAACCTCGCCGGTGACGCGCGGGGTGTGGGTTTCGGAAAACATTCTCGGCATCAAACCACCGCCGCCGCCGGATGTCGTGCCAGCGATCGACGCTGACGTGAACGGTGCCACCACCATCCGCGAACGCCTTGAAAAGCACCGAGCCGACAAGACCTGCGCTGAATGCCATCACAAGATTGATCCGCTTGGTTTCAGCCTCGAAACCTTTGATCCCATTGGTCGCTGGCGCACGAATTATCCCAAACCCAACAAGAGCAAGACACCGGCTCCGAAGATTGACTCGACTGGAGAGTTTCCTTCTGGGGAAACTTATGCCGGTTTCTACGACTTCAAAAAGATCCTCCTCACGAGCCGGCAGGATTCCTTCACGCGCCATCTCATTGGCCAGGTGCTGAGCTACGCGGCTGGCCGCCACATGGAGCCTGTCGATGACTTCGTGATCGAAGACATCTTCCAGGCCGTCAAGAAAGACGGCTATGGTCTGCGCACTCTCATTGTCGAGTCGCTCGCCAGTGAGATTGTCCGGTCGCGGTGATCGCTTGTGCAAGCCGCCTTATTTCGGCGCAGGAGCCGCAGGAGCTTCGGGCTTCACCTTCTTCGGCGGCGCGATGCGTGGAGTCTGAACGGAGTCGATGAGCGCTTTGTCAGCCTCACATTTGGCACCGGAGGCAGGAATCTCGACACCTGCGGACCACAGTACGCCATTGATCACAAGCTGGCGCATGCCTGCCTGCTCCCAGGCTGAGTGAGCATCCAGCCCGCTGAAGCTGAAGGAACGCCCGCCACTAGGACGGTCAAAGGTCCATGCCACCACATCCTTGTCGCCGCCTTCTGGCGAGCCCAGTTTCTCTTTGCCGGACCACACCAGCGGCGTGATGCCCTTCATCTCCGCAGGAAATTGAAAGTGGTTCAGCCAGCCGTCGTTGATCTTCCACGGTGTGACACCACTGGTGATGGCGTGCTTCGGAAATGTGTCATGCACGCTGTCCCAATGGCCACGGCTGGAGAGCGCATTGTAAACTCCGCCGATCCAGTTCATGGACTGTGTGGCAAAAGCCGGGGTGAATTCCACGGCCTGATGAATGTTGACGATGCCCACCTTGCTATCCGCCATTTTTTGCACCGTGGCCACATGCTCCGGTGTGGCCAGATAGGCCTGCTTGCCACCCCCATCCGTATAAAAGACCACGGCAGCCGCGCCATCGAAGACCTTCTCATCCGCAGGCCACTCTTCGTTCACCAACACCGCGTCCACTCCCGGTGTCTGCTTCAGCAGCGCCTGCATCAGTCGGCAGCCACCGAGGTAGTCATGATGCCCCACCTTGTCCACTTCCTTCACCTTGCCGGCTACAAGGACAATTTTGACGCTGTCAGCCGCCCACGATGAAGCGGTGCACAGGGCTGAGACAGCGAGAGAGAGAAGGAAACGGGAGCGGGAGATCATGGCGGGTAGGTTGAAGGCAGTCTAAACGAACGCACTCACCAGGAAATGTCTCCCAATCTTCAAGGCCGGGTGATCTGACCGTCGCGCTGAAACATCTGCCAGTCCGCCGCATAGGACGGATTGATGAGCCACGAGGCGGTGGCTTTGTCTCCATCGAAGGAGGCATAGGGAGCAATAGGCAGCGTTTGGTAGCTGCCCAAGGAGACATCCCAGTTTTTGCCGAGCGATCCACTTTCAACCGTCAGTGTATTCAGCTTCACCGGACCTTTGAGCGCACCCGCAGGCACACGGGCGGCGAAGGTGTGGCGCAGGAAGGAAAATACCAGCGGCCAGGTTTTGTCGCCAGGGCCGTGTCCTGTCTTTGGTTCCACCGCATAATTCCACAGCGCGTTGTGTTTCTTCCGCATCGCTTCCACGACACCCATGTTCTCGGCTTTGGAGGGACGGCCAAAGAAGTCATCCACCTCGCCAAAGATCACGAGGCCGGGGATCTGCGCTGCGCCGGGTTGATAGACTTGATAGGTGGTGCCGGGGCGCATGGAAACCCAGCCCCAGACTCGGGAGCTTTCAGCGGAAAAGATGGCGGAGAAGCCAGTGCCGTTTGAGTGGCCGTAGAGAAAAAGCGGCGCATTTTCCAGCTCCGCATGCTGTGCTCTTTGCCCAAAAGTCTTCAGCCGCTCATAAAGAAGGCTGCGTGGCCAGAAGCCGCGCTGCATGGGATTGCCCACGAATTTGAAGAGTGCGAGATGCAGTTCGCGGGCGATCTTACGCAACTCAGGATGCTTGTAGAGATTTTCTCCGCTGCCGTGGCCGGACATGACGACGATGCCCCTGGCCACGGTGGCCTCCTCAGGCACCCACAGATCAAATTTTACATCCTCCTTTTTGCCTTCGCCTTTTTCCTTCACGGCTTGCTGCCATTGCTCATCGGTGAGTTTCCAGTCCCAGCTTCGCTCCACCGCCTGCTGCGGTGAAGGCGTGCCCCATTTGGCTTCATCGAGCACGCCGTCCCAGTTCTTCTGGCCCTTCACCTGCGTGTTGGCCCGCACCCAGCCGAGGCTGTGGCATTCGGGCAGTTGCAGCGTCTCGGTGAGCTCGATGTCAGCGGCGTGGAGATTCGTCAACAGCAGCGCAGCGACGAGATAGAGCGGCTTCATGAAATGATGTGGTGAGATTAGGCGATGAGCTCCTTCAGCTCGCCGGAGCTGTCGCCATGGCGTTCGACATTCACGCCGACGCCATGAAGCAGGGTGAGCCAGGTATTGCACAGCGGCGTGTCCTTTGGGGCGACGATATTGTGGCCGAGCTTGATGCCTGCGCCGCAGCCGGTGAGGAGCGTGGGGCAGTTATCGAGGCTGTGCTCGGTGCGGATGTTGCTGCCGTAGGCGAGGGCGACGTGATCAAAGAGGCGGCTGCCGTCCGCTTCCTTGGTGGCTTTGAGTTTGTCGATAAGTCCGGCCAGCAGATCGCTCTGCGTGAGGTCGCGCTGCTTGGAGGCCTCGAGCTTTTCGCCCAGGGTGGAATGATAATGACTCATGTCATGCGGAGCGACTTTGATGCCGATGCTGGTGAGCAAGGTGCTGACCGGCTGGCGGTAGGTGAGCACGCGGGTGCTGTCCGTCTGCATCGCCGCGATCATGATGTCGTACATGATCTTGATCTCCTCTTTTCCGGCGAGACCGGGTGCAGGCTCGGGAACGGGCGCCTTGGGCTGCGGCACACCAATCCACTGCTCATCCTTGCTCAGGCGTGTTTCGATGTCGCGGATGCCCTGGAAATATTCGTCGAGTTTGCCCTTGTCCGTTTTGCCAAGGCCGCGCTGCATGACACGGGCATTCTCCATCACGGTGTCCAGCACGCTGCGCTTCTGGGCGAGCATGGCCTTCTGCTGTTCGATGGGCGTGGTGTCCTTGGAAAAGAGCCGGTGGTAGGCCTCCACGGGCCCCTTGTGCCCGCCGATGGGTTTGCCGCTGACATCCCATGCCATCGAGAGTCCGGGACCATGGCCAGAAGCTTCTGCATTTTCGCTACCGTTGAGCTGCAGGGAGGCAAAGCGTGTGTCGAGCCCGAGCTTTGCCGCCGCCACTTGATCGGCGGAAATGCTGTTGTGGAAGTTCTGCCCGGGTTCCCCGAAACGGTTCGCGCCGCTGAGCCACATGGTGCTGCCCCAATGGCCGTCGTTGCTGTACTTGTTCCACAGCCCCTGCACGACGGAGAAGTCCGCCTTGTGCCGTGCCAGTGGCTTGAGCCCTTCAGGCAGCGTGTAGTCAGCCCCCGGTTGTTTGATGTCGGGAAACCAGCTCTCCGTCGTGATCCCCCAGCCGAAGCCGAGAAACACCAGCCGCTTCGGCGGAGCTGCTGGAGCCGCCGCCGAGGCGAAGCGACGGAAGCCGAGAGATTCCAGTGCCGGCAGAGCAATGAGCGCGGTGCTGGATTGAAGAAAGTGGCGGCGGGTTTTCATGGGCGTGGAGTGAGAGTTGCGATCAAATGGAAAGTGTGACAGGAATCAGACATGTTGACGGATACAACGATCCAGGCCGAGCAGATTCGTCTGCGTGCTTTGCGGGCCATGAGCCCTTCCAAGCGTCTGTCCATGGCCGTGGGATGGAGCCAGTCGGTGCGTGAGATGAGCCGTGCGGGATTGCGGCGGCAGTTTCCTCATTTGACGGAGAAGGAACTGCTTCGCCATTTGTCGGAGCGGCTGCTGGGAACCGAACTTGCCGCGAAAGTGTATGGCCCGCTGAACGCTCATGGATGACACACTCAAAGCTGCGCTGGCCGCCGCGAATGTTCTCGATGAACTGGGGGTCCGCTGGTTTCTTGGCGGTTCGCTGGCCAGTTCAGTCCATGGCATCCCCCGTGCGACATTTGATGCTGACATCATGGCAGACTTGCACGCGCAGCATGTGCGCCCGTTCATCAAACGGCTTGGTGACGAATGGTATGCTGATGAGGGAGCCATCATGGATGCGATCAACCAACGGTCATCATTCAATCTCATCCATTTCGCCACGGCGATGAAGGTGGATGTTTTTCTGCCCAAGCTGCGCCGGTTTGATGGTGGTGAGTTTACCAGATCACGCAGGATGCCGGTGTCCGAAGGCAGCAGTGTCGAGGCGTCCGTGTGCTGCGCGGAAGACATCGTCGTGGCAAAGCTGGAATGGTATCGTCTTGGTGGGGAAGACTCGGAACGGCAATGGCAGGATGTGCTGGGCGTGCTGCGGCTCAACAGCAGCCGACTGGACATTGATCTGCTTCGCCAGAGCGCAGATGAAGTGGGTGTAGCAGATCTGCTGCAAAGAGCACTCGATCTGGCGGAGGCTGGATGACTCAAAACCTTCATTTGGTATGGAACTCCTGACTTGCGACCAAGGCTTGAATGAACTCGCGAATGGCGAGGTCTTTTTTACCGGCTTGCTGGATCATGCCTGCAATGAGCGGCTCATCGCGGAAGCCCGGTGGGCGGCCCAGTGCAAACTCAATCAAGGCCTCGCTGAAGCTGCGGGCAAAGGCGTCTGACTTGGAGGCGATGATGTCGCGCAGCCCAAAGAAGTCTTTAAACGCAGGGCCTTTGTAGAGCGCGGCGGCGGCTTCTATGGTCCAGGTTTTCTTGCTCTTTGGATCGGGTTTGCCATTCGCGTCGATGGCCATGTAGCTGTCTTCGGTGCGCCACTGTCCGGCGGCATCGAAGTTTTCCAAGCCAAAGCCGACGGGGTCAATCTTGCGATGGCAGCTTGCGCACTGCGGGTCTTCCTGATGCGCGATCAAGCGCTCGTGTGTGGTGAGCACTTTGCCCGCGAGCCGCGTGATCGCGGGCAGGTTGGCAGGTGCGGGCGGCGGCGGATCATGCAGCAGCTTGCGCAGCACCCAGGCGCCGCGTTCGACGGGGCTGGTGCGCTCGCCATTGCCCCCCATGAAATGAATGGCCGCCATGCCGAGCAAGCCACCGCGTGGCGAGTCCTTCGGCAGCGACACTTTTTCATAGCCATCTCCCTTCACGCCAGGGATGCCGTAATAATGGGCGAGCACGCGATTGATCATCACGTAGTCAGACTTCAGGAGATCGCGCAGGCTTGCGTTGTTGCGCATGATGTACGCCATGGTTTCATGGATCTCCCCTTTGGCGGCCACCTTTGTGCCGGTGTCAAAGCGCGGATACAGTGAACGATTGACCTCGAAAAAGTCGATGCGATCCAGCCCAAGCCACTGATGCGTGAAGGCTTCGAGGAAATCTGCCGAACGCGGATCATTGAGCAGCCGCTCCGTTTGCGCGGCGAGCACTTCCTTCTTCTGCAATTCACCGCGCTGCGCGAGATCACGCAAATGGGCATCCGGCGGCGCGCTCCAAAGAAAATACGAAAGGCGGGTGGCGAGCTCCAAACCCGTCAACTGCCGGCGCTTCTCGTCTGGCGTAGGCTCTGCGAGATAGAGATACATGGGGGAAGACAGCACTACGGCCAGCGTCTCCTTCAGCGCCGCGCTGTGCTTGTCTCCCGCCTTGCGGCGCACGTCATAGAGGCTGAGCAGGCGGTCGATGTAATCCTTCGGTGGCGTTGTTCCACGGAATGCCTCTGTGGCAAACCGCTCCAACGCCGTGCGCAGTTCCGGTGCGGCAGGCGCGGGCGATTTGTCATCCAGAGGGATGCTGAGTGCCGCAATGCCAGGCGGCTTGGGCTTGTCGGTTTTCGGCACGCGTTCGACTTCGATCCAGTCCACCCACAGCGTGACTTCCGGCCCTATCCCATTGCGCTTCACCCCCTCCGCACGTCTGCGGCCGCCTTCTTCATTGGTGTCCCAACTGCCCTTTTCACGGACGAATAGCATGCGGTTTTCCCGCGTCATGTTGCTGCGTGTCAGAGTCAGCGGAATCTCGATCACCTGGGGCTTTTCTATCGTGCCCGTGATTTCATGGGTGGCCATCACTCGCCCTGTCCGTGCATAGATGCCGAAGTCGAGGAAACGGCGTTCTGGCGGGGCCTCCTTGGTCGCTGCGGCCTTTACACGCACGATGTAATCGCCCACCGGCCAGTCAAACGGTACCAGCAACTCGATGTAGTTCACGTTCAACTCCGCCGGATGCCGTGTCTGCGTGCCGAGATAGGCCCCCTTGTCCACCGCAGGCTGCGCCATGTAATACTGGTGATACTTCAGCCAGCCTGCGCCCAGCGAATCGTTGGCCAGATCCGCATCGTTTTCGCCCTTTTTATCGAAGCCAAAGGTGCGTGGATTCGGTGCGCCGGGAATTCGAGCCCATTCGCGGCGGAAGATGCTGTCGTTTTTCGATTCCTTGCGGATCTTCGCGACGATGTCCTTGTTCTCAGGTTTGGCCGCCGCTTCCTCCACCGCTTTGACCCAGCGCTCCGCCCGCGCCTTCGCATCGATTTGATACTCCACGAACTTCTTCACGATGGGAGTCGTCGTCTCGGCTTCGTAGTGCAGTTTTTTCTCCACACCCGCCGCCGCCTGCCACGCAAACGCCTCCTCCACCGCCTCACGTCCCAGCACTTGATACTGCTCAAACTGGTTCGCTGACATGAAAAGATTCGCACCCACCGTGTCGAAGCCACCCGCACCGCTGTCTCCCGGCAGATCGGACACATTGACGTCCACGCCGAGCAGTTCACGCAGCGTGTTCTTGTATTCACGGCGGTTCAGCCGCCGCATGGTGATCACGCCATTCTGATCCCCCAGAGTGCGCCGCGCAGCGACCATTACATTCGCCAGGTCATCGAGAAAGTCCGCCTTCGCTGAATTTGCCGGCTGCTTTTCATCCTCCGGTGGCATGTCGCCCGAGTTCATCTGATTGAGCACTTTCTGCCACTTTTCCGCTGTTTCGATGTTCTTGATTTCAAACGGCAGATCATCCACGCGGAACTTCCCCTTCTGTTTGTCCGGGCCATGACATGAAACACAAGCCTCCTGGAACAAAGCCTTGTGCCGTTGATCCATCACGGCACGGCCTTGGGCCTCAGCGGCTTGAATGAGGGAATGGAAAGGCAGCAGGGCGGCGAAAAGCAGAAACAGGCGGTTCATCAGGGGGAGGAAACAAACGCAGTTGGGAGATCAATGTATCTCACCATCAGCGACAAAACCGGACGAACAAATTGCTGCTTGGTTGCAAACGGGATGATCACTCTTTCCCGAAGTACTCCTCTTCCTTGGGCAGGGCGATGACTTTCCAGGTTTCGGGATAGAAACGGACGATGCGTTTCGGGCGGTAGCCTTCGAGCAGCATGTCCATCTTGATCTTCATCTGCACGCCGCTGCTGCCTGGTTCGACGGGGACCTTTGTCACGTCGAGGACACTGCCGGTTTTGCGGTCGTTCACCGGGTCATAGGCCATGAGTGTCTCACGTGCTACGGCGAGGCCGCCGCGCGGCTCGACTGGCGGAGGACTGCCGTCTTTCGGCGGCGGGAGATTGGGATCTTTGATTTTCAGTTCGTCGAATAGCTTTGGATCCACATTGCCAAAGAACATGATGGTGACGAACTGCTGCTCGTCATCGACCTCCTTCACCCAGCCGGGCAGGCCGCGCTCGCGGATGTAAGTGCGATGGCGCTCGAGCTGATTTGCAGTGACTAGCGCGCGCGCAGGCTCATCCAGCCAGACATCCGTGATGCGGCCGGGGCCATAGAGCGTGACCCAGGTGAGATTGAAGAGAATCGTCTGGCCGGGTTGCAGGGCCTTGAGATCCGCGATGCCCTGACCTTTGAACACGCGCGTGCTACTGAGCAGATCAAAGAGCTTGGGTTGGCCGCTGGGTTTGCCCTTGTCCTGCAGCGTCGCGGTGAGCTTCTTGGTGGTGAGGTCCACGCTGTCGATTTTCCAAAGCTGCTTCTGCCGTGCATGAAATGAATACTCATCCTCGATGCGGAGGCAGCGGCGGAATTCCCAATCGGGAGTTTTGCGTTTGTACCAGGTGTCTGGCAGCGGTGTCTTGTCCTCGGGATCGGTCAGATAAAACAGGCCGTGCAAATGGGTGCCCAGCGGGATGTCCTGCAAGGCGGCAGGCGCACCTTGATACCAGACAGAACCATACGGCAGCAGGGTGGCATCCAGCGGCAGATCCCAGATCCCGCGCTCCTGGCTGTCATTGCGATCCACACGAATCTGAAACTGGCGGTCCAGATGCTCGACGTGCATCAGTTCTCCTGTAACCGCATGAGCCGAGCCCTCTGGTGGGAACTGCCCCTCGACAAGTTGGAACCATTCCGGCGGGTCTCCCGGCTTCCGGTCCTTCGGAGCCTTTCTCCTCTCACCCGCTTTCACTGGGCCATCGGCATCAGAACGAAACTTGGGTTTGTCCTCGGCGTGAAGGATGGCGCTGGAGAGAAGCAGGAATGCTGCAACGCGCTTGGTTAGCGATGAACGGAGCTGCTTAGGGGATGAATTCATCATGAGAAAAGGGTTCGATGCATCACTTCACCGCCTCAGGCGGCGTGCCCGCGATTTTCAACGACCAGAGCACTTCGGGTGCAGCATCAAGGGCCAAGCCGACCTGGTTGGAGCCCCAGACTTGATCGTAGCGAAGCAGCAGCTTGTTCCATCCAGCCTGCAGCGCCACGGGCTGGGTGGCATCCAGCGATTGGTGTAGATCCTTGGCGCTCTGCCCCTTGGGAAACACTGCGGGCAGTGGGTGATCGTTGATCCAGATGCGTACAGCGTGATGGCCATGGTGCTCATCGAGCGCTTTCAGCCTGATGCTGACGGCTTGAGGTGCATGCACCCAGGTGACCAGGTAGGCGCTTCCTTCATCCTCATAACCTTTCCAGCCAAGTGTGGTGTCGAACGAGACAATGTCGCCGCTGATGCTGACGGGCTTCCATTTCAAAGTATGTGCAGACTTGCGGGTCCGTGTCTGATCGCCGCTGAAGCTTGCTTGAAGATCAATGCCCTGCTCGGGAGGGAAGGCGGTGGCTGCCAGCGTGCGGGTGATTTCATTGCGATCTTCGCGATGACTGAGCTGGGTCAGTTTCGAGAAACCAAACGGACCAATGACGCTCCAGGTGCGGACAGGTAGGCTGCGCATTGGCTCGAACTTCGCCTGGGACCATGAGCCTGGGTAGAGTCGGGCTTCGGTGGGTTCGTCATAGGTTTCGCGGGTGGCGGAGCCGTCCGCATTGGCCCACCAGACGCGGTTGTGACCGCCGAAGGTGGCGTCGAAGTTGACCTGTGTTTGCAGTTCTTTCTCAAATGCGGGCAACATGGCCACGCTGACTCGCGGGATGGAGGCCGCGATGACGAAGCCTTCGCCATCCGCATCCAGGATATGACCGAGCTTTGCGGAGCTGAGCAGGCCGACATGTTCAAAGGCAGCGGCCCCTCCCGCCGGGGTCTGGTAGGTCAGCGGGCTGGGCTTGCCTGCACCGAACCATTTGGGCAGCATGGTCAATACCACGGGCCGCACTTGGTCCTTGTCCTTGAACAGACCGAAAACAAAACGCGCATCACCGGCGCGGCCGTTGCCATTTTTGGCGGGTTTGGCCTCGGTATCGCCCTGAATGTAGAAGCTCATCGTGTCTGCTTCACGATCATGGGTGAAGAGACGCTCGGCGGGTTCGAGTGGCTTCGCATCAAATTTCCTGCCGAGGCGGACATGCCAGCGCAGGTAGAGATGTTCGGGATCAAAACCACAGCGTACCTCCACCGTCTGCTTTGCATCGGCGGCGAAGGCAATGGGTTCACACACTTCCCAGCCCGTCATGGAGCCATCGAGCGCCGGACCGCCTCCGGGAAGAGGTGCAAATTGGGCGACCCGCGCCGTCGTGCCACCATTGCGCTGCTTGCGCACTGCTAGGGCAAACTCCGGTGCGCCTGCGATCTGTGAAGCGGCGATGGTCACGGTCTTCGGCAGGCTTTCCAGGCGTCGCACAGGATTCCCCCTAGCCGTCCAGCCTTCGGCTTCGAAGATCATCGGCGTGGTCTTGCCGAGCGCAAAATAGACTTTGCCATTGTCTTTATTCTCGAAGGCATAGCCGGTGAAGAATTCACCGGGCAGGTTGTACGGCCCCATGGTTTTGCCGCCAGTCCGGCGCTCATCGGGAAAGAGAGTTTCCACATACAGGCCATCCTCAGTGTGTAGAACGATACCCATGCGAGATTGATCCACCTGGGTGATGAGTCCGCCGATGGGGGCCATGACGTGGATGGAGCCATAGACTTCGCCCTCATTCGCCGTGCCTTGCAGAGCGACACGTCCCACGCGCCATTTGAGTTCATATCCGCCTTTGCCATCAGGCACATAGCGGGAGAGCTTTTGCTGTGCCCCAAAGTTTGCCCCCAGGTCGGGGCCGCGTGCATTCACATAAAAGCCGTCTTTGATTGAGCCGGCGACCATAGCCCAGGCGGAGGAGAAACGATCAGCAATCTCGTTGCCGCCAAAGGTCGCTGTGGCTGTGCCTTGCTTGCGCGCATCGAGCACTGGATCAGTAAGCAGCTTCTTCCAGCCATTCACGGCATAGATCGGATTGCCATGCGCATCGAAGCTCTCTGGTGCGAGCCGCCACACATCGGCACTGCCCTCCTGAATCGCGATCAAGGACAGGTCATCAAGCCACGAGTCGCCCCAGTAGCGCGGGTTCATAGGCGGCGTGGTCAGGTGCGGCAAGTACTCGCTCTCTTGCACCTGGCCGTCGCCGTTCTCATCATGCCAGACGTAGCGCTTCCGCTCTTTGCCTTCGCCCTGGGTTAAAATAGCCGCTGAGGGCAGCCAGCGGTCTCCTGCCTCACGGTAGATGAAGTTTCCCCGGGACCAGGCCAGATAGCGTGTATCCCCACGATAAAACATGCGCGGGAATCCAAAATGATGGTGCTCAAAGCGTCCGGTGCAGACATCCGGATAGACCGCTTCCGGACGCCACTCGCCCGTCTGGTAGTCCACATGAAAGCGTAGCAGCCAGCCGCCATGGCCTTGAATGTACAACTGCTCTGGATGGCGTGGGTCCACCGCGTACCCTGCATTGGCATACGTCTGTGCGCTGAGCCACTCGCGTTCGAGACGGCCATGATCTGCATTCCATTCGCTGACTCGGTCCATGCCATGGCGCTCCACGACTACGAGCCGGTCGTGCCCGTCCGCGTCACGCCAGCAGGCGAGCTTCTCCGGTGACATAAACGACTCAGGATCGTACCTCCCGGATCGCTGCACAGCCAGTTTGCCAAAGCTGTGCAGCAGCTTCCCGCTTGATGAAAACTGCAACACTTTGTTCGCCTTTGCATCGGCGATGTAGATGCGTTCATGGCTGTCCACTTCCAGATCGTCCGGCGCGATGCCCGCTGGAAGTTTAAAGGCGAGCGTCAGTTTGGGCTCAGGCAGTCCTGCTTTCAGTCTGGCCACACTGATTGCAAAGTCCGTGCCTTCCTTGTGCAGGACCCACATCCGGTCTCCCCAGCGGGCCACCACTCCCAGAGGTTCAACCACCGGCACGGTCGCCAGTCGTGCTGCCGTGTCACCATCGAGCACGATGATCTGATTCACCATGTCCTGGGTGCTCTCCTCGGGGTGGTGCCAGTGCTTCTCGTCCCGCATCAAGCGTCCGCGCTCGGCCAGATAAACGAATGATTTGCCCGCTGCTTCATCGCGCCAGGCCGCCATGGCGGTGACTTTGCCCTCCTGCAGATGCACCCCTTTGCGAAAGCGGCCATCTTCATTGCCGAACTTTTTGCCGTCGGTGCGGAACACGAAACCTTCATTCTCACTACACCAGGATGAGGTGCCGTCCGTGGTCACTGCTTTGCCACCTGCTGCGCCACCCGAACCGTAGCCAGGCGTGGCCTGATCGTAGTTGATCGGTTTCTTGAAATCCGCCGCGTAAAAATTCCGCGCATTTTCCAAATACTGGTAGCAGAAGACACCCACGCCGTTCGCTCCCACATCCACATCACCGATGGGGCTGTTCACTGGATCTCCCACCACGACGGGCGTCTTCGCTTCTCCCGGCAATGCTCGCCATGCTTCCGCGCTGGTGATGTAACGCGGTGTGATCGAGTGTGCCGCACCATCCACCGGCCACGTTGCAGCCAGCATGTAGATTCCCTTCAAGCCATAAGTCCCAGGAGGCACTGGCATGAAGTTGTCATCCAGACCGTCCCACGTTTCAGAGAATTTCCCGCCGTTCTCCGTCGTCACCGTGCGGACAGCACCCGCCGTGAACTGGCTGATGATCCAGTCCGGCTTCTGCGCATCCACGATGGCAAGCGTGACCCGATAGGTCTGTGGCAGGGGGCCCTGAGTCGGGAGTTGGTAGCTCACCTGCACACCCGCTAAGGTCAGTTGCGGAATCAGACACAGCGCCATGAAGAGCATGCGTGACCGCAGCGGGGCGGAAAAGGATGACCCGGCGGCGAGCTGCGAAAGATAGTGTCTCATTCCGGCTTTCCAGGTCGCTTTAAACAATCTGTGAGATCGGCCCCACGCTGTCTTGGAAGGTATCTACCTTCACATCCACGCGTTGCAGCATGGTGAGCAGCAGGTTGCTGACGCGGGCGTCGCTGTCCACGGGGCGGGAGCAGATTTTGTAGTGTTCGGTGGCGTTGGTGACGTCGTATTTGCCGATCTTGGGCAGGTTGAAGTCCACATGCGTGCCGTGCTTGTAGCCGAGCGCTTTGCCACCGGCGAGGATGGTGGGCAGGTTGGCGTTGCCGTGGCTGTGACCGTAGGCCATGCCGCTGCCCCAGAGAACCTGCGTGGTGTCGAGCAGGGTGTTGTTCTCTTCTTTGAGTTCTTTAAGCTGGTCGAGGAAGTAGCTGAGCTGACAGATGAGGAAGGTGTCGGTTTCAGTCAAGCGGCGGAGCTGTTCGGGGTCGCCGTTGTGGTGGGAGAGTCCGTGACGCGTCTGTAAGATGCCGATTTCCGGAATGCCGCTGGCATTGCCTTCACCGCCGATACCGCAGGTGATGACGCGGGTGGAATCAGTGCGCAGGGCCATGACCATGAGATCGTAGAACAGGCGGTAGTACTCGCCGGCTTCGGCCATGCTGAGCTTGCGCTGGAGGCGCGCAGCCTCCGAGGCGGGAACGGCGGGCTTCGGCACATTCAGCCACTCATCGGCACGGCGGGTCCGCTCTTCCACCTGACGCACGGCGGTGAGGTATTCGTCAAGTTTGCTGCGGTCTTCGCTGCCGAGTTTGTTGTTCACGCGTTTCGCGTCGTCGGCCACGAGATCGAGGATGCTGCCGCGACGGCTGAGGCGGCGGCGGATGGTCTCCTTGCTGTCTTTTTCGACACCAAAGAGCACATTGAAAATCTGCTGCGTATTGCGCTCCGCGGGAATCTGGATGCCGTCCTTTGACCACGCGAGCGAGGTGCCCTCGATGGCCATTTCCAGTGAGGAGAAACGCGTGGCATTGCCCTGCACCTCGGCCATGAGCTGGTCGGCGGAGACAGTGTTGCGGAAAGCGCCGCCATCGCCAGGGACGTTCGCACCGGTGAGCCAGACCTTCTCGCAGTTGTGATGCTTGCCGATCACCATGGGGTGATGCAGGCCGCTGATGGGTGTTATGTCGGCGCGATGCTTTTCCAGCGACTGCAGCGGCTTGGTGAACTCATAATCGGCACCTGCTTTACCAATCTGCCAGGTGAGCGTGTTCACCCCGTTCGGGATGTAGAGAAACACACTGCGCTTTGGCTGCGCTGGCGCTGGCAGCACACCCATGGAATTGAGCCAGGGCAGGGAAATCGAAGCACCAAGGCCGCGCAGCATCTGGCGGCGGCTCATGCGCCAGCGGTTCAGGTTAAGATTGCTCATAAAGGTGTGGGTGAGGTGAGATCAGCGCTTCTGAAACAGGTTAGAACAAACGAACGCCTCGACGATGTCTCTCAGGCGGTAATCCTTCGCCTTGCTCGTGGCGGCGATGGCTTTCAGATCATCGCGGTCGTCGAAGGACATGCTGCGGCGCAGGCCATAGGTGGCGAGTTTTTCGATGAATGTGGCATTGAAGGCGTCGAGATCGGCAAGGAGCAGCTTTTTGAAGTCATCAGCGGTCTGGTATTCACGGCCATCCGGCAACTTGCCCGAGGCTTTGACCTTCGGATTGGCACCGATGCCATCCGTGAGCTCCTCGGTGCGCCAGCGGCCGATGGCGTCGTAGTTTTCAAAGGCGAGGCCGAGCGGATCAATCTTCGCATGGCAGGAGGCGCAGTTGGCATCGTGGATGTGCGCTTCGAGTTTCTCACGCAGCGTCGCTTTGGGTGCCGCTGGATTGGTGGCGATGGGATCGACGTTCGCAGGCGGTGGTGGCGGTGATTTGCCAAAGATGGACTCCATCACCCACACGCCGCGATGCACCGGACGGTGCCGCACGCCATCGGACGTCAGCGAAAGAATGGAAGCCTGCGTGAGCAGGCCACCGCGGTGACTCTCTGCGGGCAGCGAGACGCGCTGAAATTCATCGCCCGTCGTCTTGGCCTCCGGCAGGCCGTAGAATTGCGCGAGCAGCCCGTTCATCATGCTCCAGTCTGAGTGAATCAGCTCGCGCAGGGTGAGGCCGCTCTGCAGCACTTCGCGGAAGAAGGCCTTCGTTTCTCCGGTCATGCTGGCTTCGAGCGCCTTGTCGTAGTCAGGGTAGAGCTTCTTGTCGGGCTGAAACATGCCCACCTTGCGCAGGCGCAGCCACTGCGTGGCAAAGGAGTCCGTGAAGCGTGTCGAGCGCGCATCCGCCAGCATGCGTGCCACCTGTTTGGAGAGCTCCACCTTGTCACGCAGCTTGCCCTGAGCGGCCAGCGTGGACAGTTCCGCATCCGGCATGGTGTTCCAGAGCAGGTAGGAAAGGCGTGAGGCGATTTCCCAGTCGTTGAGCATCTGGCGGCTCACATTCTCATCACCCTCCGCCATGAAGACAAAGCTCTTCGAGCACAGAATCGAAAGCATGCCCGCCTTCACCGCGTCGCGGAATTTTTCTTTGGCCGCGAGTTCCGCTTTCACGATGCCGATGTAGCCAGCCAGTTCCTCATCAGTGACCGGGCGGCGGAAGGCGCGCTGAGCCAGCATGGCGAGGCAGGTGCGCACCTGCTCCATGTTGCCCTCTTCCTTGGGCATGTAGTCGTCCCGAAGCTTCTTCTCAGCATCACTCAGCAGCGGGCCGCGCCATGAGATGGAGTCCATGATGAGGAAGGGATAGCGTGCCTTGCCTTGTTCATCCGTGAGCTTCATCTGCCAGGGGATGCGGCCCATCTTGGTGCTGATGAACGGCGTATCCCCATGCCGCCCTGAGCGCGGCAGATTTGTTGGTCCGGGAACATCGTTGTACACTTCAATATTCGGCCGGCCTTTGGGCAAATGCGCACGGAAGGTCACCGTGATAGGCTTGTCTTCGGCTGCGACGATGTCCTGCTCAAACAACACACGATCGAGCTTTGCCTCATAGACCTTGATGCGCGGTGCGCGGCCTTTCTCAGGCTTTAGGCCGCTCAGCGTGTAGCTGATCTCATAGACCCCAGACTCTGGCAGCGGGTCCTTGAGCAAGGAATAGCGGAAGATGTCTCCAGGCCACATGTCGTAGCGCACCTTGTCCAGCAGGCCCATTCCACGCAGCCGCTCGCGGTGCCGTTCACTGATCTGCTCTTCATAAAGCACAGGCTTCGAGCCGCCGAAGGGCACCACCGGCTTCGCATTTTTCGCCGGAGGAATAATGTCTGGATAAGCCTCGGCCAAAATTGTCTCCGCCGCTCCGAGATACTTCTCGATGTTCGAAGGCGAAAGCGTCAACACCGAACCGATGCGCTCAAATCCATGCCACTCCGGGTCTTCCAGAAAGGCACCAGGATCTTTCGCGTCATACTCCACACCGAGGAGGTCGCGCACCGTGTTCACATACTCATCCCGCGTCAGCCGGTTGTAGTTCACCTTGGCGCGGGAGGCCATGCGCGCTGACTCGCCTTCCTTCATCTTGTGCGCGATCCATTCCACCACCTGGGCGCTTGCTGCGGCTTCAGGGCGCTTCTTTTCCTTCTTCGGCGGCATCTCACCCGAATTGATGCGCTCCATGATCTCCAGCCACTGCGGCGTGTTTTCAAAGCCGACCTTGGGAGACAGCGTATCCATGCGGAAGTCGCCCTTCTGCACATCGGCATCATGGCACTTCAGACAGTGCTGCTCGAAATAGCTCTGCACCTTCGGGTCGAGGACTGAGGCAGGCGCGGCCTTTCCGGCTCCGCAGAAAGCGGCAAGCAAGGCGGTGGCAAGGCATGGGAGCAGGGCGCGATTGGGCATTCGCCAGTCATACGGGCCTGCGGGGGAGTTCCTGCATCACCCCCGAACTATCGGGGGCTGGCCTTCTAGCTCCCCAGACAGAATCAAGGAAATAAATTTCAATTTTTGCCACAAGATTCCCCGCGCACGGGAAAGCCAGTGGATTACTCTCAGTCACCAATTTATACATCTATGTCCGACTCTTCTGGTTCGTGGGTAGTGCGCTTGATGCGTGCTTTGTTTGGGCAATTTCACTACCAGCCGCCCGCCTGGATGCCGCGCTTTGCCCGGGCAGCGGATAATCATGTGACCAAACATCCGGGCTGCTACGCCTTCGCCATTGTGCTGACCGGGGCGATGTTCCTCATCGTGCCGCAGGTGCGCCAGTACATGGAGGCGCATAGGCCGCGGCCGCAGGTGCGGACTGAAGTGAGGCAGGCCAAAGGGACGCTCTTGATGCCGGGTGTCACGCCGATCATCAAAGACAAGCCACAACCGCAGCCGATCACGGTTCAGTTCAATGTCTCGGTGGCCAAGCTGGATGCCGTGGGCAAGGTGGCGGCTGGCGTCACGCTCTCACCAGCCTACGCGGGCGTGTGGAAATGGAGCACGGACAAACTGCTGGTCTTCACGCCTGCCAAGGACTGGCCCGCAGGGCAGGAGTTCACGGTGCAGCTGGATCCGGCGCAGTTGCCGAAGGAAGCGGAGTTAAAGGAAGCAAGCTGGAATGGGCGGACGCCGTCGCTGCAGCTTTCACTGACGGATTCAAAGTTCGAGATCGATCCGCGTGATCCATCTCTGCAAAATGTCGTCGTGGGTTTCACCTCAACTCATCCGCTCGACAAGGCGCAAATCGAACGCTTGGTCTCACTGGAGGTTCTGGGAGGCTCCAAAATTTTCGACTGGAAAGGCCAGAAACTGGACACGCTGTTCACGGTCACGGAAGGGAAATTTCAGCGTGAGTTTTGGATTCGCACCACACGGATTCAAGTGCCGGAGAAGGAGGACTACGTAAAGGTCACGCTGCACAAGGAGCTCGTCAGCACGCTCGGTGGTGGAATGCTGGCGGCGGATGTCGTTTCAAAAGTACGCGTGCCAGACGTGAACAGCGGCTTCAAGATCACCGACGCGAACACCGAGATTCTAAAGACCGAGGATGGCGAGCCGGAGCAGTTTCTGTTCATCAACACGGAGGGCTATGTCACAACGGAGAATCTGCTCAAGCATCTCGGTGTGTGGCAGGAGCCGGAGGAATTCGTGATCAAGGATGCACGCGGCAATGACGTGGCTCCCGGCGTGAATGATGTAACAACCGACATACTCAAGAAGTATGCGCCCGTGTCTTTGAAACCGGTCGAGCTTGAACTGAGCGATGATCATCCGGCGACGACGCGTCATGCATTCAAGTTTCTCGCAGAAAGCCAGGGGCGTCTGTTTGTGCGCATCAACAAAGGTGTCGAGGCGCTGGGCGGCTTCCGGCTTGGCAATGAGTTCCGCTCCTTTGAAAATACGCCGGACTTTCCGAAGGAGGTGCAGTTGCTCGGCAAGGGTGGCATTCTCGCGCTCAATGGCGAGCGCAAACTCTCGCTGCAATCACGCGGTGTGCCGTTTCTGCGCGTGGAGATGGCACGTGTGCCTGCACGGCAGGTGAATCACCTGGTGGTGATGTCAGAAGGTGACTTTGCAAACCCGAACTTCACGATGGGCGACAGCTTTGATGAATCCAACATCGCCCACTTCCTGCGCCACGTGCAGCCGGTTGCGATGAAGAACGAGTATCAGGCCTGCTACTCCATGGTCGATTTTGCCAGTGCGCTGCAATCACCGGACACTTCGGATGCAGATGCTTCGCGCGGCCTGTTCTTTCTCACCGCAGATGGCGTGGAGCCCGTGGAGGACTCGAAGAAGCGCCTGGAGGGTGATGCCGTGGAGGATGACTGGCAGGTGATGGATCAGGCGACAACGAAGCGCTTCGTGCTCGTCACAGATCTCGGCTTGATGGTGAAGAAGAATGCAGACGGCTCGCGCGATGTGTTTGTACAGAGCATCAAGACCGGCGACCCGGTGAACGGTGCCACCATTACCGTGCTGGCCAAGAACGGCGAGTATCTGCTGCAGCAAACCACCGCCGACGGCCATGTGCTGCTGCCGGATGTGAGCAATTTCCAGCGCGAGAAACGCCCCGTCGCCATCACCGCCATGTTGGGCAATGACCTGTCCTTCCTGCCATTTGATCGCCCCGACCGTCTGCTCGACTTCTCACGTTTCGACATCGGCGGCGTGCTGGCTTCGGAGAAGGAGGCGCTGGAGGCCTTCGTGTTCACGGAGCGCGGCGTGTATCGTCCTGGAGATGACATCCACATCGGTGCCGTCCTGAAACGCCGCGACTGGGCCTCAGGTCTCGCGGGACTGCCGCTGGAGATGGATCTGGTCAACGCGAAGGACGAGGTGATCGACACCCAGAAGATCGTGCTGTCTGAGGACGGCTTCATGGATGTGAAGATGAAGACCGATGAAAGTGATCCCACAGGGCGCTACATCGCACGGCTTTATCTGGTAAAAAAAGATGACGAAGACAAGCGCACCCGGCTTGGCCAGACCACGTTCAAAGTGGAGGACTTTCAGCCGGATCGCATGAAGATCGAGGTCACGCTCACCGGCAACGAACTCGCCGGATGGCTGCAACCGAGTGAGATCAAAGCCGACGTTTCCCTGCAAACCTTGTTTGGCTTTCCGGCTGCGAAGCGTCTCCTAAAGGCGCGGATGGAGCTGAGCCCGGGTGCTTTCGCCTTTCCACAGTTCCCCGATTTCATTTTCCACAATCAACTGCCTGAAGCGGAAGACGACCAGGAGACCGAAGCGGGGCAGAAGATCAATCTCGGCGAGCAGACCACGGATGACACGGGTGCGGCGCAGTTCGATCTGGCACTGGAACGTTTCGACAAGAGCTGCTTTCAGGTGAGCCTGCTGATCGAAGGCTTCGAGGCCGATGGCGGACGCAGTGTGCGCAGCGGCAAGAATTTCCTCGTCGCCGCGCTGCCCTATGTCGTCGGCTACAAGCCGGATGCGAAGCTCGACTACCTCGGCAAGGACACGGCCGCAAACGTCCGCTACATTGCGGTGGGCCCTGATTTGAAACCCCTCGCGCCAAAGGATCTCATGGCACGTCTGATTCAGATCAAACATGTGTCCGTGCTCACGAAGCAGGAGAGCGGCAGCTATGCCTACGTCTCGACGCAGCGTGAATCCATGGTGTTGGAGGCGCGTTTTGCCCTCCCAGTCGAAGGAGCCAATTATGCATTGCCGACAAATGCCGCAGGCGAGTTCCGCCTCGAATTGCGCGACACGGACAACAACGTCGTCTGCGCCACGTCGTTCACCGTGGTGGGCAAGGGAGACATGGAGCGCAGCATGGAGCGCGACGCGGAACTGGGCATCAAACTGGCCCGCGGCACCTGGAACAGCGGTGAATCGCTCGAAGCAAGTCTGAGCGCCACCTATACCGGCGCAGGCCTCATCACCATCGAGCGTGAGCGTGTGCTTGGCTGGCAGTGGTTCAAGGCAGGCACAACGGCCAGCGTACAGCACATCCTGGTGCCGAATGACATCGAAGGCTCCGCGTATGTGAATGCCTCCTTTGTACGGGCGCTTGATTCGAAGGAGATTTTCACCTCGCCGCTGAGCTATGCGGTGGATCACTTCGTTGCAAATCCGGACAAACGCCGCATCGAGGTGAAGATCGACGCGCCTGAAAAGGTGAAGCCTGGGGATGTCATGAAGATCGGCTTTCAGGCTGCGAAGCCCTGCCGCATCGTGATCTATGCCGTGGATGCAGGCATTCACCAGATCACGGACTACAAGCTGCCTGACCCGCTCGCGCACCTGAACCGCAAACGCGCGCTCGAAGTCGATACGGAGCAGCTCATGGACCTGATCCTGCCGGAGTTCTCGCTCATCGCGCAGAACAAGGCGTTTGGGGGCGATGCCGACAAGCCGCTGCGCTTGAACCTGAATCCGTTCAAGCGCCGCAAGGAGCCCCCCGTGGTGTTCTGGTCAGGCTTGATTACTGCAGGCCCCGAACGCAAAGAAGTCAGCTACACAGTGCCGGATTACTTTGCCGGAAAACTCAACGTCATGGCCGTGGCCGTTGCTGACGACGCAGTGGGCCGCGCTGAAACCAGCAGCATCGTGCGCGGGCCACTCGTGCTGACGCCGAATGTGCCGTTCTTCGCCGCACCAGGAGATGAATTCACCGCCTCGCTCACCGTGGCGAACAATCTCGAAGGCGCGGAGGCCAATGCCCCGATCAGCATCGTGGCTCAGGTCACGCCGCATCTTGAAGTCATCGCATCGCCGCCGGGTGCGCTCAATGTGGCCGCTGGCAAGGAGGATACGGTGCGCTTCCGCGTGCGGGTGAAAGACGAACTCGGTGGTGCGGAGATCACCTTCAAAGCTGAGGCTGCCGGTCAGGTGGTGCTACGGCGTGCCACGCTCAGCGTGCGGCCTGCGGCACCGTATCTCACCAACGTGCAAAGCGGCTACTTCCGTGAGAAGACCCAGGAGGTGAAGGTCACGCGCGAGATGTTCCCGCAGTATCGCAAACTCAACGCAAACGTCTCAGCTTTGCCGCTGGGTCTCGCACGCGGATTGGAGTTCTACCTGCATGAGTATCCGTATGGCTGTTCCGAGCAGATCACCAGCCGTGCCGTTTCACGTTTGCTGCTGGCCAAGGAAGTAGATTTTGTTTTCGATGCAGCGGAGTCCGCTCAGCAGCTCGATGCGGCCTTTGCCCTGCTGCGCAGCCGGCAGAATTCCAGCGGCGGTTTCGGCTACTGGGATGCGGACGCCTATGCTGGCCTGGATTATCTCTCGGTCTATGTGACTCGGTTCCTCACGGAAGCGCGGGATGCAGGCAATGCCGTGCCGTCGGCGCTGCTCGAAGGTGCGCGTAATCGCATGCGGCAGATGGCACGCCTTCAGGTGAGCAGTCTCGATGAGGCGACCATCCAGGCGGCGGCGATTTATCTGCTCACACGACAAGGTGAAAACACCTCCACCTACGTGCTGAACTTGCGCGACAACCTGCGGCAGAAATTTCAGGAGACTTGGCGCGGCCATCTCACCGCCGCGTATCTTGCTGGCACCTATGCCCTGCTGCAGAAGCGCCCTGAAGCTGTGGTGCTGATGCAGGATTACTGGGCCGCAGTGCGCAAAGGCAAAGCGCTGGGAGCATGGCGTGGCTGGTACTACCTCGATCCGCAGGTGAGCCAGGCCGAAGGCTTCGCCGTGGCCTGCAAACACTTCCCGGAGCTCGCCGGAAACTTTGGCTATGATGATCTCGCCATCGTCACCCAGCCGCTGTCACGCAATCGCTTCAACACGATCAGCGCAGCCGCGACGATCCTCGCGCTCAAGGCCTATTCGGATCTCGCAAAGCAGTTAGGCGTGCGTGTTTCATTGACTGAACTGGCGCGTGCAGGCGGCACACCGAGTGTTCTGGTACCGGAGACATCTGGATTAATCCAGAGCAACTTCAGCGCACAGGCGGGCGGCTTGCGCTTCGGTCTCGCTCAAGGCGGCGGCCGCGATCTAGGCGCGTTTTATCAGGTGACCGAGGCTGGTTTCGATACCGGCGTGCCGACCCAGCGCATCGCGGATGGCCTGGAAGTGTTCCGCGAAATTCTCGGAGCGGACGGCAAAGCGGTGGCGAAGCTCAAGGTCGGTGAAAGTGCGCTGGTGCGCCTGACCGTGCGCAATGTTTCTCCCGATGCGCTCAGCAACATCGCTGTACTCGATTTGATGCCCGGCAGCTTTGAGCTGGAGCCCAATGGCCTCAAACCCGGACGCGGCACGATTCCTGGAGCGGATTACGTGGATGTGCGCGAAGACCGCAATGTGTTCTTCTGCGGCCTGGGCAAGGACGCAGTGAAGACCTTCAGCTATCGCATCAAGCCCATCGCCGCAGGCGTCTATGTGATCCCGCCAGCCTTTGCCGAGAGCATGTATGATCGCGGCACCAAGGGGCGAGACGGTGGTGGCAAGGTGAACGTGGAGTAACAGCCATGCGCACCATTCACCGTCTGCTGCGTATGCGGTTCCTGCGCTGGTCGGGCGCGGCACTGCTGCTGGCGGCAGTGGTCTGGCTGCTGCTGCCGCAGCCGGAGCTGTATCCGCCGGAGTTTCGTTTCTCGCGCACTCTGGAAGATCGCAACGGCAGGCTCCTGCATCTTGCGCTGACGCCGGATGGCAAGTATCGCCGCTACACGCCGCTGGCGGAGATCAGCCCGGCGTTGATCGAGGCAACGCTCACGCTGGAGGATCGCCATTTTTACGATCACCCGGGAGTGAATCCGCTCTCCATGCTGCGCGCGGCTTGGGGTGTCGTTTCAGGCTCGGCACGCGGCGGTGGCTCCACCATCACAATGCAACTCGCGCGGCTGCGGTATGATCTGCACACACGCACACCGTGGGGCAAGGCGTGGCAGATGCTGCGCGCGGTGCAGATGGAGAAGCATCACTCGAAGGACGACATCCTGGAGGCTTATCTCAATCAGGCGCCGTATGGCGGGAACGTGGAAGGCGTGGGCGCGGCGGGCCTGCTGTGGTGCGGCAAACCGGCGAAGGATCTGACTCTGCGCGAGGCCGTGGCGCTCTCCGTGCTGCCGCAAAGTCCAACGACTCGACGTCCCCGTGTGTCGGGTGACAACGCGAGCCTCGCCGCCGCACAGCATCGCTTGTGGGATCGTTTGCGTGAGGAGCGCGGCCTGCCTGCCGATCCGCTGGATGCGGCCTTCACGCTGCGGCATCTGCAACCCGTGCCACGAGAGGCACCGCATCTGGCACGGCGTTTGTTTGCCGGAAAACCGGCGGAAGATCGCGCCAGTTCGGGAGTGCCGCTGCGCTGCGCACTGGATGCCAATCGTCAGCAGGGAGTGGAGCAGGCGGTGAATGATTACGTGGAGCGCAAACGCGAGGTGGGCATAGCCAATGCATCCGCTTTGCTGGTGCATGCGCCTTCGCGCGAGGTGCTCGCCTATGTCGGTTCCAGCCGCTTTCTCGACTACAAGATTCAAGGCCAGGTGGATGGCGTGCAGGCGCGGCGTTCACCGGGCTCTGCGTTGAAGCCCTTCATCTATGCACTGGCCATGCAGCAGGGCCTGATTCATCCCCACACGCTGCTGCGCGACGGACGCATGGCTTTCGGCAGTTACAACCCGGAGAATTTTGACCGCAACTTTGCCGGACCGATTTCCGCCGGAGACGCGCTGTATCACAGTCGCAACATCCCGGCAGTCGCCCTGGCACAGCGGCTGGAAGCACCCGGCTTGTACGGCTTTCTCAAAGAGGCGGGCGTGGCGCTGCCGCAACCTACAGAATTTTACGGACTGGCACTGCCGCTCGGTGGTGGTGAAGTTTCGATGGAGGAACTGGCGGAACTTTATTCGCTGCTGTCGAGCGATGGCACCGCACAGCGGCTGAACTATTTCAAAGCGCAGAAGGCCTTCGAGACAAAGCCGCTGCTCACCGACGAAGCACGTTATCTCACCCGCGAGATGCTGCGCACGCGTGAAGGCGAACCCGTGATGGATGACCCCGCAGTGACATGGAAGACAGGCACCTCGCACGGTTTTCGCGATGCCTGGGCGGCGGGCATGCGCGGCGAGTATGTGCTGGTGGTGTGGATCGGCAATTTCAATGGCAAGGCCAATCCTGCCTTCATCGCCCGCGAGTGCGCGGCACCGCTGCTGTTTGAAACGTTCCGGCATCTGCGCCTGCCGATGAAGCGTGAAAAGCCGCCCGCAGGTGTCTCGCAGGTGGAGCTGTGCGCGGTGTCAGGCCAACTGCCCACACCGTACTGCCAGCACCGCGTGCAGGGCGGCTTCATTCCCGGTGTGTCCCCCATCACGCCCTGCGACATCCATCGCGATGTCCTGATCGATGCCGCCAGCGGCCTGCGTGTGCCGCGTGATGACGGCAAGCGTGCGCTGAAACACGAGGTGTTCGAGTTCTGGCCACCGGACCTGCTGGAGATGTTCAAGCTGGCCGGTGTGCCACGCAAAACACCGCCACCGCTGGAGGCGAACGCTGAATCACTGGTCGTATCCGATGCAGGCGCGGTGCCGAAGATTGTCTCTCCGCGTGCTGCATTGGTGTACACCCTGCAAGCCTCCAATGCGGCGCGGCAAAAGATCCCCCTGCGTGCGGACACCGCCCCAGGTGTGAACCGCGTCTTCTGGTTTGCCGGACCTCGCTTTCTCGGAGCCAGCGATCCGGCCACACCTGTCATGTGGACCGCTTCCGCCGGGAAATGGCGCGTGCATGTGCTGGATGATCAGGGCCGCAGCGCCGCTGTAGAAGTTCGCGTGGAGATGGTGCCGTGATGAAGGTAAAAGGGAGCGCGGACACTCCTGTCCGCTTCTTCTATTCACGCGACTTCGCCGCCATTTGAATGAGGCGGGCAAGAGTGCCCACACTCCCATCCGAGCACGATCTTCGGCCTTTCCCTACTCCCCGTGCAGAGTGAATTTCTGCGCCTCCAGCTTCAGCAAAAACGCCTTGGCCTCCATGCCTCCTGCAAACCCCGTCAGCTTGCCATTTGACCCAATCACGCGGTGACAGGGCGCAATGATGGAGATGGGTTTTTTTCCATTGGCCGCGCCCACCGCACGCACCGCATTGGGATTGCCAATCTGCTCCGCGATCTGCGCGTAGCTGCGTGTCTCGCCAAAGGGAATGGTCAGCAGCGCCGCCCAGACTTTCTGCTGAAACTCGGTGCCCGTGAAATCAAGCTTCAGTGAAAACGTTTCACGCTTACCTTCAAAGTAATCCCGCAGCTGCCGCTCCGCTTCCAGCAGCACCGGATGCTTGGAGTCTTCATGCAGCGGACTGAGGCGCACGCGTTTCGGATCATCGTTTTCCCATAGCACCGCAACCAGTCCACGGTCATTCGCCACGAGCGTGAGCAGGCCCACCGGCGAGGGCATGGTTTTGAAGAAATAGCTGGAGGATGTCATGACAATGCGATTTGCGTGCGAGCAGATCATGGCGCGCTCTGGCAACGGCTGCTGGCCATTTTCGGACATGAAGATAAAATAACCTCATGTCCGAAAACGGCCAGTCCAGATGGGCTGCATAGACTAGCCTGCTGAACTCCATGAATCTGATCGATGATGATGTCGCCTATGCCGCGCTGAAATCCCGTGACTCACGCTTTGACGGCGTGTTTTTCGTGGGCGTCACCTCGACGGGCATCTACTGCCGCCCCATCTGTCCGGTGAAGGTGCCGAAGCGCGAGAACTGCCGCTTCTTTGAAAGCGCCGGGGCTGCGGAAAAAGCGGCCTTCCGCCCCTGCCTGCGCTGTCGGCCAGAGCTGGCTCCGGGCCATGCGCCGGTCGATCACGCGCATCGCTTGGCGGATTTGATCATGCTTCGCATGGACGAGGGGCTGGCGGATGAAGGCGCGGGTCTCGAAGAAATCGCCACGAAGTTTGGCCTCAGCTCGCGCCAGTTGCGCCGCATCGTGCAGCAGGAGCTCGGCGTCTCGCCCATCGAACTGATTCAAACCCGCCGTCTGCTTCTGGCCAAGCAACTGCTGACCGACACCCGGCTGCCCGTGATTGAGATCGCCTTTGCCAGCGGCTTCTCCAGCCTGCGCCGGTTCAATGACGCCTTCAGCCGTCATTATCGCATGCCACCCACACGCCTGCGCAAAGAAGCCACCGCACATCCGGGCAAGATGAATGTCACTGACACCTCCACACTGCAGCTCGGCTACCGCCCGCCCTATGACTGGCAGACGATGATCAAGTTTCTCGCCGCACGCACGATCCGCGAAGTAGAGTTAGTTTCCGACGGCACCTACTCGCGCACCGTTCGCCTTGGTGATCACACCGGCTGGATCAAAGTGTCCAATGCAGCGGAGAAGAACGCACTGCTGGTCGAGTTCACGCATTCGCTCACGCCCGTCCTGCCCGCGCTGCTGGGTCGGCTGCGCCACATGTTTGATCTCGCCGCCCGTCCCGACATCATCGCCGCGCATCTGATGCAGGATTCCACACTTAAAAAGAGCGTCACACAAAATCCCGGCCTGCGCTTGCCGGGTGCATTCGATGTTTTTGAACTGGCCGTGCGCGCCATCCTGGGCCAGCAGATCACCGTGCAGGCGGCGACCAAGATCGCCTGCCGCTACGCCGAAGCCTTCGGTGAGAAAATCGAAACACCGTTTCCTGAGCTCACGCGCCTGACACCCCAGGCACAAAAAGTCACCCGAGCCACCGTCGATGACATCGCCCGCCTCGGCATCATCCGCACCCGCGCCGCGTGCATCCTCGCCTTGGCAGAGGCCTTCCGCTCAGGCCGCTTGCAGCTTGAACCCGGTGCGCATCCCGAAGCCGCCATCGCGCAACTGGTGACGCTGCCTGGCATTGGTCATTGGACGGCCCACTACATCGCCATGCGTGCCCTGCGTTGGCCAGACGCCTTTCCCAAAGAAGACATCGCCGTCCGCAACAACCTCGGTGGCGTCACCGCAAAGCAGGCTGAAGAAATGTCCCAAGCATGGCGTCCTTGGCGGAGCTATGCCGTGATGCATGTGTGGAATGGACCGTAGCTATTTTACTTTCCCAAACGCCGCCTTGAATGCCTGCGTCGTCTTCGGCCATTCCTTGTCGCGCGGAGTCAGCTCGCCGGGATAGCCGCCGTTGGAGTTCCAATAAGTTTGCGACCGCGCCCCGTTCGTCTTCAGAAAAGCCGCCATCGCCTCCACAAAGGGCGCTGCATCCGGGCCCCAGACGCCCCATTCATCAATCTGAAACGGTTTTCCGTGTGCTTTGGCAAAGGCCAGCATGCCCCCCAGATTCCATTCAGTGTAGCCGTAGGGGCTCACGCGCTTTTCCCACGCTTCCTTGGGGTCATTCGTCTCCCAGCCCTCGCCGCCCATCACCTTGGGCTTCCAGTACACATCCTGGCCCACGATGTCCACGTACTCATCTCCCGGCCACATCGTCCGTGGATCACTGGCACCCTCCGTGCTGGAAAAGCTGAAACGGAAACGCTCCCCGCCGGGCACCCCGCGAAACACCCCATGAAACCGCTGCCATGAGGCGATGAAGTCCGGGATCTGCGCCTGCTTCGCCCCACCCACACCCCAGGCAAACCACTCGCCGTTCATCTCATGGCTGGGCCGGATCACGATCTCATACGTGCCCGGATTATTCTCCAAAATGGAGCCTGCCAGGCATTTCCAGTGCTCATCATATGCCCCTGTCTTCGCCTCCGCATAGCTGGCGTCTGTGATGATGATCGGCAGATCATACACCAGCCTGCGGTCGCCGCGTTGTCCATACACCGTCTGGCTCAGCCAGTTCGCATAGCGGTAGTTCTCCCACTTTTGGAAATCCACCGTGCACAAAATCACATCCACCTTCCGCCCCAGCCATGCCTCATAATCCAGCACCCGTTGCATGGAGTTTTCACCAAACACTCCAGTCAAAGGCTCCGAGGCGTGAAGGCTAGCGGTCAGGAACAGGGCCAGTGTGGCAAGAAAGGCAGATCTAAAGGACATGGTGGTGCTGGGTCTAACGGTGTACCAGCGCGGAGAGGGTGGGATTCGAACCCACGGTGGGGATAAACCCACGCCAGTTTTCAAGACTGGAGCCATAAACCACTCGACCACCTCTCCTGGTGCTGCGTTGCGGTGGGCCGATCATAGGCAACGTGAGGCAGACTGCCAAGAGGAAGTTTGCGCCAGATGCAAGTCAGGATTGATCCCTGTCGAGGGGGCATCCATGGTCATCGTGCATGATCCACAAGACCGCCCTAATTGATCCGAGCGCGCAAATCGACCCGACGGCCGAGATCGGTCCTTATGTGGTCATCGAAGGAGCGGCTGAAGTGGCTGCCGGATGCAGGATCGAAGCGCATGCCCAGCTCGTGGGACACGTGGTGGTGGGGGAGGGGACACGGATCGGACGCGCGGCGATCATTGGTGGGGAGCCGCAGGATCTGGGCTTTGATCGCGCTACGCAGAGCAGTGTGATTTTGGGCAAAAAAAATGTGATTCACGAGCATGTGACGATTCATCGGGGCAGCAAGCCGGGCACGGTCACACGAATTGGCGATGGCAATTTTCTCATGGTGGGTAGCCATCTGGCCCATGATGTGGTGCTGGGGGACCGGAACATCCTGGCGAATGCAGTTCTGCTGGGCGGACACGTTCACATTGGGAACAGCACGTTCATTGGCGGCGGGGCGGTGTTTCACCAGTTTCTGCGCATCGGGGATTTTTGCGTGATTCAGGGAAATGGCAGTTTCAGCAAGGATATTCCACATTACTGCGCCGCACAGCTCAAGAATCGCATCACAGGGCTGAATGTGGTCGGCCTACGGCGGCAGGGATTCACTGCTGAAGAGCGTGGGGAGATCAAGAAGCTGTTCAATCTGCTGTTTTGCAGCAGGATGAACCTGACGCAGGCGAGGCACCAGGCGGTGACCCAGGAGTGGTCGCAAAAAGCCCGGCGGCTGCTGGATTTTGTGCAGGCACCGAGCAAAAAAGGGGTCTGTCCGGTCCGCCTTGGCCGCGAGGATGATTGAGGCAACCAGCCGACTGGTTGGCTCTGCTCTGGGGTGTTTCTAATTCTGAGGAAACTTGGGGCGAAAAAGTCCGGCTTTTTCTTGTCACCGCGACCCCAGTAGCCTATTTAGAACGCTCACATCGACTGCCCGCGCAGGACGATGTACTTTCGTGTTATGACTTTTTCAAGATTTTACGTGATGGCCTTCCTTTGCATCCTGGCTGTGGCCCAGGATGTGAGGGGACAGACCCTTCTCGACAGCCTCACGAGCGATCTGAACATTCGTGGCCTGACCACGACGATGGACCCTGAAACTGGAATAGCCACGGTGTCTGGCGATGTGCATATCCGCTACGGTGATATTGAAATGCGCTGCGGCAGCGCACAGTACAACCAAGCCACAGGGGAGGTGATCGCCAAGGACGGCGTGACGATCTGGCGGGATGGAAATCTCTATCATGGGGATTCAATCACCTACAATTCCATCACGGGTGAGATGTCAGGCCGGAATGTGATCACGGGTATAGGTGCAGGAGCGCCGGGTATTCCTGGAACGGGGATAAGCGCCACTGGTAACGGCAGCATGAGCGGTGGCGGCTTCAGAAGAACGTCCGGCATGTTTTTCTTCCGGGCGGAAGACTTCCATTCTGGGAGCAAGCTGGAAAATAAGATCGACGCCACAGGGGTATCCTTCACATCGCATGATGTGCAGAATCCGAACTACCGCATGAGTGCGAAGGAATTGACAGTTTATCCAGATGACAGGGCCATTCTGAAAGACATGAAGTTGTATGTGGGCAAGACGCCCATTCTCTACTTGCCCCAGTTCACCAAGTCGTTGGATGAAGAGGCCAATTTTCGTTTCGGCCCCGGTTATCAGAGTCGGTGGGGTGAGTTCCTGCTGACGCAGCTTGCCGTGGTGCATGGCGACCATACCTATGCAAAGTACAAGTTCGATCTGCGCAGCAAGCGTGGCATCGGTGGCGGTGTGGATTTGATTTCCCTGCGCCACAATAGCAATCGGCAGAACTTCGGCACCCTAAAGATCTACGGCGTCAATGACACTGCCCGGAATACGAACGCGACAAGCGCGGTTCGCTATCCCGTGCCCAAGGACCGGTATCGGGTGAATTTCCAACACCGTATTTATCTCCCGGGGCCGGATGTGAGTACTTGGTATCTTGATTTCGACATCAACAAGATCAGCGACATCCACTTCTATGAAGATTTCTTCTTCAATGACTTCCGCACCAATCGCGAGCCTGACAATCTGATCTCGCTGATTCATACGAACGACGCTTACGTCGCTACTTTGTTGGCGAAGTTTAAGCTGAACAACTTTTACCGGACGACGACAAGGCTGCCCGAGCTTTCCATCGATTTTACCCGCAGGCCTCTGTGGAATTCCAATGTGTACCACCAGGGCACCATTTCTGCGGGCATCATTGGAGAATTGGTGGGGCAGCAGGAGCGGGCCGAACTGCAGCGTTTGCAGGCACTGGGTGCAGGCGGAATGGCGGGGGTTCTGGCAGACCCTCTTGGCACTGCCGCCGCCGAATTTGTCAGTCTTTCCGGTGCTCCAAACAATACCGCTCTGACCCCCGTCGCTATCACTCAGGGACTCGGGACTATTTCCAGCAGGCTGGCCCAGCCCGGTTATGCGCGTTTTCATACTTACCATGAATTGCTGTATCCGAAGACTTACATGGGCTGGTTGAATGTGACGCCCAGAATTGGTGCCGGTATGACGAGTTACAATGGCATTGTTGGCAGTACCACCGGACTGCGGAATTATGCGCGGGGTATTTTTCACCTGGGCTTGGATGTTTCCTTCAAATTGTCCAAGAGTTGGAGCGATGTGAAGGTTCCGCTGCTCGGACTCGATGGCATTCGGCATGTGTTTCAGCCCTATCTTAACTACTCCTATCTGGACGCCAGTCAGAACGCGGGAGTGCCAGCCATTGATCGGCTTTCCACGACGACTCGGCCGCGTTCCATTGATGTGTCGCTCTTCACCGCAGTGGACAGCCTGAGATCATGGGATGTGGCGCGTATCGGCTTCCGCAATCTCCTCCAAACGAAGCGCGACTACTTGGGTAGCAACGGTTTTGGCAGTTTCTGGGAAACCCCTGAAGGCGGGGACGAACAGACATACACTTGGGCGGGAATGAATACCTATGTCAACGTGTTTGGCAAAGACCCAGAGTATGGCCGCAGCCTCTCCAATGTTTACAATGAACTTTTCTGGGTTCCGGTTCCCTGGGCCAACCTGAAGTCTGATCTGCAACTCCCGCTCACCAACGGTGTAGGCAGCTTTACAGAAGCCAACAACAGCATCACTTGGCTGGTGAACAAAAACACATCACTTGAGATGGGGCATCAATACCTTTATGACCATCCCTTCTTCCGCAATAGCAGCTTGGTTTACACACGCTTTTATCTCCGTTTGAACGAGAATTTCGGCTTCAACACCTACCACATTTATGAAGCGCAAAACGGCGTCCTTCAATTCCAAAGCTACAACTTTTCAAAAGATCTGAGCAGTTGGATTGCCTCCATCGGCCTCATGTCGCGTAACAATGGCGCTGGCGTTTCTGATTTTGGCCTTCTGCTTTCTTTCACCCTCAAGGATTTCCCCAAATTCAATTTCGACTTGGACATGGACCCCAATCCCGGCGGACGCGGTGGAAAGCAGTAGCGCAGCGTCTGTTTAGGTCCAGAAGCGTGTGGGGCAGAGAGCAGCCATACCAAGGCAGTTCCTAGATGAGCCGGATTCGATCGGCGGATTGTGTAAACTACAAGCTCCCGGTAGTGAGGGGTAGCTTCGCCGCATCATTCCAAACAAATCCAAATGCCGCAGTCTTTGTGCGGCAGGTAGAATAAAACGCTCAAACGAGACGCGAAGTCCTCGCTTAGAAGCGCGGCGTTCCTTGGGGGCCTAAGACCTACATGCCTCCCCCGCTTTTGGCGAGGAAGTTGAGGGCCAGGGTGGCAACAGCGAGGATGAAAACTAACCAGGCAAGTGGCATGAGATTGAGGGGAGGTAGGATTGAGAAGATCAGTCAAATGCTTCAAGGAATCGGCAGCAGCAGTTTTTTGAAGTTCTCGCTGAAGTTCTGGTTGGTCCAGGTACCAGAAGCGGTGACGGTTTCCCACTTCTGGTTCCCCTTTGCTGGCACCTTGATGGGGGAGCCTCCCTCGGTGTCAACAATACCCGCGCTGTCTGATCCCAAAATTTGAATCATCATCAAAACGGCAGAAAGGACAAAACAGATCACCGACAAAGGTACCAAACCTGCTTCGGGATCTTTTTCTTCGTAGAACTGTTCTGCATCCGCAGCAGCGCTGCGCTTGACGGGGGCGCTGGGAGGGGCAGAAATGGACGGGCGCTGCATGGCCTGGGTAGGCTGCAGCTTGACAGTCGCTTTCGGGAGCGGGCTAGCTGGACCCGCGCCACCGCCGACCATCGGTCCCGTACCAGCGCCAGGCATCGTTGGAGGACGTGGACCTGGAGCTGCTTTTTGCAGCGGAACAGTCGGAGCGCCCGTTTCAGTGCGTGGGGGAGGCGCGGCAGGATTTAAAGCAAGTGGGCGAGTTGCCGCTGGCAAGCCTGCCATGGGAGGGGCGGCTGGACGAGGGATTGAAGGTGCCACTGGCGCTCCTGGTGGCCTTGCCGCTGTGGGCGCTCCTGGTGGTCTTGGCGCTGTTGGAGGGGCGAGCGGACGAGCTGGTGGTGGGGGCATCGCTCCTGAAGGAGCAGGCACCGCTGGAGGTGGCGAAGATGCCACTGGAATGGCAGAAGTGGTTTTCCTGGACGGCGGCGACATCGGCGGCGCAGGCAGCTTTACCGGCGCGGTGCTGGATTTCGGCGCGGGCGGCGGCAGCGGGGCCGAGGGCAGTTGGATCGGAGCCGTGGATTTCTTCGACACCATGGGAACCACGGAAGTCGTGTTAAAAGAAGCAGGAATCCCGCCGGTGGCAGGGGAAACAGGAGCGGTGGATTCACGCGGCTGGGTGACACCCGCACCTGGGCGTCCACGCAGGGTGATACGCACGGTCTCTTTCTTCAGCGGAACGGCAGCAGTCTTGGGCGACGAGCTTGGTGGCGGCGGCGGCGGCAGTGATGAAGGCGTGTTTTCGGATTCGCTCATGATTCAAACAACAAAAATGGTGGATTCAGATTATTCCCCCCCATTTACCTAAATTCGCCCCCTCGCGTCAATCCCTTTCTCCTGATGTCTTGCAATTGTTCGGTCACTGCCCGTTATTTGCTCGTTCTGTGATTCGCAACCAAGACTCCCAGGACCCATTTTAGCATGAAAATCCTTGTCACAGGCGGAGCTGGTTTCATCGGCTCCCACACAGTTGAGCGCCTCATTCGTGATGAAGCAGGGCAGGTCACAATCATTGAGAGCTTTAATGATTACTACAATCCGACAATCAAACGCGAAAACCTTCGGGCGCTCGGGCCGAAGGTCAGCGTTTGTGAGGGAGACATCTCCCATCCGCAATTTGTCGCTGAGGTCTTTGATGTGGGTCGTTTTGACGCAGTCATCCATCTGGCTGCCCGTGCAGGTGTGCGCCCTTCCATTGAGCAGCCCGAACTTTACATCGACACCAACATCAAAGGCACCTTCCACCTCCTTGAAGCGGCCCGCCGCACCGGTGTGAAGCACTTTGTCTTCGCCAGCAGTTCTTCGGTCTATGGGGTGAATAAAAAGGTGCCCTTTGCCGAGACGGACCCGATTCTTCAAACCATCAGCCCCTACGCGATGACCAAGATGGCGGGCGAGCAGATGTGCTCCAATTACAGCCACCTTTATGGCATGAAGACCGTCGCCCTGCGTTTTTTCACTGTATATGGCCCGCGGCAGCGCCCTGACCTAGCCATTTCAAAGTTCACCCGCCTCATTGAAGACGGCAAGCCGATCGACAAATACGGTAACGGTGATACCGCCCGCGACTACACCTTCGTCCACGACATTGTCGATGGCATCGTGGGCGCACTGAACTACCGGAGCGGTCCCATTTGCGACATCTTCAACCTCGGCGGCTCCCAGACCGTCACGCTCAACGACCTCATTGCCTCCATTGAGCAGGCGGTTGGTAAACAGGCCGTGATCAATCAACTGCCCGAGCAGCCGGGAGACGTGCCGCTGACTTCTGCCGATGTGAGCAAGGCCAAGGCGCTCATCGGCTTCAAACCCGCTACCACCATTGCACAGGGAGTGCCAGCTTACGTGGAGTGGTTCCGCGACATGCGGGCGCGCGGCATCGCGGTGAACTAAAAATGCGGTGCTGACACCGTTCCATCCTCGATCTCCTGCCGCCTTTTGCGCACAATGCCGTCCGCGATGTCCGTGACCATCTCCTCCAGCAGCAGCCGTAAGTGGCTGCCGGGGCGGTAATCGGCTGGGGCGATGTGTTTCACGCGGTCGGCCAGGCCGGTGAGCTGGTAGCATTTGCGGAAGCTGCTGCGGCTTGGCTCGTCAGGATTGTAAACCGCCACGGCATGCCCGCCATAGCGCTTCATCAGCGTGAAGCAGGGCACGTCGGTCGGGCCGTCTCCCACATAGATCATGTGCTGGAACGGGATCGGGCGCAGTTCAGGAGCCATGTGGTCGTTCACATCCTCATGCGGCTCCAGCATGCCTTTGTTGATGCGGAAGATGTACTGCGTCTTGGTTGTGTGGCTGATCACGCGTTTGGGGAAAGTGATGCGGCCGTTTTTATCCTCGCCGAATTCACAGCCGTAGATCCGCTTCACAAACGGTGCCAGCGCCGAGCCGTCCAGCAGCGCCTTCAGGCCGCTGGAGACGATGTAATGCTCGATCTTCACTCCCAGTACGCGGTGCTGTTCGTTGAGCACTTTGTTCAGCTCGTCGAACAGCTCCGGTACCCCTTTGAAAAAGTGCAGCTTCGCGCCCAATTTTCGCAGATCCTCGTTCGTTGGTCGGTCCATGTCGAGGTAGTCCAGCATGCACTTCAGGTAGGCCAGTTCACCATCGTAGCCCTCCTGATCCACCAATTCCCGGCTGCGCTTCCAGAACTGTTCTGGGTTGATCCCGAAGTGTGGGAAGAGCGTCTCATCCTGCATGTACGTCGGGCTGAGCGTCTGGTCGTAATCGTAAATGATGCCGATGGTGGTCTGCTGGGATGCCATGAGGGGGAAGTTGACGATTGTTTACAGTCGTTGACGATGGCTGACAATGGTTTGGAAAACAACCGTCAACCATCGTCAACAACTGTAAACCACGTAAACCGCTTTCCTTCAAACCAGCGAGGCCAAAGCATCGGAGAGCGTCGGATGCGCAAAGCCGTAGCCTATCTCCATAGCAACGCGAGGAGTCACTCGCTGCCCGCTCAGCAGCATCTCGTCCGCCATCCCGCGCAGCAGCAGGCGGAGCGCAAAGGCCGGCGCATGAAAAAACGCTGGACGATGCAGGGCCGCTGCCAGCTTTTGCGTGAACTCCGCATTCGTCACCGCTTCCGGCGCACAAAGATTCACCGGGCCGCGCACGGATGCAGTGGTGATCGCCTTGAGGAGGAGCTGCACCGCGTCCTCAACATGAATCCAGGCCATCCATTGCTGTCCCGATCCCAGCCTGCCGCCAAGGCCGCTGGCGAAGAGTCGTCGCAGCAGGGGTAAAGCCCCGCCATCGCGGCCCAGCACCATGCCGGTACGCAGAGTGATGACGCGGATGCCGAATGCTTCGGCGCGGTGTGCTGCCGTCTCCCAGCCGGCGCAGACATCCGCCAGAAAGCCTTCACCGCGTGGCGAGCGCTCATCCACAGCTATAGCACCGCTGTTGCCATAAAATCCAGCGCCGGAGGCGCACACGAGAACCTTGGGCCGGTTCTCTGGTTGCCAGGTGCCCAGGTGGGCCACCAGCGCTTCAGTAAAATCCACGCGACTTTTCCAGATGCGGTCCCGCTTTTCTGGGGTCCACAAGCCCATCAGCGACTCGCCCGAGAGATGCACGAGTGCGTCCAGCGGCGTCTCAGGCAGCGCATGCGGTGCTTCTTTAGGCTGCGTTAGTCCCATTCCCGGCCTGCGGGAATATGCAGTCACAGCATGCCCTTGGCCTATAGCAGAGGCGGTGAGGTGTCTGCCGATGAATCCCGAGGCTCCGGTGATGCCAATGCGCATGATAATTAGAGCGTAGTGATGGGAATGAGCACTTCATTGCGGCGCAGAAAGCCCGGCGTCCACGGCGGGTCGTAGTAGGCGCTGAAGGGCGCTCCGGACTCCTGAAGCTTGTTCTGCTGCATCCAGGCTTTCAGCTTCGCTAGAGCTTGCGGTTCGAGTTCCTGGGTACGGGAACCGCTGAAGCGATAGACGGACACGCGCTGCGCCTTCATGGTGTCCACCTGCACTTGGTCAGATGCTGGCACGGGTGTGGCGCCCATGTACTTTTCCGGTACCACGAAGGCCATTTTCCCATCCACCATGAAGACCGGAGTCGTCATGGCGATCTTCTCTTTGGCCGCATTGCCGCCGTCGATGTAGCGGAATAACCGCATGAAGCTCGAATTGTCCGCGTCACGCGCTGTGGTGGCGATTTTGAGTTCGGGGTATTCACGAATCTCAAACTCACCCTCTGTGCGAATGACTTTGTACTTAGCCGTTTCATAACCCGCCCGCGATGTGACGCAGGCGGCAATGCCAAGGGCACTGACTAGCAGGCCACTGACAAGGACGAACAACTTTTTCATGGCCTGAATACGCGTGAAAATGTTCAACGGCCTGACTTTTCCAGAATGAGGCACCGGAACGATCTTCCCATCAGCGCGGGATGAGTCAGCGAATTAAACTGGCGCATCGTGGCGGCGTCAGGCGGCCTGCCTTCGAGGCTTTGGAGCCAAGGCATCGCCATGCGGCCCAGCAGGCGGCCTTGCAGATCATATTCACGCTGGGTCAGGCCATGGCGCACGGCCTCATCAATGAGCCGCGTGAAATGAATGTGCGTGGTCAGGTCACATTCGCCGAGGTTCACTAGCACCTGGCCATCCGTCTGGTGCTGCCAGTAACGGCGGATCGTGCCATCGGCGCGTGAGTCGGCGTGAAACTCTTCCGCATCGAGACCGTAGTCGGCGATGAAGATGGCCCCGCGAAAGGCGGCCTTGGCCAGGGCGTGAATCCACGCGAGCATGGTGAGGTTGATTTCAAGTGTGTGGCCGGGGGCCAGATCGTGCGGCAGGTGTTTCATCTCGTCTGCGAGTTCGGCACACGAGCAATCGCCCGAAATGAAGCGAAAGGCTTCGGTGCCGTCGGTCTCGACGAATAATTCCTCCCAACTCTGCCCATTCCATCGCACGAGATGCACCGGAAAAGCGTCAGGCAGCTCGTTGCAGAGGAAAAAAGCGTGCTGGGGGCCGGATTGCAGCGCGGTGAGGCTTTCCACCCATTGTACCCGGTCGCCCAGGCGCTTGAATTGTGCTTCACGATATTTCGGATTCGGCTCCACGATGAGATAACGCAGCGGTTTGCCATCCAGGGCGTTGAGCACATCCTCCGCGAGTTGCCCGTCGTGCGCGCCTTGTTCGATGAGCGTGAAATCTTCCGGCTCGCCCAGCGCTTGCCATTCCCGCAAAGCGTAGAGGGCCAGGAGCTTTCCGAACAAGGGGCCGACGCTCACGCTGGTGAAAAAATCTCCCTGACGGCCGATTTTACGCGGGCCAGCACCATAATAACCATGCTCAGGATGATAGAGCGCCAGTTCCATGACTTGCGCAAAAGGCAGCCGACCGGACGGCGTGGTGGAGAGTTTTTCGCGGAGAATCTGGGGCAGAGAAGACATGCGAGAGGCTGGAAAGAACTGGCGCAGAATGTGAAGGGCGGGTAGTTTCTCCTCCCACCTTTCTTCCCAAGCCATGTTCCGAGATGATCCCGATCCCCAGCCTGTGCGCAACTGGCGTGGCGAAGCCGGCCTAAAACTGCCGTTCTACCGCCGCGGCTGGTTCAGCGCACTGGTGGCCTTTGCCCTGCTTTGTGTGGTGTCGGCGTTTGGCATCTACAGCGTGATCGTGGCACCATTGCGTCGGGATGCCGAGAAATTTGACCTGGAGGAACTCAAGAAACTCGAGTCCGCGAGTATCATCTATGACCGCGATGGTGATGAAATGGCCCGCCTTTATGTGCTGAACCGCACTCCAGTGCCCGTCACCGATGTGCCGCAGCACTTCATCGACGCCCTCGTGGCGCAGGAGGATTCACGGTTCTTCAAGCACGACGGGGTTGATTACATCGGCCTTATGCGCGCGGTGAAAGAAAACATCGTGGCCCGCGAAGTCAATCAGGGGGCTAGTACGATCACGCAGCAGCTTGCCCGGCAGACGTTCAAGCTCCTGGAACGCAGCTACAAACGCAAGATTTTGGAGGCGTTCATCGCCCAGCGCATCGAAAAACATTTCTCGAAGGCGGAGATTCTCGAACTTTACCTGAACCGCATCTTCTTCGGGGTGAATTTCTATGGTGTGCAGGCGGCGGCTCGCGGCTATTTTGGCAAGGATGTCAAAGATCTGAGCATTGAGGAGTCGGCAACGATCGTCGGACTGATCAAGAGCCCGAACAACATTCAGCCGATTAAGCACCCCCAGCGTGCCATGAAGGAGCGCAACTATGTGCTCGAACGCATGTCGATTGAAGGCACGCTGACAAAGGACGAAGCCGCGAAGCTCAAGAAAAGACCGCTCGTGACCGCACCGCAGAGCACGGACCCGCGTCTGAGCTATGTCTTTGACTCCGTGAGGCGTGAAGTCGTGGATCTGGTCGGTGAAGAGCGTGCTTCCATCGGTGGTTTCCGCATCTACACCAGCATTGACCAGGACCTGCAAAAAGCCACTGAGGAGGCGGTCAGCAAACGCATGGCCGAGGTCGAAAAGCGCCCAGGCTACGAGCATCAGTCCTTCGCACAGTTCCGTGCCATCATGACCGACTACCGTGCGCGCTTGAAGCGGGGTGAAATTGACCCAGCCACGCCCAAGCCGCTGCCGGAATATCTGCAGGCAGCCGCCTTGATGATCGACAACAAGGACGGCAGCATCCTGGCGATGGTCGGCGGGCGTGATTTTGGTGACAGCCAGTTCAATCGCGCTACGGACGGCGTGCGTCCAGCGGGCACTGCCTTCACACCGCTCGTTTATGCCGCCGCGTTTAGCAGCCCGGGGCTTTACCCTGGTACCAAGGTGGATGACGCCCCCCTGGACAACCGCCGCGTGATGATTGGCGGGCTGACCGGCATTCTGGGCGAATGGGGTGCGGAAGTGGACAATCCGAAATGGACCCAGGCTCCGATGAGCTCGCGTGAGGCGCTGGTGCAGGGCCGCAACTCCGCCACCGTCCGTCTGGGCGAGCGCGTGGGCGTGCCGATGGTCAAGCAGGTGGCGCAGAAGGCAGGCATCACCTCCGAGATGCGTGACTATCCCTCCACTTTTCTCGGCGCCAGCGAGGCGCGTCTGAGCGAGATGTGCCTGGCCTATTCCAATTTTCCTACCTTGGGCACCCGCCCGCAGAAGCTGAACCTCATCCAGCGCATCACGGACAACAATGACAAGGTGGTGTTTCAAATCTCCGAGGCGGCGCTGCGCAGCGTGCAGAGCATGGACCCCATCGCAGCGTATCAGACGCATACTTGTCTGGTGGAGGCGTTGCATCGTGGCACTGGCAGCCCAGCCGTCAGTGAATACAAGCTCGGCGAGTTCGTGGCCGGCGGCAAAACCGGTACGCACTATGAATTCAAAGATCTCTGGTTTCTGGGATACACTTCCGGTGTCACCTGCGGCGTGTGGGCCGGTTTTGACAAGCAGAAGACCATCTACCCCGGTGCCTTTTCCAATCGCATCGTGCTTCCAGTGTGGGTGGACATGATCAATGCCAGCGCCTCGCGCTACGTGCCGAAGGAGATCGAGCCGCCACAGACAGCGGAGCGGGTGGAAATGTGCCAGCGCAGCGGCATGCGCGCGACCGACTACTGCTACGAGAAAATCAAGGGGCCCGATGGCCGCGAAAAATCCGTGCGCTCCACCTACTTTGAATTCCTGCGTCCCGGCACGCCGCTGGAGGGCTTTTGCAATCTGCACACTGGAGAAGGCCTGCCGGTTGAGATCAAGCAGTTCGGCCCACGCGCACTCCCCAGTGGTTTCGAGTCGCCGACGCTTATCGCTGCGAACACTCGCTGGGTGCATATCGAACCCGTGCGCATGAAGGCGCTCACCGTCATCGGAGAAGACCCCTACAATTCCGAGCAGGCCGTTCCCCGCGCCAGCCCCGTCAATGACGACGGCACGCCGATCCGCAAAGCCATTCCTGTGGATGCTGTGGAGGCACCGGATGAGGAAGGCCCCAAGCTCAAGCTTGCCCCACCGCCGCCGATGAAGATCGAGCTGTGAGGTGGCGGGTCCGGCTTGATTTGCAGATCAGCGCAGGAGCATGGCTCCCTTTTCCGCATCGAATTCCTTCTCCCACTTGGCCACGACGAGAGTGGCAAGCGTGTTGCCGATGAGATTGGTGATGGCGCGGGCTTCGGACATGAAGCGATCGATGCCGATGAGAACCGCGAGGCCTGAGACCGGGATGCCGGTGTCGATGGTTGAGAGCGTCGCCACCAGCGTGATAAATCCCGCGCCGGTGACCCCTGCTGCCCCTTTGGAGGTCAGTAGAAGTACCCCCAGCAGGACGATCTCATGCCAGAGCGTCAGCGGGGTGTTGGTGGCCTGGGCGACGAACAGCGCAGCGAGGGTGAGGTAGATGCAGGTGCCGTCGAGATTGAAGGAGTAACCGGAGGGGATGACCACGCCGACAACGGACTTGTCACAGCCCGCTTTTTCGAGCTTCAGCATGAGCTGTGGCAGCGCCGTCTCTGATGATGAGGTGCCGAGCACCAACAGTAGCTCGTCTTTGATGTACGCCAGCAACTTCCACAGGCTGAAGCCGTTCCACCGCGCGATGCTGCCGAGCACGACGAAGACAAACAGCCCGCACGTCAGATAGACACAGCCCAGCACCTTGGCCAGCTTGATGAGCATGCCCGGACCTTCTGAGCCCACGGTGTAGGCCATGGCCGCGCAGGCTGCGATGGGGGCGACACGCGTGATGATGGCCACCAGCTTGAAAAAAACCTCCGAGACGCTGTGCAGCAGGTCGAGCACCGGTTTGCCCTTCTCCCCCATCTGGCAGAGCGCCACCGCCACCAGCAGTGCGAGAAACAAGGCAGGCAGCACCGATTCGTCCGTAAATGCGCCGACAAAGGTCTTCGGCACGATGTTCATCAAAAAGGCCTTGGTGCTGGTGTCATGGGCCTTGGCCTGAAATTCACCCAGCTTTGAGGCGTCCGTTGCCGTGGCATGGTGCTCCACCCCGGCACCCGGTTGGATCACATTCGCCACCACCAGGCCGATGATCAGTGCCACCGTCGTGACGAGTTCAAAATAGAGCAGTGCTTTTAAGCCCACCCGTCCCACCCGCTTCAGATCCCCCATGCTGGCGATCCCGCAGACCACGGTGCAGAAGATGATCGGGGCGATGAGCATCTTGATCGCCTTGATGAAAACGTCCGCCAGCGGCTGCAGATCGGTCGCATTGTAGGGATGCCCGAAAAGGACGATCGCATTCGTGGGTGGCCACAGCAGCCCGAGCAGAACGCCAAGTACAATGCCGATGATCACCTGCACGTAGAGAATTTTAAGCCATTTCATGGATCCGGATGCTGGCAGATCTGGCGGCAAAAGCCAAGAGGCTTTCTTGCGCCCTCCCGCTGGCGTGCTAATCTGATGGCCCTCAATCCACCAATTCGCACGCATCATGGGCAAAACACTCTTTGAAAAAGTCTGGGACTCGCACGTCGTCAGCACCCTCGACAATGGCCAGACACAGCTCCTCATCGACACGCATCTCGTCCATGAGGTCACCAGCCCACAGGCTTTTGGCATGCTGCGTGATCTGAACCTGAAAGTGGCCTACCCGCACCGCACTTTCGCGACCGTCGATCACATCGTGCCGACTGACAGCCAAGTTTCTCCGTTCTCTGATCCTCTCGCCGAGGCGATGATCCAGGAACTCAACAAGAATGCCAAGGACTTCGGCATCACCTATTTCAGCCTCTCCAGCGGCAAGCAGGGCATCGTTCACGTCGTCGGGCCTGAGCAGGGCATCACCCAGCCTGGCACCACGATTGCCTGCGGCGACAGCCACACCGCTACTCACGGTGCTTTCGGTGCCATCGCCTTCGGCATCGGCACCACCCAGGTGCGCGACATCCTCGCCACGCAGACCATGGCGCTTGGGAAGATGAAGGTCCGCCGCATCAATGTGGACGGCCAGCTCCGCCCCGGTGTTTATTCCAAGGATGTCATCCTCCACATCATCCGCCTGCTGGGTGCAAACGGCGGCATTGGCTACGCCTACGAATACGGCGGCAGCCTGGTTGACGCGATGTCGATGGAAGAGCGCATGACCGTCTGCAACATGAGCATCGAAGGCGGTGCGCGCTGCGGCTACGTCAATCCTGACGAAAAGACCTTCGAATACCTCAAAGGCCGCCCCTACTCGCCAAAGGGCGATGCCTGGGAGACCACCGTCGCCCAATGGCGTGCCGTCGCTTCGGATGCGGATTCCGTTTATGACGACGTTGTGAACATCAAGGCTGAAGACATTCCACCCACGGTCACCTGGGGCACCAGCCCGGACCAGGCCATTGCCGTCACTGAAAACGTCCCGACTGCCGGAAGCGCCTCCACTGAGCCCGGCCGCATCTCCATCCAGGATGCGCTCGATTACATGAAGCTGCCTGCCGGCCAGCCGATCAAGGGCACCAAGATCGACGTCGCCTTCATCGGCTCCTGCACCAACGGCCGCCTTAGCGATTTCCGCGAAGTGGCCAAGTTCATCAAGGGCCGCAAAGTTGCCGCAGGCGTCAAAGCCATCGCGGTTCCCGGATCACAGATTGTCGATGCACTCGCCCGTCAGGAAGGTCTGCACGAGGTTTTCAGTGAAGCCGGGTTCGAATGGCGCGGCGCAGGCTGCTCCATGTGCCTGGCGATGAATCCCGACAAACTCGTCGGTGATCAGCTCTGTGCATCCTCTTCGAATCGCAACTTCAAGGGACGCCAGGGCAGCACCACCGGCCGCACCGTCCTTATGAGCCCTGTCATGGTCGCCGCAGCGGCACTCACCGGCAGCATCGCGGACGCCCGCGAGGTGTTCACGATCGCTGGTTGATTCTGATTCAGGTTCTTCCAAAGGGCGCGGATCGCGAGATCCGCGCCTTCTTTTTTGAAATGCCTGAATCCAGAATCACGCATGAAACGGATAGCACTCGACTCGTGAAATCCGTGGCTCTTACTCTGGTACTCATCATCCTCGCTTTTCTAGCGTTAAACGCCTGGATCATGTCGCCGACGCGCTGGCAGTGGCAGCTTCAGTTGGCCACCACGGAGTTCGGGCACTGGCTCGCGCTCCTGACACTGATCATGGTTTATCCGGCGGCGCAGTCTTCGCGCTGGATGGCATTGGTCTGCCTGTTGCTCGCTTTCGTCTTTTTCATTCCCGCCATTCAGGCATCGCGCATCGCAGCGGCGCAGGGACTGCGCTTTTCCTGGCTGCGTTTGTGGAAGCCGGCGCATACAGAAAAATACTCCGTGCAGCAAGAACGCCGCACCTACTGGCAGGAGGGGGACGAATCACTCGACTTGGTGATCTATCGGCCTGCTGGTGCGGACAAGTCGCTGCCTTGCCTGCTCATCGCGCACACCGGCGGATGGGACAGCGGTGATCCCGGTGAGTTTGCAACTGCCAACACGGAACTCGCTTCTCACGGCTACGTACTGTGTTCCTACGGCTATCGTCTTGCACCCAAACATCCTTGGTCGGCTCAGGCTGATGACACGCGGCGTGCTTGTGTCTGGATTCGCGAGCATGCCAGTGAACTCGGGATCGACCAAGATCGCATCGTTTTCATGGGGCGCTCGGCGGGTGCGCAGATAGCTGCTGCTTGTGCGTATGGCATGCCGGAGCTTGGTGCCCGCGCTTGCATTGACGTGTATGGTACACCCAACATGTATCTCGCACGTGAGTGGTCGGTGCCGGACGATTTATTAAAGTCCCTGACCCTGGTGCGTCAGTACATGGGCGGTGATCCGCAGGAAGTGCCTGAAGCTTATCGCACCGCCTCAGCCACGGAGTTTCTCGAGCAGAGAAGCCTGCCCACTTTGATTCTCCACGGCACGCAGGATTCACTCGTCGGCATCGGCCACAGCCGCCGGTTCAATGAACGCCTCGCGCAGCGTGAGGATCACTTCTTCCTCGAACTTCCCTGGGGCACGCATGGCATGGACTTCTTTCCTTCCACTCCCGGTGGCCAGCTCTCCATGGCCGCCATTGTACGCTTCTTGGAACGATTCGCCCACGACTCTCCGTAATCGGAGGTCATGCACCGGATTCTCAGTCTCTTCTTCGCGCTCACCTGCTCCGCTTTTGCCGGAGATCTTCAGCTTACTCTGCCACCGGTCGTGTATGCCACGCCTGACGTGCAGATGAGCATCTACCACGACAACATCGTGCTCACGGAGACCCCTGAGGCTTATCGCTTTGAGTTCACCTGCAAGCTGGGAAAGAACGAGGACCGCCGCTGGACGTTCACACCCACCGATGCAGACGTCGGCGATCATCCACTCGCCATCACCGTCAAAGACGCCGGTGGCAAAGTGGTGGAGAAGGGGAGCACGACGCTGCACATCTCCCAGCGCAAATCGGCCGCCACCAAGGCGCTGCGCCTGCTCATTGTGGGGGACAGCCTCACGCATGCGAGCTATTACCCGAATGAAATCGCCCGCCTGCTGGCTCTGCCGGGAAATCCCAAGGTCACACTGCTCGGCACGCACAAACCCGCGTCTGCACAGCCCGGCGTCGCGCATGAAGGCTATGGCGGCTGGAGGTGGATCGACTTCCTCACGAAATACGCACCTGAAGTTCCCGGCGTGACCGCAGGTCCTCTCGCCCGCAAAGCTACGAGCCCTTTCGTCTTTCCTGCCGAAGATGGCAAAACTGGCGTCTTCGATTTGCAGCGCTACTTCCAGGAGCATTGCAATGGACAGCCGCCCGATGTTGTCACCTTCCTTCTCGGCATCAACGACTGCTTCGGTGCCGATCCCAACAACCCGGACACCAAAATCAACGAGGTGCTCGATAACGCTGACAAACTCCTCGCCGCATTCCACCAAGCCGCGCCTAATGCTATACTTGCTGTGGGACTGACTACGCCGCCGAATGCGCGTCAGGAAGGCTTCACAGCGAACTACAAGGACAAGTACCCGCGCTGGGGCTGGAAGCGCATCCAGCACCGCATCGTGCAACTCATGCTCAAACGTCTCTCGGATCACGAAAAGGATGGCATCTTCATCGTGCCCACGGAGCTCAATCTAGATCCCGTCGATGGTTATCCCAACAACAATGGCGTCCATCCTAATCCCGTCGGCTACGCTCAGATCGGAGCCAGCTTTTACTCGTGGATGAAAGCCAAGCTCTGAGGAGGGCAACCAACGATACGCCACTGACGCTTGGTTGAACGATCCAAGCCAGTGTGAGCGTAATCTGCGCATGTCGTTTCGATTCTTCTCTTCCTCCCTGGTTCTTGCGCTCGCTGTCACTGCTGCCGCAGTTGAAGCGCCAATCACGCTGACCCTGCAGTCTCGCGCTCCCGCTGGCAAAACGACGTTGGTGAAGGAACCGTGGTTGCCCTCCCGCACCGCCATCATCGTCTGTGATATGTGGGACCTGCACCACTGCAAAAACGCGGTGACGCGTGAGGTGGAGATGGCGCCGCGCATGAATGAGGTGCTCGAAAAGGCCCGCAAAGATGGCGTGTTCATCATTCATGCGCCGAGCAGTTGCATGAAGCCTTACGAAGGTACGCCCGCACGCGAACGTGCGAAGTCCGCACCCACTGCGGCGCGCCTGCCAGAAAAGATCGCCGAGTGGTGCAAACAGATCCCGGCGGAAGAGCAGGCGGTCTATCCTCTCGATCAAACCGACAGCGAAGATGACGATCTTATCGAGCATGCCACCTGGGCCAAAGAACTCACGGCGAAGGGTCTCAATCCCAAAGCACCATGGACGAAGCAGATCGACGTGCTGAGCATCGACCAGGACAAAGACGCCATCAGCGACAGCGGTGTCGAGATCTGGAACCTCCTTGAAGCGCGCAATATCGACAACGTCATCCTCATGGGTGTACACCTCAATATGTGTGTCTCCGGCCGCCCCTTTGGCCTGCGCCAGATGGCGAAGAATGGCAAGCACGTCGTCCTCATGCGCGATCTGACGGACACGATGTACAACCCCGCCCGCTGGCCCTTTGTTAGCCATACTCGTGGCACGGAGTTGTTCATCGCCCATGTTGAGAAACGCATTTGCCCCACGATCACATCGGATCAGTTCATCGGCGGCAAACCCTTTGTCTATAGCGATGCCACGGCGGGTAAAAAGCGCCTGCAGATCCTCCTCCTCGGCGACAGCACCACCGAGGCCAGAATTCCGAAGATGCTCGCGCCGGACGAGCCGCAGATTGAAGATACACTTCGCATCAAACTGGCCGCCGAGGCCGATTTGCCGCCCTGCGATGTCTATAACGAAGGCGTCAGTGGCGAATTCATCCGTCGGCTGCTCGACACTCGCTACGACAAGGCGGTGAAAACCAAACCTCAGGCCGACTACATTTTCATTCGCTACGGCATCAACGACGTTGCCAAACGCGAAGATTTCAAAACGAACTTCCCCAAGGACTTCCGCGAACTCCTAGCTCGTCTGCATGCAGACCATCCCAACGCCATGCTCATTCCCATGACGGTCATTCCTTATACAATTGAGAGCACTCACGCAGACATCAACGACCTTGTCACAAAGATCGCCGCTGAGGAAAAGCTCACGCTCTTTGACATCGTGCCACGTTATCTGGCCGAGCTGAAGAAGGGGCCGGACATGCTGAACTACCGCCGCTACCAGCTCGCGAAGATCCCGGAAAACCTGCGCGCTTTTGCCACGCCTTACATCCAGCCCGGCCCCGATGCTGCGGTGGTCGTCCTCGACAATCATCTCGACGGTGTCTTTGGTCACCTCCCCGGCTGGGCGGGGGACCGCCATCCGAACCTCGCCGGCTACAACGTCATTGCTGATGAGACCGCCAAATGGCTGGCTCCGGTGATTCGTGCCAAACAGGGTGGAAAAAAGTAAGGCTGCCCGCCGTTACTTCTCGCGCGTCTGAAACGTGCGGCGGTGCTTCTGTGAAGGCACCTCAATGGTGTAGTTCTTTGAATCGGCGCTGACCGTGCAGTGGATGTGCTCGGCGGCGCAGCCTTCGGCCAGATCGCCATGATTGGCGATCATCGCCTTGTCCGCCGTGTTCTCATGGTCGTCGCGGACGTTTTCATGCACCTGGTACATGGCCTGAATCGTCGGGGTCGATTTGAGGGCGTCCATGGCGGATTTACTGGTGCCCTTGCGCGGGCCGTTGTTCATCACTGACACCGTTGGCTGCAGGCTGTGGATGAGCATGGGGTTGTTGCTCACATCCAGACCGTGATGGTTCACCTGATACAGATCGACGGTGCCGACGAGATTGTAGGGGGAGACAAGCATCTCCTCGACGTTCCATGACAGATCACCGCCATCAAAAAAGCGGAAGTCGCCGAACTGCAGGAGCATCACGACGCTGTTCGCGTTGTCAGTCGGATCGGCTGCTTTGGCTGGCACGGAACCTTTGAGCGGGTTCTCGGGCTGGTCGGGATAAGGCGGGATGAACTGCTGGTTCGCACCCAGGCAGCGCAGCGTGAGCTTGGGGCTGCCCTCGGTTTGTTTGAGAGGAACGACGGTGCCAGCGGTCAGCGTGACGCGCTTTTCCACCTTCGCATCGCGATACGGACGGCTCGTCAGCGTCCAGCGCATGTCCGGTGCCTTGCCATCCGGATTGTTCTCTGTGATGCCTTTGTCATACAGCGTGCCGACCGGTATCAGCTCCGCGAGTTCGGCCAGTCCGCCGAAATGATCCCCATGAAAATGCGTGATGATGACGTGGTCGATGCGTGTGAGCTTCGCTTGTTCCATCGCGACTTTCTGGATACGCTGCGGATCACGTCCTCCCGGATTGCCAGTGTCAATGAGCACTGATTCACCCGCCGGAGTCACGATCAAGGTCGAGCCGCCGCCTTCCGAGTCGATCCAGAAGATGTCGAGCGTCTTGTCACGCGCAGAGAGTGTGAGTGTGCAGGCAAGAAGAGCGGCGAAGATTGATTTCATGGTGGGAGAAGGACTTTTCACGCTCGAAGAAGGTGAGTTCTCTCATGATTGATGCAGCAAGCGTCCCGGCGGGTTCACTTCCCTCACTATCGTACTATGAGTGCCCTGAGGAACAGGAAGGCGAGTTTTTCGACACTGTGCCATCAGCGGGCTTGGGAGGAACGGTCGGGCAAAAAAACGTTTGAAACCCGAGGGTGGGGGACTACTATCTCCACCCCTTACTTTTCCAGACCCATGGCCGACGCTGCAAACAAATACGCCCAAAACGCTCAAGGAGCCTACTATGTTGATGACCAGTGCATCGACTGCGACCTCTGCCGCGAAACGGCCCCTGCAAACTTCAAGCGTGACGATGACGGCGGTCATTCTTTCCTCTACAAGCAGCCTGCATCGGATGAGGAACGCGCCCTGTGCGAAGAAGCGCTTACCGGCTGCCCGGTAGAAGCGATCGGCCGCGACGGCGAATAAAACGGTCAGGCTCGTCTTTGACAAGATAACGGACGAGCTGCGGCTCAGGGCACTTGCAGCCAGCGCTGGGCCACCACCTTGTCTAGGTTTACGCACTGGTTTGACTGCGCGTTTGGCGGAAAGGAAATCAGCAAGGTGTATCCCTTAAATTCGGTAGGACCGGTGGAGGCGAGGTCAGTCTCAATCCAACGGGACAGTTTGGTGCCACGTTCGCAGTAGGCATAGATCGAATTGTCGCCGTTCTCTGACATCAGCTTGATGCAGAGGTACTTTTTCGAGTCGGAGAATTCAAAATTGTAGTACTCAAACAAACGCACGTAAGCACGCATGAGCACCGGTTTGGCGGGACGTTTGGAGCGGAAATCCTGAAACGAGATCTCGCCATAGCCCGTGAGACTTTCCCAGTCGATCACGAATTTGCCCTGCGGGTCGCGTGGCATGGCGATTTCCAGCGAGCCGGTGGGGCGGCTACAACTGTAGCTGAAATAAAGGATTTCAGTGCCATCGATATCATAACGCGCCTTGCTGATCAGAGCGCCAGGGACAGGATCTTTGGCACCCTGCGTCTCGTAATAATCTTTCATCAACGCGGTGACACGCTCAGAATGGGCCACCAAAGGTAGTCGCCCCTGCCAAGATTCGGTTTTCCAATACTGGTCCAGCACTGCTAATGCCTGAACCACTTCCTCGCTGGACTCTAGGAGGGGCAGAGGCTTGATGTTGGATTCTGCAGGATATAGGGCATCCTGCTGACTGGCGGATTGAGCGGGAGACGTGGGAGTGAGGGGATCTGTTTTGGCAGATTCGTCACCACCCGCAAGGATTTTGGGCAAGGTGGAAGCGGGGGCGGCTTCGGTGGTCGCTGCCTCAAAGGAAATCCCCAGATTTTCCAGATCTTGCACCCGCTTCTCGGCTTTTTGAGCCAGATCGAGCAGGGTGTTGCGGTTGGCAATGCTGTCAAAATACCAGCGCCAGCCAACGTAGAGCGTCAGCGACAGGATGACGCACAGGGTGATGCAAACACCCATGAAGGCGCGGTGGGAACCGTTGGAACCAGAAGTCATTGGTGGAAGTGCAGATCGGACAGGGTGCTGCCAATCATGGCGGGGAAATACCTCATGCTCAAGCACTTGGTTGCTGCATCTCAGTCCCCGCCTAAATGTTCCGGTCCATGAATTACCCTGAAAGAGCCCGCCGTGTCATTCAGCTCGAAATCGATGAGCTGCAGCGGCTGCATGCGCGTATCGACGAATCCTTCTCCCGTGCCATTGAACTGCTGCTCACGGGTGTTCGCCAGCGGGGCAAGCTCATCGTGTGTGGCGTGGGCAAAAGCGGCAACATCGGTCGTAAGCTCGCAGCCACGCTTAACAGCACCGGTGCCACCACCGTCCTGCTCAATGTCGGGGATGCCTTGCATGGCGACCTCGGGGTCATCGACCCGGGCGATCTGGCGATCATGCTCAGCTACAGCGGCGAAACCTCCGAATTGCTGGATCTCCTGCCGCATTTGAAGCGGTTTGACATTCCAATCATCGCCATCACGGGCGGCATGCAGTCCACGCTGGCGCGGAATGCGGATGTCGTGCTCGATGTCCACGTCACGCAGGAGGCTTGCCCACTGAACCTGGCCCCTACTTCCAGCACCACGACCATGTTGGTTTTGTGTGATGCGCTGGCCATGGCCTTGCTGGAAGCCCGGGGCTTTCAGCCCGAAGACTTTGCCAAGCTGCACCCTGGCGGCTCGCTGGGCCGCGCCTTGCTCACCCGCGTCAGCGATGTCATGCGCAGCGGCGAACAGCTCGCGATTATCCAGCCGGACACAGTCGTTCGTGAAGCACTCCAGGCCATGACCCGCGCCCGCAGCGGTGCCGCCATCGTGACTCATCTGGACGGCACGCTCGCCGGGGTCTTCACGCATGGCGACTTCGTCCGCGCTTTTCAGAAGAACAATGCCATCGCGGACAAGCCTGTGAGCGAGTTCATGACACCGCGTCCGGTGAGCATCCTGGCGGGCAAACTCGCCGCAGAGGTCCTCGCCACGCTCGAGAAAAACCGTGTCGATGACATTGTTGTGGTCGATGACTCGGGCAAACCCGTCGGCATGGTCGATACGCAGGACCTCACCCGGCTGCGGCTTGTGTGAGACTTGCTCAAAAGTCCGTCACTTCACGGTAATGCCGCACGCGGTAGCCGCGTTTGCGCAGCAGTTCGATCAAGCCGGTGTCCGAGGTGAAATGCCCGGTGCCCACCAGCACCATCACCTTCTCGCCGCGCTTGAGCATCTGATCCAGCCGGTCCATCCAGGAGAGATTGCGGGCAGTGAGGAATAGATTCATCAGGTCGGGATACTTCTCCGCTTCGCGGAAGAGCATCTGCTTGAGATCATCCAACTGGCCGTACTTCCAGGCCTTGATCATTTTTTCGAACTCCTCTTCCACTGAACTGACTTCACCCAGCGTCTGCTCCAGCAGTTCGCGCTGCTGCTTTTCGCTGAGAGAGGCAAACAGTTGGATTTGAAACTCCACTGTCTCCAGCCCCTCGGCAGGCTTGCCGTCCTGCTTTGCCCGCTCCTCAAAGAAACTGTCCACGCCCTTGTCCGGCTTCGCTCCGAGTGCCGCATATTCGATGGAGGTGATCATGAGCGCCACGAACCATGGGCGGAAGCGGTTCAAGGACGAGGCCTCCATCCCGTGCTTGCCCGCCCACTTTTTCACGGATTCCCAGGTTTCCTTGCTCACATTCGCCTGGAGCGAGGTGTCCGTCGGATACAGGCCGAGCTGCGACATCCGGCTCGTCAGTTCCGCGCTTGAAGCCGCTCCGGGCGGCAGTTCCAGCACGAGCTTGTTCGAGTACATGTAAGCCGCCTCATAAGCTGGAGCCAGCGGGTAGTCCTTCTCGCGTAAGATGTGAATCGTCCCGCACAGGAAGAGGCGGCCACCGTTTGGCCCATCCACCACCCACACGCTGCCATCTCCGCCGCCATCGGCGACAAACGCCGCCGCATCTGGTTTCGTGACCGCCTTGGGCGTTTCACGTTTGCACGCCACCACACAAACGCAAAGCGTCAGGGCAACGAGGAAACGGGAGATCAGCATCGGAACGACTCAAACACGCGGCGAGAGTGGGATGCAACTGGGATATGCCTTATCATTCCAGATGGTCCCTGATTCGCTCTCATCTCAAGCCAGCACCGGCTTGACCACGCTGCCATGCACGTCCGTCAGGCGAAACTGTCGGCCTTGGAAACGGAAGGTGAAGCGTTCGTGGTCGATGCCGAGGAGGTGCATCAGGGTGGCTTGGAAATCATGCACATGGACGCCGTCTTTCGCGACGCTGAAGCCGAACTCGTCGCTCTCACCGTAGGTCATGCCGGGCTTCACGCCGCCACCAGCCATCCAGATTGTGAACGCGTAGGGGTGGTGGTCGCGGCCCCACTGCTTGGTGTCCTCGATCTTGCCCTGCAGGAAGGGCGTGCGGCCAAACTCGCCACCCCAGATGACGAGAGTGTCCTCCAGCAGGCCGCGCTGCTTGAGATCTTTCACCAGTGCGGCGCTGGGTGCGTCAGTGTCGGTGCATTGAATCTTGAGCTGCGTGTTCAGATTGCGGTGCTGGTCCCAGCCTGCGTGCATGAGTTGTACAAAGCGCACGCCGCGTTCCGCGAGACGTCGTGCCATGAGGCAGTTGTAAGCGTAGCTGCCTTGCCGCTTAACATCCGGGCCGTACATGTCGAGGATGTGCTGCGGCTCGTCGGAAAAGTCCGTCAGCTCCGGCACGCTCGTCTGCATCTTGTAGGCCATCTCGTATTGCGCGATGCGCGTGGCGATCTCGGGATCGCCGAAGTCCTGCAGCTTCATTTCATTCAGGCCTGCAATGCCGTCGAGGATGGTGCGCTTCACCGCACGGCTCATGCCGTCGGGATTGCTCAGGTACAAAACGGGATCGCCGCTGCCGCGAAATTTTACGCCCTGGTACTTCGACGGCAGAAAGCCGCTGCCCCAGTAGAAGTCATAGAAAATCTGGCCGCAGCTTGCCTCTTTGTCGCGCGAGGTCATCACCACGAAGGCCGGCATGTCCTCCGAGTCGCTGCCGAGGCCGTAGCTCAGCCAGGAGCCAATCGCCGGCCTTCCCGCCTGCTCGCTGCCGGTCATGAAAAACGTGACCGCCGGTGCATGGTTCACCTGCGTCGTGTGCAGGGATTTGATGAAGCACAGCTCATCAGCTATCGCTGCCGTGTGCGGCAGGAAATCGCTCACCGTTGCGCCGCTGTGGCCATGGCGCGAAAAATTCGAGATCTCGCCCAGCACCGGTCGCGCTGTCTGGCCACCCGTCATCGTGCTGAAGCGCTTGCCTGCCACGATGCTGTCCGGGATTTGCGTGCTGTGCATCTTCTTGAGCATCGGCTTGTGGTCATACAGGTCCACATGGGACGGTGCGCCGTTTTGCAGCAGATAGATGACGCGTTTCGCTTTCGGCACAAAATGCGGCAGCGCTGGGGCCATTACGTCCGGCTGCTGCATGGCAAAGCCTTCGCGCGTCAGCAGTCCGCCCAGGGCTGCGCCACCGATGCCCAGCGCCGTTTTCCCAAACAGGGAACGGCGGGTCAGGTGCAGGCGGTTGGCGTCGAGCGGATTCATGGACCTTGATCTCTACGGGTGACAAAGCCGCGCCTTTCCTTCATCATGCAGGCCCAACCATGAAAGCACTGCCTTTTCTTCTCCTCTGCGCACTGCCGCTTTGCGCCGCTGATCCCATTGAACTCAAACTCTGGCCCGACGGCGCACCCGGTCAGATGCTCCCGCATTCCAAGGGCACAGAGGACTTTATCCGCACCAAGTCTGGTAAGAACACGCTCACCGACATTCACGATCCCACGATCACTGTGTATCGCCCGGAAAACCCAAACGGCACCAGCGTCGTCGTCGCCCCCGGCGGCGGCTTCGTCTTCCTCTCTGCCGTGCATGAAGGCACGCAGGTGTGCGAGTGGCTTAACAGCATTGGGGTCACCGGCATCCTGCTCAAATACCGTACCCCGACTCGTGATGAGACTGCACCGCATGAAAAGCCTGTGGCCGATGCCGCCAAGGCCATTGCGCTCGTGCGCGAGCATGCCCAAGAGTGGAATCTCGACCCAAAGCGCGTCGGCCTGCTGGGCTTCAGCGCAGGCGGAAACCTGCTCGCCCACATCGCCTGTGATCGCGCTACGAAGACCGAGTTGCCGAATTTTGGCATCATGATTTATGGCGGAGGTTTCGTGGACTCCAAAGATCCCACCAAGCTCAAAGAGGGCTTTACCGTGCCAGCGGATGCGCCGCCGATGTTCCTCGCCTGTGCTCATGACGACGGCCAGAACCCGACTGCTGCCACGGTGCTCTACCTCGAATACAAAAAGCTCAATATCCCGTGTGAACTCCACCTCTTCACCAAAGGCGGTCACGGCTTCGGCATGCGCGACAACAAGCAGCCCATCAACGCCTGGCCGCAACGGTGCGCGGAATGGATTGGGGCGATGGGATGGCTGCCCAAACAACCTTGAGCCTTGCAAGACGCCGGGATTGTCGGCTTACTGGTTTGCATGAAACCCTTTTTGCTGTCTCTGCTGGTCGGGTCATCCCTTGCTGCTGCCGAAGTTTCTTCGGTAGTGAAACAGGAACTGCCATCGCTCGTCACACTTTACAAAGAGCTGCATGCGAACCCTGAGCTGTCTTTGCATGAGACTGAAACCGCAGCGTGCATCGCCAAAGAGTTGCGTGAGGCCGGGCTGGAGGTCACGGAAAATGTGGGTGGCCACGGTGTCGTCGGCGTCTTGAAGAATGGCGATGGGCCGGTGATCCTCGTGCGCACGGATCTTGATGCACTGCCGGTGAAGGAGCAGACGGGAGCACCCTATGCGAGCACGAAGGTGGTGAAGGATGATCTCGGGCGCGAGGTGAGCGTGATGCATGCCTGCGGTCATGACATTCATATGACCAGCTTTGTGGGAACGGCGCGCGCTTTGAGCAAACTTAAAGACCAGTGGCAGGGCACCGTCGTCATGATCGGCCAGCCGGCGGAGGAACGGGTGCTCGGCGCTCGGTTCATGCTGCGCGCGGGCTTGTTTTCAAAATTTCCCAAGCCGGACAAGGCCATCGCACTGCATTGCTCGTCCGACATGGCGCATGGCACGGTCGGCATTGTGGAAGGCTTTGCGTTGGCGAATGTGGACTCGGTGGAAATTGTCGTGAAAGGCGTGGGCGGGCACGGCTCGATGCCGCACCTCTGCAAAGATCCCATCGTACTTGCGTCGCAGATCGTGCTGGCCTTGCAAACCATCGTTAGCCGTGAGGTGAAGCCCGGCGATCCGGCAGTGGTCACCGTGGGCAGCATTCATGGTGGCACCAAGAGCAACATCATCTCCGACGAAGTGCGCCTGCAACTGACCTTGCGCAGCTACAAAAAGGAAACGCGGCAGCAACTGGTCGATTCCATTAAACGCATCGTCAAAGCCCAGGCGGAGTCCGCGAATATGCCCGCTGACAAGATGCCAGAAGTGCTGCTGTCCGATGACAGGGCGACAGCGCTCTACAACCAGCCCGAGCTGTGTCAAGAAGTGCGGCAGTACATCGGTGCCGCCATCGGCGCAGAGAACGTCATCACCCGCGAGCCAGTCATGGGCGCGGAAGATTTTTCCGAATACGGCATGACGAAGGACAAGGTGCCGCTGTGCATGTTCTGGCTCGGCACTCAGCCTCCAACGGTCGTGGCGGCAGCCAAAGAGAAAGGCACGCCGCTGCCATCTTTGCATTCACCCTATTTCAAACCTGTTCCAGAACCCAGCATAGAAACGGGTGTGAGAGCCATGACTTCGGCGGTCATCGGCTTGCTGAAAAAGTGAGACTGCTTATCTCCGGCTGAGCTTGTAAAACAGCCAACCGCCCATACTGAGGAAGATCACGTTAGGCAGCCACATGATGAGGTGTGGCATCGCCGCCGGTTTGTCATTGAGCGTGTCCGCCAGAATGATGAAGACGATATAGACTGTGGCCGTGATCAGGCTCAGGGCGAAGCCCGATGAGGTCTCGCGCCGCTGCGCCGTGACCCCCAGAGGAATGCCCACCAAAGCGAAGGTGAAACAGGCCAGGGAGAAGCTGTAGCGTTTGCTCAGCTCAGTGAGCGAGAGAGAGCGCGTTACTGGCGTCAGCGCCTCGCCGGTGATTGAATCCTTCCAGGTGTGTACCTCCTGGGACAGCGCGCTGGTGGTCTTCATGCTCGCATTCACCCGCACGGCGTCTTTCTGCATCGCTGACAGGGGCAGCGTGAGCCATTGTTTATCCATGGACAGACCACGGACCTGGCCCTGACCCTGCGCTGGAATGGTCTCCTGAGTCATGTTCTCCAGTTCCATCTGGAGGTCGAGCGAGTTGGGAGTGGTGTGCAGGGTGGCTTTCTTGGCGTGGATGTAGGTGCCTGCCCGGGAGTCTTTCAGCATGATGATGTGCATGTCTGTCAGCGTCTTGTCATGACGCCTGCCCGTATAAATGCGGTAGCCAGGCACACGCTCAAGCACCTGGCCCTCTTGGAACAAGGTTTCAGGATTCTTCACCGCCACCTGATAAAACAACCGCTTCATGCGATCCTTGGCCGCCGGTGCTAGGCTTACATTTACCCACAGGCACACGCCGCTCAGCAGCACCGCCAGCACAAAAACTGAGGCGCAGATGCGCGGCATCGACATGCCCGTCATGCGCAGGGACACCAACTCATTGTCTGCGGAGAGCCGCCCGAACACCAGCAGGATCCCCGTCAGGAAGGCCCAGGGGATGGTGAAGATGAGCGAAAAGGGAATGACCAGGGTCACGAATTCCGCGATCACCGAGATGGGCAGCTCTGTATTGCCCAGCAACTGGTCCAGCTTTTTGTACACATTGCCCAGCACCATCACGCCACTGAGCAGCGCCACACCGATCAGCGTGGCTGATGCGACCTGGCGGCCAAGATAGCGGTCAAAGATGCGTGGAAACATGCGGGAGGTCAGGCTAGCGAGTCTTCAGCGCCGGGCAATTTGAGATTGCCATAGGCTGCTTCAAACGACCGCCTTCTTCACCTTGCCGAAATCCGTGCCTAGGAAGCGCTTGGCGAGGTTCTCTGCCTGCTCGGAATGGTCCGTGAGGTAGATGTCGAGCGTGGGTTTTGACTTGGTCGTGCGCAGCAGCCCCCCCTGTTCCAGGCTGGCTTTCACATGCGCCGCGCAGGTGCTGGCGGAGTCCACCAGGCGAACTTTTTGCCCCAGAATGCGCTTCAGCACGGGAATGAGCAGCGGATAATGAGTGCAGCCCAGCACCAGGGTGTCGATCCCCTTGTCGAGCATCGGTTTCAAATACTCGCGCAGCACGGACTTGAGCGCCGGATGATCGGTCCAGCCTTCCTCCACAAACGGTACCAGCAGTGGCGTGGCACGCGCCTCGATCAGGATGTCTGGCCGCCGCATGGCGATCTCGTGCTGGTAGGCGTGGCTCCGAATCGTCCCCGCTGTGCCGATGATGCCCACGCGTTCGCAACTGGCGTCGGCGAGCGTCGCTTCCACCCCAGGCCCTAGTACGCCGATCACCGGCACGCGAAACGTGGCCTGCAGCACCGGCAGCGCATGCGCCGTGGCCGTGTTGCATGCCACCACCACCGCCTTCACGCCATGCGAGACGAGGAACTGCGTGTCCTCCATCGAAAAGCGCCGGATCGTGTCCGGCGATTTCGAGCCATACGGCACGCGCGCCGTGTCACCGAGATAAACGATCGACTCGTTCGGCAGCAGATCCCGCAGCGCCCGCACCACGGTCAGGCCGCCCACGCCGGAGTCAAAAACGCCAAGAGGGCTGCTGGCGGTGACGGGGGTGCTCATGGGTTGAATCAACTTTTCCGTGTAAGTTCCACAATGATCGCCTTCTGCGCATGCAGGCGGTTCTCAGCCTGGTCGAAGATCAAATCAGCATGCGCTTCCATGACTTCCTCGGTGATTTCCTTGCCGCGATAGGCTGGCAGGCAGTGCATGACGAGAGCGCCAGGGTTGGCGTGCTTCATGAGGGCGGAGTTGATCTGCCAGGGCTTGAGTGTCTCGATGCGGTCGGCGCTTTCGGCTTCCTTGCCCATGCTCACCCAGACATCGGTGTAAACGACATCGCAGGCACCCACGGCCTCGGCGGGATCATCGACGATGCTCACCGTGTTGCCGGGCACACGATGCATGAAGCTTTCCTGTGGCTGGAACGCCTTGGGGGCACCAATGACGAGTTCAAAACCGAGATGCACCGAGGCCCAGATCCAGGAGCGGGCCATGTTGCAGTCGCCATCGCCCAGGAAGCAGATGCGTTTGCCCTGCCATCCTCCGAGGTGTTCTTTGATCGTCTGCAAATCCGCCAGCACCTGGCAGGGATGCTCGTCATCGGTCAGCGCATTGATCGTGGGGATGCCGCTGTATTGGGCGAAATCGACCACGTCCTGCTGAGCGAAGGTGCGGATGACAGCGCCATGAATCATGCGGCCCATCACGCGTGCGGTGTCCTTGATCGGCTCGCCACGGCCCAGTTGGATGTCGGCGCTGGAAAGGAACATCACTGCGCCGCCCAGTTCACGAATACCCACTTCAAAGCTGACGCGGGTGCGGGTCGAAGACTTGCTGAAAATCAGCGCCCACTGCTGGCCGGTGAGCACTTGCGGAGATGCTTTGCGGTCCTTTTTCAGCACGCAGCCAAGATCAACGATTTTCTCGATTTGTTCCTTGGTCAGTTCTTCGATGGAAAGGAGGTGGTTCATATCATGGCGGGTTTTACGCGAGCTGATCGAGCACGCTCTTGAAAAGGGTCAGCCCTTCTTCGGCATGGGCTGCGGTGATGTTCAGTGGTGAGAGCCAGCGCACGACATTGGGGCCGGCGGGAGTGACCATCATGCCAGCATCCAGCAGCAGTTGCGCGAGGAAAATGGAAGGCAACTTGCCACCTGATTTGGTGGAGATGGCCTCAGCATTGAGTTCAAAGCCGATGAACAGGCCGAGCTGGCGCACTTCTTTGATCAGCACGTGATTCCATGCACTAGCTGCCGCAGCGATGGCCGCTCCGCGAATTTTGGCATTGTCGCAGAGATGTTCGTCCAAAATCGTGCGCAGGGTGGCGATACCGACGGCGCAGGCGAGGGGGGAGCCGCCATACGTTGTGCCATGGGTGCCGGGGCCGAGTGTCTTGCTCATATCACGGCGGTCATTGACCCAGAACGAGCCGAGCGGGAAGCCGCTGCCAATGGCCTTGGCCCAACTGATGCCGTCGGGCTGGATTTCATCTCCCGGAATGATGCTGCGCCAGCCAGCCATCTCGCCAGCACGGCCAAAGCCGCACTGCACTTCGTCCAACAGCAGTAGCAGATCTTTTTCGCGGCACAAACGCTGGGCGGCACGCAGAAACTCGGGTGTGACAGCGTTCACACCGCTCTCTCCCTGAATCGGCTCCACGAGAATGGCGACCGTCTTGTCGGTGATCGCAGCTTCGAGTGCCGCAATGTCGTTGAAAGGGGAATAAACAAATCCCGGCGGCAGCGGACCAAAGCCACCGTGGATTTTCTCCTGCGCCGTGGCGGTCATGGCACCGAAGGTGCGGCCATGAAAGGAACCGGTGAAGGTGATGATCTCGTAACGTCCGCCGGTCTGCTGGCCGTATTTTCGAGCCAGCTTGAGTAGGCCTTCATTCGCCTCCGCGCCGCTGTTGCAGAAGAAGCACTTGCCGGCAATGCCCACACATTCCTCCACCAAAATGCGCGCCAATTCGGCCTGCTTGTCGATGCAGTACCAGTTCGAAACGTGGATGAGTGTGTTCGCCTGCTCCGTGAGCGCCTTCACCACCGTAGGTGGGCAGTGACCCAGCGGGCACACGGCCACACCACCGGCAAAGTCGAGATACTTCTTCCCATCACGATCCCACACGTACGGGCCTTCGCCACGCACTGGCCACACGTTATAACGACCGTAGTTCGGCAGGACGAACTCCTGCATCAGTTGATCACTCGTTCTCATCTCAGGGTTACAAATGGATTTCGGTGCCGATCCCGCCGTCGGTGAAGATTTCGAGGATGAGCGCATGCGGCAGGCGGCCGTCGATGAGATGCACTTTGCCAACGCCGCCGCGTAGAGAATCCAGCGATGAGTCCACTTTGGGGATCATGCCGCCGCTGATGATGCCTTCCGCTTTCAGTTTGGCGATGGCGGCCTCATCGAGGCTGGGGATAAGCGTGGTGTCGTCCTTCGGATCGCGCATCACGCCGCGCACGTCGCTGAGGAAGATGAGCTTGGTGGCCTTGAGGCGCTTGGCCAGACCGCAGGCCGCGAGATCGGCGTTCACATTGAGCGTTTTTCCAGAGGAAAGTTCGCGCGCGACGGGGGAGACCACAGGCACAAACTCGCCCGCCACCGCCGCCTGGATCAAGCCCAACTTGCAGTCGTTGACTTCACCGACCCAGCCGAGATCACCCTTCATTTTTTCGCCAATGAAGACTTCGGTGCCAGGAATGCCGACCGCTTTGCCGCCGAAAGCGTTGATCTTGGTCACGATCTCCGGGTTGATCACGCGGGCGAGTGTCTCCTCCACGATCTTGATGGTCTCGTCGTCCGTGACGCGCATACCGTTGATGAACTTCGCCTGCAGGCCGGACTCCGTCATGGCCTTCGAGATCGCCTTGCCGCCACCGTGAACGATCACGGGATTGATGCCCACGGCTTCGAGGAAAACGACGTCACGCAGGAAGGAGTCCACCTGGACAGGGTCTTCCATCGCACTGCCGCCGACCTTGATCAAAAACGTGCAGCCACGAAAGCTCTGCATGTAGGGCAGGGCTTCAAGCAGTACGGCGGATTTGGTGATTTGAGCGTCGAGAGGATTCATCGCGATGAATGTGAAGGCGTGACTCGATCAAGCGAAGCCTTTCTGGCGTTTCGCATGGATGGCGGCGGAGTATTCCGAGCTGTTGAAATCCACGTATTCTTCGGACAGGTCGCTGGTGTAAACAGTGTAACCGCTGGTCCCGAGATTGAGATCAATGGTGACAGTGAACTTCGGCTCTTTAACGACTTTCTCCATCTCACCCACAGGCGTCTTCGTGGCCAAGCCGCCTTTGCAGGCCTGCAGACCGCCGAAATAGATGTCGATGAGCTCTTCACGAATGCGCGCGCCGGAATAACCGACGGCGTGGATGATGCGGCCCCAGTTCGGGTCGCAGCCATGGAAGGAGCATTTCACCAGTAGTGATTTGGCGACGGTTTCGGCCACCTTGCGGGCGTCAGCGAGCGTGCGAGCATTGCGGACGCGGATTTCGACGAACTTGGTCACGCGCTCGCCGTCGCAGACGATCATCTTGGCGAGTTCCAGCATCACCTTGTGCAGCGCACAGCGAAAGAGCTCCGCTTCGGGCGAGCCTTTCTTAATCGTGGGCACATCCGACTGGCCGTTGCTCATGACGATCACCGTGTCGTTCGTGCTGGTGTCGCCATCGATGGTGATGCAGTTGAAGCTCTTCTCTACAGCATAGCGCATGGAGCGGTGGAGTTCATCCTTGCCGATTTTCACGTCGGTGGTGATGAAGCAGAGCATCGTTGCCATGTTGGGACAGATCATGCCCGCACCTTTGGCGATACCGCCGATGCGGAAGCTGCCTTTGCCGCACGGCACATCGATCGCGAAGGTCTTGGGCCGCGTGTCGCTCGTCATGATCGCGGTCATGGCGTCATCGGAACCGTCAGACTTCAGTTTGGCCACGGCATCCGGCACTTTGACAATGACACGCTCAATGGGCATCGGCATACCGATGATCCCGGTGGAGCAGACGAGCACTTGGCGCATTTTCACGCCGAGTTCTTCAGCGACGGCCATGGTCATGGCCTTGGCATCCTGAATGCCTTGCACGCCGGTGCAGGCGTTGGCGTTGCCGCTGTTGGCGATGATGGCGCGAATGTCGCTGCTTTTGATGTGCTGCTGGCAGACGCGTACGCAGGCGGCGCGGACTTTGTTGGTCGTGAAGACGGCATCCGTCATGGTCGGGCCGTCGGAGACGATGAGCGCGAGATCAAGGCGGGTGGCTTCGGGATTCTTGATGCCGCAGGTCACGGCGCTGGCGCGGAATCCCTTCGCGGCGGTGACTCCGCCGTCGATGACTTTGAATGGCACGCGGCACTCGCGTTCTTCAGTGGCTTTGGCAGGCATATCAGATGTTCAGCAGGCCTGCGGTGGCCGCAAAGCCGCAGATGAGGTTCATGTTTTGCACGGCCTGGCCGGAGGCACCTTTGCCGATGTTGTCTTCGGTGCTCATCAAAATGAGCTGTCCGGCACGGGCATCGTAGGACCAGCCAATGTCCACGAAGTTGGTGCCGGTCACATTTTTGGTATCGGGAGATTGATTCACCCCTAGCAAACGCACAAAGGGTGCTGAATCGTAGGCCGAATGCAGTGCGGCGCTGATTTGTTCAATCGTCACGCCGGGCTGTAGCTGCGCGAAGGTCGTCGTGCAGATGCCCGAATGCGTCGGCATAAGGTGGGGCACAAACGAGAGCTTCACCTCACGGCCTGCGGCGAGGGCAAGTTCTTGGCCGATTTCACTCAGATGCCGGTGCAGTGGCACGCTGTAGCTGCGCACGCTGTTCTGCACCTCGCAGAAGAGCAGAGGAATGCTTTCCTTGCGTCCAGCACCACTGGCCCCGCTCATGCTGGCCACGGCTAGCGGCGACTCTGCAAGCAGTCCCGCTTTCAGCAGCGGAATGAGCGGCAGCAGAATGCTGGTGGGGTAGCAGCCAGGGCAGGCGATGAGCCGTGCGGTCTTGATCTGCTCCGCCCGTACTTCCGGCAGCGCATACACAGCTTCATCGAGCAGTTCAGGTGCAGGATGCGCGTGGCCGTAGAATTCCTCATACAACGCCGGACTCCGCAGGCGGAAGTCCGCGCTGAGGTCGATCACCTTGAGGCCGAGCTCCAGCAGCGGTTTCGCATACTCGGCAGCAACTCCGTGTGGAACGGCCAGAAAGGCGATTTCGGCTCCGGCGGCCTTCAAGGCGGCGGCGTCAGGCGCGGTGAAGGTCAGTGCATCAGCGACACCCACACTGCGGAAGCGTGGAAACTCTTTGGAGAGCGCTTTTCCCGCCAGAGACCTCGAAGTCACTGCTACCAGTTCAACGTTCGGATGCCGCAGCAACAGGCGCAGCAATTCAGCTCCAGAATAACCACTGGCTCCAACGACGGCGACTTTGACAGGTGCGGACATAATGCGGGGGGCGGAGTATGGGATGTCACAGGGTCCGTGCAACCCTGAAAAAGAGCATTTCTTGCCGGTCCACAGCACGCATCGTGCCGCTTGTCAGCGGGCTTCGCCTCGCACACTATCATTACCCCCATGAGCGACCCCACGCCCGAACCCCCAGAAACCGAAAAAACCAAAGCGCCCGGAAGTCCGGAAGAGATCACGCGCAAACTGGAGGATTTCATCAAAAACACGCTGGGCGGCCAGGTGCTGTTCACCCGTGTTGAAGGCCCTGGCGGGCGTCACATGCCGGACGGGGAGGAAAAGCCCGTCGAAGAAACCAAACCCGACCATGGCAGGGTCTTTGAGTTCAATTACCGGCCAGCCGACATCAAGGCGCATCTCGACCGTTTTGTGATCCGGCAGGACGAGGCCAAAAAAGTGCTCGCCACCGCAGTGTGTGACCATTACCACCACGCCCAGATGCTGCGCGATGATCGTGCTTCTGACTCTGGTGGTACAAGGCTCGAATTCTCCAAGCAGAATGTCATCATCATTGGCCCCACCGGGGTCGGGAAGACCTACCTCGTCAAACACATTGCCGATCTCATTGGCGTGCCGTTTGTAAAGGCGGACGCGACAAAGTTCAGCGAAACCGGCTACGTCGGCGCGGATGTGGATGACCTAGTGCGTGATCTCGTGGCGAAAGCGAATGGCGACATCGAACTCGCGGAGCATGGCATTATCTATTTGGACGAAATCGACAAGCTCAGCAGCGGCCCCGAACGGCTGGGGCGCGATGTGAGCGGGCGCGGGGTGCAGACCACTCTGCTGAAATTGATGGAGGAAACCGAAGTGGCCCTCTACGCCCCAAACGACATCCGCAGCCAGATGCAGATGATGTTTGACACCCGCAAAGGCCGCACGGGCCGCGAGGTGGTCAACACGCGCAATATCCTCTTCATTGTCAGCGGTGCGTTTGGCGGTCTGGAAAAGCTCATTGAAAAGCGTACGAATCGGAAATCCATCGGCTTTGTCTCCTCGGACACAAAAACCACCTCTGCTGAGTATCTTTTTCGTGAAGCGCGCACCAAGGACTTCATTGACTATGGCTTCGAGGCTGAATTCATTGGCCGCCTGCCCGTGCGTGTGGTCTGTGATCCGCTGAGCGCTGACGACATGTTCCAGATCATGAAGAACTCCGAAGGCAGCCTCATCCGCCAGTATGAGCGTGAGTTCGCCGCCTACGGGGTCAAGGCCGTCTTCAAGGACGACGCCCTGCGCGAGATCGCCAGCCGCGCTGAAGAAGAAAAGACCGGTGCACGCGGCCTCGTTACCGCTTGGGAGCGGGTGCTGCGTGATTTCAAATTTGAAATGCCCAGCCTTGGCCTGCCGGAACTGCTGATAGACGGCGCACTCGTCAGAGAGCCGGAACAAACGCTCGCCAGATGCCGCACTGACGCCGCCAGCCAGAGCAGAGAACTTGGTGCCGCCCATGCGGGCGAAGTCATGGCCTTTGCGGAACGTTTTCAGCGCGAGCATGGCTTCATGCTCGACTTCGACAGCGAAGCCGTGGCCGCTTTGGCCGTGCGGGCGCAGCGTGAAGGGCTGCATGTGGAGGCACTATGTGCGAAACTCTTCAAAGATTATCCCTTCGGCCTCAAACTTGTGACGCGCAGTACTGGCCAGACCAGTTTCGTCATCACCTCCGACGCGATTGCCAATCCAGATAAGTATGTCAGCGAACTCGTCGTGAATGCCTGCCGCCATCAGCCGCAGCCGCCGGTTTCTAACATCATTGATCTCACTCCCGACTCACTCGCCCATGAATCGTAATCATTCCGCCGCCATGTTCATTGGCGTGCTTGTCTGCATCCCGTTGCTGGCCTTGTATCATTTTGGCTTTTTCAAGGCCACGGCAGACTGGTTTGCAGTACTCTATGCGCGCGGTTTTATTTTGCCATCTGGCGGCTTGAAGCAGATCATCTGGCTCCAGTATGGCTACTATACCCTCATGGCCTTCATCAGTGCCTGGGTTTGCGTTGAGATGCCCTCACAGTGGCGGCGTTTTGCGTTCCTCCTCGGCGGCACCTTTCTCACGAGCACGTTTGCTTGCATCATGGCCATGAGCGGCATTTTGTTCGAGCCGATCTCTGGCTCATTGGCGCTGTGGTTCGCTGGCATCGCCGGTATTGCCGTGGGTGGTTCGGTCAACGCCTACCGCTGTCATGTCATGCGGGACTACTTTGTCGGACGGCTTTCCACGCGTTTGTTTGAGGAACTCGCCGACCAAAACAACCCGGCGAAAATGACGGAGCGCCGTGAAATCACCGTGCTGACCTGCCGTCTGCTGAATCATGGCGAACTCTCCACGGGCATTGAAGCGTCACAGTTCGAGGAACTTGCCACGCACTTCCAGCGCAGCATTTCGGATTTTCTCATCGCGCGCGGTGCCTACCTGGATGACTGCAATGCCCGGCAGGTGCGCGTCTTCTTCGGTTTCCCGCTGACAGATGAGCACCACGCCCTGCATGCCGTTCAGGTGGCCGCAGTACTGCGCACCCACTTGGCTACGCTAACTCGTGAGATCGAGCAACGCTTTGGCAAGAAAGCGCAGATCGGTGTAGCATTCAGCACCGGACCGGCGGTCTGCGGGCTGTTTGGCGTCAGTCACTTTGAAAGTTTCAGTGCGGTGGGTGATGTGATCGATTTTTCCACCCAGCTATGTGTTTTGAATGCTGAGTATGGCAGCAAGGTGCTGCTGAGCGCGAGAACGTATGCTTTGGTGAAGGACACCGCCGAGGTGCGGCCGATGGAAATGGTCAGTTCCGTGGGTTCCAATCAGATGAGCGAGGTTTACGAACTGCTCGCTGAGAAAGGCACTCTTTCAGAGCCGGACATCCGCACCCGTGATGCCTTCTGGCAGGGTGTGGTGCAGTACCGCAAAGGTGAGCTGAAGCAGGCATTGGAAAGCTTCACCAGCGCATCCATCGAGGGCCGTGAGGATGCACCGCTGAAGTACTTCATAGAGCGCGTCGAACTGGCCTTGAAGGAGGCAGCATCGCCCGCAAAAGAGACGCCCAAACATTCGCGCAAACTCGCCACGACCTGAGTTTTTTCGCCGTGCGCATTGACTATCCACCTGCAATCCAGCGCCTCGTCGCCCAGCTCAAATCGCTGCCCGGCCTGGGACCTCGTAGCGCGGAGCGTCTCATGATCTGGCTGCTGCAGATGCGCGATGAACGGATTACCGCACTCTCCAACACCTTGCTGGAGGCCAAGGACCGCATCGTTCCATGCGATGACTGCGGGTTCTTCATTGAAACCGACAGTGCCTGCCTGCTTTGTCACGACCCCCGTCGCCAGCAGCAGCAGCTCTGCGTGGTCGAGCAGGCCGCAGATGTGCTGCGCATGGAGCGCTCGGGTGCGTTTCAAGGCTTGTACCATGTGCTGGGCGGCAGGCTTTCGCCGCTGGACAACGTGACTCCGGAAGACCTGCGCATGGAATCACTAGTCAATCGCGTGCGTGATCTGCACACGGAAGAAGTCATCATCGCACTCGGTTCCGATGTCGAAGGCGAAGCCACCGCCAGCTACATCGCCGATCTGCTGCGACCCGCAGGGATCGCCATCACCCGCTTGGCCCAGGGCATGCCTGCTGGGGGCGGGCTTGACCACGTGGACGAACTCACGCTGTATCAGGCCCTGCACGGACGGCGGAAAATGGGATAATTCTTCTCGACAGATGGTTCTGCTTCACCCAAAAAGAACGTCCATGGACTACCACATCGCTCGCAATGATCAGCAACTTGGCGTTTTTGCCGAGCCGGAAATCCAGTCGGGTATCGCAACTGGGCGTTTTTCAGCCGATGATCTGTTTTGGACTGAGGGCATGTCAGAATGGCAGAACCTGAGCACGCGGTTCAGCTTTCACGTCGTTCAGCCAATTTTTTCGGCCGCTGCCACCGCTGCTCCAGCTTTCAATCCATATGCGGCACCCAAGGCAAACATAGTCACGCCGGTGATGATGCCAAAACTCGAACTCGCCTCGCGTGGCAGTCGGCTCGGGGCAGCTCTATTGGACGCTTTGGTCGGCATGTTCGTGGTTGGTCTGCCGGTGGTATGCGGAATCGCCATGATTGATCACAAAAAGGATTCGGTTTCAACTGGCTCGGTGATCTGTTTCGTCCTCGCGGCTCTGGGTTTTCTGGCTCTCCTCATCTACAATATTGTGCTGCTTTCCACGCAGGGGCAAACCCTCGCCAAAAAGTGGCTGGGCATCCGTATTGTGACGCATCCTGACGGTCAAAAACCTGGTTTCGTGAAGGCCTTCCTGCTGCGTTCGTTTGTCAACGGCATCATTGCCCAGGTGGTGCCGTTCTATCCCATTGTTGATGCCTGTTTCATTTTTCGCGAAGATCAGCGCTGTTTGCACGACATGATCGCAGACACCACTGTGATCGTGGACAATTCGGGCGCTTGATCACTCCAGCCCCAGTGCCGCTACTTCGTCTTCATCCAGTCCGAGGTAGTGGCCCAGTTCGTGGAGAAAGGTGATGCGGACTTCGTGGCGATAGGTAGCGAGATCCCCAGCGCATTCGTCCCAGAGGTTGTCCAGGAAAAGGCGGATTCGTGGCATCTCGTCCGGAGTTTCCGGCAGCCCATCACTGCGGGAGAGACCTTCAAACAGCCCCAACAGATCAGGATCAAGATCCTCATCAATGTCGATCAAGGCATCCATCTCCGTCAGCTCAATGCGGCAGTCACCTGCCTCTTGACGAATCTCTGTCGGCAGTGAAAGCAGCGTGTCTTTGACGACACGGGTGGCGATGGTGAGTAGGCGTGGGAAGCGCATGGTCGATTACTTGCCTGCTTTTTTCGGTGCAGCGGACGGTTGTGACTTTTTCTTCAGGGTATCGAGTTCCCCCTGCTGCTCCTCGGCCTGCTTTTGCAACTGCTGTACACGGTCCCAGAGTTTCTTCAAATCGGCAGGGCTTTCCAGGCTGGCGCGGATGTCTTGCACCGCTTTGGCCGCTGCCTCGCGCACGGGGTCGATGCGGTCATTGCTGATGGCGAGCAGTGGTTCCAGCACGGCGAGCGCCTTGGGATCGCGCAGGATTCCAAGAGCCTTGGCGCTGGCAACACGCCAGGCGTAGCGCGGGTCGGTAAGTTTGGCGGTGAGGAATGCGCGCACAGCATCGCGCTGAGCATTCGTGGGCCGACGCGCGAGGAAGGCCAGCGCATCAAAGGCGGTGCCTACATCTCGACCACGTAAATCATTGAGAGATTGCAGCCGGGCCAGCACATCGGGAACGGCGGATTCGTCGTCTTGAGCACGCAGCGCCTTGATGGCGGTGAGTTGGAGCGCGCTGTTGAAGCTGGTGCTGCGCAGGTGTGTGCGGAGTGCGGCGGAAACTGCGGCATCGCCAGGACGTGCACCCCAGGTTTCGATGATGCTGGCAAGAATATCGGGGTTCTTCTCCTTCTGGGCCATTTGCCACAAGGTTTCCAGCGAATCAGGAGTGTTCAGCGCGGCTAGCGCCTGCACGACGGCTCGGCGCACTCGTGCATCGGGCTGATTGCTGCTGCCGGCGATCAGTGCCGCACGCGCTGATGGCTCGGCGATTTTCGCGAGTGATTTCGCCGCCTCGGCGCGGACGGCGTAAAAGCCGTCTTCTCGCAAGACCTTGCCCAGCTTGTCGATCTGCTTCTCGTTCAGCGTGCTGATGGCGAGCAGGCGGCCGATGACATCAGATTGCAGTTGCTTGTCGAGCAGCGGACCCTGAGGCGTGAAAGCGATTTTGGCCAGAACGGTGTAATCAGGGTCGATGCGCACCAGTTCGGGCTGTGAGGGCAGCGTAAAGTAAAAGTCCTCGACCTCTTTGCTCACATCGGCTTTGAAACGCAGCAGCTCTTTTTGCCCGGCTACGGCAAAGCCAACAGGCAGCGGCAATTGGAAGATGCGCACCTGCTCGCTGAGCTTCTGCGTCTGCCTTACGGTGATCCTCGCCTGTTTAGAACTGGCGTCCCACGAGTAGTCGATTTTCAACTCCGGCACGCCACCATGGAAGAGCCATTGATCGAAAAATTGATCAAACGACAGCCCGCTGACTTCTTCGATTACATCTTGCAAGTCCTCGGTGCGGACAATGCCGTTGCGATGCCGCTCAAGATAAGTCTTGATGCACTTGCGGTACAAATCAGCGCCAAGTTGGCTGCGCAGCATGTGCAGCACCCAGCCGCCTTTAGGGTAGGCGCGTGAGTCAAACTGCTGCATGGGGTCGCCATAGTCACGCCACACGATGGGGCGGGTGTCGTTTGCCTGGAATACCTGCTGCGCTTCCTTCCAAAGCGCGTACTTCATCGCATCGATGCCGAGTTTCTGTTCTTCATAGAGCACCGTGTAGTAGGTGGCGAAGCCTTCATTCAGCCAGAGGTGCGACCAGTCACGGCAGGTGACGAGATCACCAAACCACTGATGGGCCGTCTCGTGTGCATCAAGCTCATGCAGGGAGCGCAACTGCTCGGTGTCGGAGTTGAACAGCATGTCAGCGGCTTCAAAGGTGCAGCTCGTGTTTTCCATGCCGCCGGCGATGAAATCGAGGCAGTAGATCTGATAGTATTTGTCCCAGGCAAAGGGCACGCCGATTTCCTTCTGGTAGAACTCGATGATCTTGCGCGTGTCGGTAAAGGCGTTCGCCGCCTGCGCAGTGTAGGAAGGTGGCACCAGCAGCGCGAGTGGCAGCGTGCCTGCTTTGTCTTCCAGCTTGTGGAAGTTACCTGCGGCCATCGCGATGAGGTAGTTCACGTGCGGCTTGTCCTGTAGCCAGTGAAACGCCACGAGCCCATCCCCTCCAGGTTGTTCGCTCTTTAGCGTGCCATTGGAGATGACCTGCATGCCTTTGGGCACATGGCAGATGACCTCGCTGGTGAAACGCTCATTGGGGTAATCGTAGCTGGGGAACCAAAAACGATGTTCCTCCGGCTCTCCCTGGCTCCAAACCTGCGTATCGCTTGCATTGTATCCCATCTCCGGGGTGCGGAAATACAGGCCGTGATCGGGCTGCGCGGAATAAGTGACCGTGACCGTTGCCTCGGCGTCAGGCGCGATCTCTTTGGCAAAGGTGATGATGAGTTTGTCATCCGTGGTCTGATGCTCCGCCACCTGGGCACCGGTTGCCGTAATGGAGGTGATCTTCAAATCCACCGCGTCCAGTTCCAGTTTCTCCAGTGGCAGTGAGATCGGCTTGAAGCGTAGGGTCGCTGTGCCGGAGACCGTTCGTTTGGCAAAATCCGGCGTCACATCGAGCTTCACATGCAGAATGTCCGCCCGCCGGTCTCGTGCATATTTGCGCCCTGGGATGAGCTTGAGCGGTTGCGGCAAGAAATGCTTGTCGCAATGAAGACATTCGGTGGAGTCAGCACCGGCCTCCAGGGTCAGCAATGCGAGGGCAAGAATGAAAAGATGGATGCGCATGATGGCGCGAGCATCCCGAAGCCGATGCTGGGTGGCAAGTATAATCAGGAAGGAGTGCCGCCGAATGGGCGTATTTGGCAGGGTCATGCTCACCTTCTCCGATCACAGCCTGGGTTCTTCGCGCCTTCAGCGGCGTGATTTCCTGCGCATCGGCGGGCTGGGGCTGGGTGGGCTGGGTTTGAGTGATCTGATGGCGCTCAAGTCACTGGCAGCTCCTCAAAAATCGCTGCTCAAGGACAAGTCCGTCATCTTCCTGTTCATGCACGGCGGGCCGTCGCAGTTCGAAACTTTTGATCCGAAGATGGACGCACCATCGGAGATCCGCAGCGTTACGGGGGAGATTAAAACCAAACTTCCGGGTGTCACTTTTGGCAGCACGTTTGAGCGGCTGGCCAAACTGGCGGATAAGTTCAGCATCGTACGGTCCTTCGTCACAGGCGATGCGGTGCATGACATCAAGACCATCGTTGGCAAAGATACGATGAAGGCGAATCTCGGCTCGCTGTACTCACGCATGGCCGGACCGCTGCGCCAAAGCAACGCGATGCCGACGAATGTGGCGCTGTTTCCGCAGGCGGTGGCAGCCACCGCAGGCCCCGTGATCAAGCAATTCGGCGATTTCACCTCCAGCGGTGAATTGGGCGCGACATACCAGCCCTTTGTGCCCGGTGCAGGCAGTGGTGCCCAGGCGGACATGACCCTGAGCATGTCGCAGACCCGGCTGGATGACCGCCGCTCCTTGCTTGCCTCACTGGATCAATGGCAGCGAACCATGGACGGCAGTCAGTCCATCGGTGGCATGTCGGAATTTCAAACGCTCGCCTTCGATGTGCTCCGGCGCGGTGTGTCGGATGCCTTTGACCTCCGCAAGGAAGACCCGCGCCTCATCGCCCGGTATGACACGGCTCCGCTGCTGCCAAAAGACCGCATCAGCACGCAGTGGAACAATCGTGAACATTATGCCGACAACGCGGCCACTCTGGGCAAGCTACTGCTCATGGCGCGGCGGTTGTGTGAGCGCGGCTGCGGCTTCGTCACCGTCACGACGAGCTTTGTGTGGGACATGCATGCCGACAACAACAACGCCCCGTGCCGCACGGGCATGGACTACGTCGGGCGGCCGTTTGATCACGCCGTTTCCGCCTTGATCGAAGACATTGAGGCGCGAGGCCTGCGGGATAAAATCATGCTCGTCTGTTGTGGCGAGATGGGCCGCTCGCCCAAGCTCAATGTCAAAGGCGGGCGCGACCATTGGGGTGGCCTAGCTCCGCTCATGATCTATGGCGGCGGCTTGAAAATGGGCCAGGTCATCGGGCAGTCGGCCCGCAATGGCGGTGAGCCCGCCTCAGAGCCGATCACGATTCCCGATTTGGTCGCCACCATCATGCACACCCTGGTGAATGTGGGGGAGGCACGAGTCACCGATGGCCTGCCGGCGAGTCTTCTCAATGTGCTGACGCGTGGTGAGCCTATTCGTGGGCTGGTTTGAATGGGGTGACGGCGGAACGTTGCCATGAAGACCGGCTTGCAGCGAAACTAGGCTCATTCATCATCCTGCTCCAGGCGATACAGCGCGCCATCTTGAGAGAGCAGCACCGGCTCGCCATCGACATCCGCAGTGACGAGCGTGGGATTGAATTTGTGCTCCGCGTCCTTGCGGTGCAGGACGCTGCGGCGGGTGGGCAGGCCGCTCGCAGGATCGATCCCCAGCGCCCAGACGGTGCCGTAGCCCCAGTCGGCGAATACAAACGCACCGTTGAGTCGTGGGAGTTTTTGACCGCGATAGAGCAAGCCACCGACGATGCAGATGCCTTCACCGCGCATGCGGGTGTAGGCATGCACAGTATCGGTGGTGGTGGTGTCAGGTAGATAGCTGTGCGCATGAAAGGCGCTTTTTGCCGGGCCATCACGCTCGCTCCAGCCGTAGTTGGCCCCGCTCTCGACTCGGTTGATCTCCTCCCACAAGTCTTGCCCGACGTCGGCGCACCAGAGTTGGCCGGAACGCGCGTCAAAGGACAGCCCCCAGGGATTACGAAAACCAAGGGCGAAAATCTCTTGGCGCACAGTTTGAACTTTGGCGAAGGGATTGTCTGCGGGGATCGCATAGGGCAGGGTACCGCTGCGGTTGTTCACGTCGATGCGGAGGATTTTGCCATGCAGAACCCAGGGATTCTGCGCCAAACGATAAGGGTCATTGCGCAGGCCGCCATCTCCGAGCGCGATGTAGAGGCAGCCATCCGGCCCGAAGGCCAGGTGGCCACCCCAGTGGTCAGCTAGCGGCTGCGGGATTTCCAGGAGAATACGCTCAGTTTCCGGGAGGGCATCGGGAGTGGAATCCGTGGAGGCACGCATCTCGCTGATCACCGTGCGCCGGGGTTCGTTTTGTGAGTAACTCAGGTAAAACAGCCGATTTTCGGCGAAGCGGGGATGGAATGCGATGCCATGTACCCCTTCCTCAAAGAGCACGAGACCTTTCAGCTTGGCACGGAAATCGAGAAAGGGCCGCCACATGCCGCTGCCATCGAGCCGCAGGGCGCAGAATTCACCGCGCTGCATAGCGATCACCTGCTCGCCGCCTGCATCCGGCAGCGAGGCGAGCGTGACGGGAGAGTCGAACTCACGGTCAAAGGCGAGTTTGCGCAGGACGATTCCGGGCATCTGCTCTTCAGGCAGTTCCTGCGGCGGGATTTCCGGAGTCGCAGGGATTGGCAGAGGAGTCCCGCTATCCTGAATGGCCGGGTAGATTGGGCTGTTGGCCAAAAAAGCCATTAGCGTCAAGGCTGGCAGCCAGAAACGTGAATTGGGGAGCGTCTTCATTGGTATGTTGGCATCAGTTGCATGGACCATGCCATGCTGACAGCAAGGACGCTGGTTTTGCTCGAAACACATTTTTTGGATGCATGTGGCATGAATGGGTTGCACCGGGCGGTGCAAGATCCTCCAGGGGCAGGCTGTTTTTGCTGTTCTGACCAGAAAGCCGGGCTGGAGAATGTTCCACGGGCCAACTTCAGGCGCAGGCCAGGGGTTACGCTTGGCGGAGAGCAGGGGCTACCCCCATGAGAAACTTTTTCCACGTCTTGCACTCCTCCCGCTGCATGCCAAAGATGGGTGCTCCTTTACGATGAGCGACCCAATCAGTCACGAGTGCGGCATAGCAGTGGTGCGGCTGAAAAAGCCGCTAGGATACTTCTATCAAAAATACGGCAACGCCCTCTACGGCTTTGACGCCCTGCAGGCCATTATGACCAAGCAGCGCAACCGCGGCCAAGACGGTATGGGCATCGGCTGTAGCAAGCTGGGCATGCCTCCCGGCCTCCCCTACATGTTCCGCATGCGCAGCACCGAGAGTGTGGAACGCATTGGGCAAGTCTTTGAGGATGAACGCAAAGAGTTCAAGCGCATCGCCCGCCGCATCGACAAGCAGCGCAAGGACGAGCGCGATCAGGAGGGGAAGGAATTTGTGTCGTTTGAGGATGATCCCGAAGCCATCAAGCGCGAGTTCGAGATGGCTGGGGAGATTTACATCGGCCACCTGCGCTACGGCACCAGCGGTGACTTCGGCAAAGGCGCACTACATCCCTACATGCGCCGCACCACCTGGCCCACGCGCACCCTGATGGTGATGGGGAACTTCAACCTCACCAACACCCGCGAACTCAACGAAGTGATGATGAAGCGCGGGCAGCACCCCGTCTTCGGCACAGACACGCAGAGTGTGCTCGAAGAAATCGGCTTTCAGCTCGATGAGGCACACACCAAGCTCTATCACGTCCTGCGGGACTCCGGCATGCCTGGGGAAGACATCCCGCAGCACATCAGCGAGCAACTGGATGTGACCGCCGTGATCAAAGAGTCTGCCAAACGCTGGGATGGTGGCTACAGCATCGTCGGCGTCATTGGCAATGGCGATCTCTTCGCCATGCGCGACCCCAGCGGCATTCGCCCCTGCCACTATTACGAGAACGACGAGATCTTCACCATCGCCTCCGAACGCGTCGCCCTGATGTCCGTCTTTGGCGTGAATGAAGAGGACATCCATGAGATTCCTCCGGCGCATGTGGCTGTGATCAAAGCGGACGGTGGTATGACCATCCTGCCGTTCACCGCGCCGCGTGAATTCAAGCCCTGCTCATTCGAGTGCATTTATTTCTCGCGCGGCAACGACTCCGCCATCTACCACCAGCGCAAGGCTCTTGGGGAGCAGTTGGTGCCGCAGGTCGTCAAGGCCATCGACAACGACTTCGAGCACACGGTGCTCAGCTTCATCCCCAACACGGCTGAGACGGCCTACTTTGGCTTCCTCGACGGTCTGCGCAAAAGCCGCCGGGTCGTTGTCAAAGAGGCGTTGATGGACATGCTCAAACGCGGTGAATTTGACGAGGCCAAGCTCGACGATCTCGTGCTGCGCAACTGGCCGCGTGGCGAAAAAATCGCGCTCAAGGACATCAAGATGCGCACCTTCATCGCCCAGGAAACGGGGCGTGATGCCCTCGTGTCTGGCAGCTACGACATCACCTACGGTGTCGTGACACCCAAGGACAACCTCGTGGTCATCGACGACTCCATTGTCCGTGGCACCACGCTGAAGAAAAGCCTGCTGCGCATCCTCGCGCGCACCAATCCGAAGCGCATCATCGTCTGCTCCACCGCTCCGCAGATTCGCTACCCCGACTGCTACGGCATCGACATGGCCGAACTCGGCAAGTTCATCGCCTTCCAGGCCGCCATTTCACTCCTGCGCACGCGTGGAATGTCGCATATCGTGCATGAGACTTATCTGGCCTGCAAAGCCGAGATGAAGAAGCCAAAGGAAGAAATGCGCAATGCCGTGAAGGCCATCTACGCGCCCTTCACCGACGAAGAGATCTCTGCACGCATCGCGCAGATGATCAGTCCAGAGGAGACGCCGTGGCATGGTACCGTCGAAGTCATCTACCAGACCATCCCCGACCTCCACGCCGCCCTCGGTGCTGAATACGGTGACTGGTACTTCAGCGGTGACTATCCGACTCCTGGTGGCTATTCAGTGGTGAACCAGTCCTTCATCCTCTACTGCGAGGCCAAGGATGGCCGTGCGCATGAGGCGCTGCTGTAAAAACCTCAGCCACGTCTGACTGTCGATCACACCACGCCAAACGCGCATACCTCGTTCTTGTTCGCGCAGAGGCGCGTGAGGTGAAATTCGGCGCACAGCGGCGGTGCCTCGCGCTTGAGCACGTCGAGCAGCGGATACTCATCGTGGCCTTTGAATTTGATGGTCACGATGAAGTGGCGCATGCGCTTCTCGCGCAGCCATTCGAGCAGCAGGTCGATGCTACGCTGCGGGGCGGCGATGACATCACACACGAGCCAGTCCACGGTTTGTGGCGGCTTGTATTTAAAAGCATCGGCGATTTCAAAGTGCAGGCGTGGGTTGCGCATCAGATCCTCGCGCAGTTCCGAGCGGTCGATGGCGATGACACTGGCCCCGCGCTGGATGGGGACATAGCTCCAGCTTCCCGGTGAAGCGCCGAGATCCACGCAGGTCTGCCCGCGCTCGATTTGACGTCCCAAGCGCTGCTCGGACTCCACCAGCTTGGTAAAGGCGCGGGAGGGGGCGCTTTTGTCATCCGCCAGCGGCACTTCGCCGCGCGGGAAGCTGGAAATCAAACTGCGCCGGGCATGAACCTCAGGCGCGAGAGCGGCGGAAAGCCAGCCGCTTTCGGGCGAGGTGAGAATGCACTGCACCAGGGATGTTTGCGCATCAAAGACTGCATCGGATTCGAGCAGGGAGCGCAGCAGGCGCCGCCGCCGCTTTTTCAGGCGCTCCACCAGACTGGCTTGAATCAACTCACAGCGATGCAGCCCCGCTTTGCCTTCGCCATATTGCGGCCAGAGATGCAGCCGCCACGGCTGGTCATCGGGAAACACACCCGCGATGGCGTCGATGATGCGGTCCGCCCAGGCATTGATGGACGCAGCATGGATTTCGACCGCAGCAGGCAGCGCCTGCCGTGCAAAGGCGAGCAGCAGACCTTCCAGTTTCACATCGGCAGCGATGCCGAGGCCTTCGATCTCACGTTGCACGGCCTCTGGCGCGGCACGGCGCAGTTCATCTGCGAGGATCGGCGCGGTATCAGGATCGGCGAGGAAAAGATGCACGCTTGTCTCAGACTCTCACGGTTTGGCGGGGGCTGGCTTTGCCGGTGTGGCCGTCTCTTTGAAGGGGGACACAACACCCAGCGTGGACGGCAGGAAATCATCGGTGCGGAAGCACGAGGCGGGCAGGCCCTCGGCATTGATGAGATTGGCATCCACCGGCCAACTGGCCCACGCATAGCGCACACCGATCGGCTTTGGTACGCTTTCGCTCCAAACGACGACTTCGCTGCCTTCGATTTTGGCCTTGGCCCACACCCATTTCTGGTCAGCTCCAGTGATTTGGAAGCACTTCGGCTCACCGCCATCCCGAGTCTTCAAGCCTGCACCGGTGTGGGTGAACTGAACGCGGATCTTGTCTTCCTTCAAAACGGAGGACAGGTAGAGTGGGCCGCAGTATTCGGCACCGGTTTTACCGTAGTCCTTGGCCAGGGCCCACAGTGCCAGACGGCGTCCGACCTCCTGCTTGTTCTTGGGATGGATGTCGTTTTGCTCGCCAATGTCGTTGATGATGGCGATGCCGCATTTGTCGAGCGTCTGTGCTTCCTGCAGTTCGGCCCAGGTGTCGGGGATGCCGGGTTCATTGGTCACGGGCTTGCCGTTGCCAAAGTTTGCCAGTTGCACGATGTAAAATGAGAGCGGCTCCATCCACTTTTTGCGCCAGTCATTGATCATGGTTGGCAGCAGTTCTTGATATTGGAAGGCGCGGCGTTGGTTGGACTCGCCCTGATACCAAATGGCACCTTTGACGGCATACGGGATCAGCGGGGCCACCATGCCGTTGAACAGCACGCTGGGGTGGTGCGGCGTCTTGGTGGGGGCTTCCGGCGCGCGCGGAGCCTGTGGCTTGGTCTTTTTGGGAGCGGTGGCGGGCAGTTTGGCGTTTTCGGCATCGATCTTCTGCACCTGTGCCTGCCAATCAGCTTTGCGCTGCTCAAAGGCGGCTAGCTCCTTGGGTTCATCCCATTTGGCGACGGCATCCTTCCAGTCGCTGAGCATTTCGGTGGCGCAAGGGCGCTCTTCGAGGGCTTCGCGGCTCGTCCAGGCCTCCACCCGCGTGCCGCCCCAGGAGGTGTTGATCAAACCGACCGGCACCTTCAGCACTTGATGCAGGTGGCGGCCAAAGAAATAACCCACAGCGGAGAATTCCCCCACATTGGCGCTGGTGGCCTCTTTCCACGCGCCCTTGCAGTCGGCCTCTGGCGTCATGCTTGGGACTCGTTCCACATTGAACATACGAATCTGCGGGTGATTGGCGGCGGCGATTTCCTCCTGCGCCTTGCCGGCCTGCTTCACCGTCCATTGCATGTTCGACTGGCCGGAGCAGATCCACACTTCGCCAACGAGGACGTTTTTTAGCGTGATCGTGTTTTTGCCTGCCACCACGAAATCGGCGGGCTGGGCGTTCGCATTCATCGGATTCAGCGTGATCGACCACTTGCCAGTCGAGTCTGTGAGCGAGCTGTGCGACTGCTCACCGAAGGTTACTTTGACGTCTTCGTCGGCTTCAGCGGTGCCCCAGATGCGGACGAGTTGTCCCTGCTGCAGCACCATGCCATCGGAAAATAGGGTGGGCAGTTTGACCTCGGCCTGCAAGCTACTGGCCAGCAGGAGGAGAGAGAAAAGAGCGTGTTTCATGGCGGGATGGTCGTAGAGGGCGCGGGTTCGGGCAAGTAAGCCAAATGTCAGAGCAGGGTGCTGTCGTCCGTGCGTTCCAGGCGGCCGATCTTCTTTTTGATCGTCTCCAGCAGTACGGTCATTTCATGTACGCTGCGGAAGCACTCCTTTTGCGTCTCCTCGTCGGCCAGGCCGGGCACGGCAGGATGAATTTTCATGAACTGCAGGGCGATGTTTTTGCAGGCTTCACGGATCTGGGCAATAGCGGCGGGTCTGTCCATGCCACCAGACTAAAGCGCCCGCCCGCCCGCGCAAGACACGGATCAGTCCTCGTGCTGCTTCCGCACGCGCAGCGAGTCCTTGAGGCTGACAAAGTCAGAGAGCAGAAAAATCACGGTGAAAAAGGCCAGCAGCACCTCCATCATCGTGATCAGCTTGGCAGGAACGGTCTGCGGCGTCACATCGCCAAAGCCGAAAAAGGAGAAATTCAGCACGCTGAAGAAGAAAAACTCAAACAACTGCTCGCCCTGGCTCCACCCGGCATTGATCGCGCTGAAACTTGCCGGTTCCGCTGTTTCCAGGCACCAGCAGTCGAGCGCAAAAGACAGGGTGATCTGCGCCATGTTCACCCCCATGAGCCCCAGCACGCGGTGGTAGGGCATGTTGTCGCGCGTAGCCATCAGGATGTGCTGCAGGTTCTCCACAAAAAAGAACACCGTCTTCGCGAAGGCCACCGCCAGCACCAGCAGGCAGAAGGCGTGTGCATTCAGCCAGCCGCTTCGCCATAGCCAGTGCAGAACTGCTGTCACCAGGACGATGACCATCACCTCACCACCCTGACGGATGATCTGCGCAGCGATGCCAGATTCTTTGCTCATGAGGCGGATTTGATACTTTCTGGACCGTCCCGTCGAGCGTAATTTCATTCGTCATTCGCCATTTTGACTTCGTCATTTACTCTGCTCCGCCCATGAATCTCGTCTCCACCACCATCCGCTATTCCACATTCCTGCTCGCCATCGCGGGCGTGATCGCCATGGCCGGGGTGTTACAGACCATCCGCAGTCAGGAGACTGCCATGCCGCCACCACCGGTCATGCCGCCGATGAAGAATGCTCCAGATGACATCGCCGCCACCGGCATTCTGGAAGCCAAAGACGAAAACGTCGCCATCGGCGTGCCGGTGCCGGGCCTGGTTGAGATCGTCAAAGTCGTCGTCAATCAAGTCGTGAAAGAGGGGGAGCCATTGCTCATCCTGGATGATCGCGAACTGCGCGCCTCCTTGCTCAAGCAGCAGGCAGCTATCGCTATTGCGCAGGCGAATCTGGCCGTTAATCGCGCCCAGCTCGCCAAGGTGCAGGACATGCTGGACCGCATGACAGCCATCACCGATCAGCGCGCCATCAGCCAGGACGACCTGCGTAACCGCACCAATGACGTGCTCGTGGCCAAGGCACAGATGCAGGCCGCTGAAGCGCAGCTCGCTTCCGCTAAGGCCGACGTGCAGCAGACAGAACTGCTCATCGACCGCCTCACCGTCAAAGCGCCGAAATCCGGCACCATCCTCCAGGTAAACATCCGTGCCGGTGAATACGCCTCCCCCGCGAATAAGCAGCCCGCACTCGTTCTTGGCGACATCTCCACGCTGCACGTGCGCGCGGATGTCGATGAACAAAACGCCATGGAAGTCGCCTCCGGCCTCGACGCCACCTTCTCTCTCAAAAGCGACTCCTCGAAAAAGTTCAAAGTGCAGTTCGTCCGCATCGAACCCTACGTCATTCCCAAAGTCTCCCTCACCGGTGCCAGCACCGAACGCGTGGACACCCGCGTCCTGCAGGTCATCTACAAGCTCGACCGTCCCAAGGATCAGCCCCTCTACGTGGGCCAGCAGGTGGATGTGTTCATTGCGCGGAAGAAGTGAAGTTGGGCCTAAGGCTCCGCTTAGGCCAGACTGAAGTCCTCGGCCTTGGCGTTAGCAGGCGGGAGAATGCGAGAGTGCGGTTGTTACCAACAACCTCTCCCCTATGTTCTCCTTTCCTGTCAAACTGCTCGTTCTGACCACTGCCGTGTTATCAAGTTTCGGCACGGCCTTGGAGGCGGCTTCCACCTTTTCGGAGAACTTTGACTCTACCTCCATTACTTCCAACCTGACGGCGCAGGCCGGTTGGGCGTTTGGTTCCAATTCCACCATCACCGGCACTGCGCAAAACTCATCAGGCACCCGAACTTACGTCACCACGACTGCCACCGATTACAACACGGTCGATTTCACCGCGCAGGTGAAGGTCCACCTCAATGGCGGCAGTGGCAACGGCACTGGCTTTGTGGGCTTTGGCAGCGGCACGCCGGCGGGAACTTACGGCGAGCCGGGCAACAGCCTCTATCTGCGCCTGGGACCGAGCGATTTCGGCCCGTTCGTCGATGCCAACATTCAACCCAGTGGTGTGAATGCCACCCTGGCAGACCCCAGTCTTGGCAATGGCACCTACCTGGTCCAGATGCAAAAGATCGGCGACAGCATCACTCTGGGCGTCGAGCAAAACTACAGCTCGGGCGCATTCGTCGCTACGCCAGGCATGACCTACACCGCCAGCCTGAGCAGTGACCTGTCCTTCCTCAACAGCACCAATTCCACGCTCTTCTTTGGCTCGCAGGTAGGCAATACGACCTTCGACGATTTTTCGGTCACCGTCGCCGCTGTACCAGAGCCATCCAAGGCCCTGCTAGCCGCTTTGGGCTGTGGTTTCGCACTGCTGCGCAGACGGCGGACCATGCGGGCGTGAGGGGGGGCGGCTGCATCCGTCACAAGATGCCCGCAAGAGACTCGTTGAGTCTCCCCAAATCCCACGCATGAATGCATGCTCTCTTTGAATCGCATGCATTACCTTTCTACCCGCGGCCAGACGCCGCCGCACACGTTTTCTGAAGCCGTTGAAGCCGGGCTGGCACCGGATGGCGGGTTGTTTCTGCCAGAGAAGTTGCCGAGCATCGCCGACAAGCTGCCCGCGTGGTCGAAGCTGACTTATCCGCAGCTCGCGGCGGAATTCTTCACGTTGTTTGCGCCGGAGATCGGCAATGCGGAGTGGCACCAGCTTACAGCGGAGGCATATCGGCGTTTTGATTCACCGGATGTGGCTCCGCTGAAAAAAATCACGGACAAGACCTATGTGCTGGAGCTGTTCCATGGTCCGACGCTGGCCTTCAAGGACTTCGCGCTGCAACTGCTGGGCCTGCTGTACAAACGCCAAGTCGATAAAACCGGCAAACGCCTGTCCGTGCTAGGTGCGACTTCGGGGGACACCGGATCGGCGGCGATCCACGGCTGCCTGGGCCGCGACGGTATCACGATTTTCATTCTCTACCCAAACGGTCGTGTGGCACCGCTGCAGGAGCGCCAAATGGCTTGTACGGGTGCGGAAAACGTCTTCGCCATTCCTGTGCCCGGCACATTTGACGACGCCCAGCGTGTGGTAAAGGACACCTTTGGCGACACCGCTTTTGCGAATTCGGTGAATCTCTCCGCCGTGAATTCCATCAACATCGCACGCGTGTTGGCACAGTGCGTGTACTACATCTGGGCCTGCTTGAAATTGCCGGAGGAAGCTCGTGCCACGGCGGAATACGTCGTGCCCACCGGCAATTTCGGCAACGTGCTGGCCGGATGGATGGCGCAGCAGATGGGCATGCCCGCAGGTGGTTTCCGCGTGGCGACCAATCAAAACGACATCCTGCACCGCTTCTTTACCAGTGGCGAATACAGCCAGAGCGAGGTGCATCCCAGCCATGCACCGAGCATGGACATCCAGGCGGCGTCGAACTTCGAGCGCTTCCTCTATTACATTCTGGATCAAAACGCCGGGCGCGTGTGCGAGGTGATGGCGCAGATCAAAGCGGGCGCTCCGTTCAAGATTGAGCTGCCCCAGACCTCACTGCGCTCCTCCCGGATGGATGATGGGCAAATCGTCCGCGTCATTGCCCAGATGTGGCAGGACTGGCAGTATGTGCTGGATCCGCACACGGCCTGCGCTTTCACGGACATGGCACAGGGCCGCGTCAGCGTCGTGCTGGCCACCGCAAGTCCCGCGAAATTCCCCGAAGTCGTGCAGCAGGCCACCGGCAGCGAACCAACGCATCCGACGCTGGAAGCGCTGAAAAGCAAGCCGCTGAAAACCTGGCCGATGGCGGCAGACGTGGCGACGGTGCAGGATTTCATCCGGCAACAAACAAGTAACGGAAGCAAGGCTTGACGTTAATGGTGAGGATTGGGTTTAATCACACAAATAAAATCGCATGAATTCGTCTCCTTTTTCTTCCGGCCTTGGCGGCTGGCTGGATATTTCCCCCTACCTGACCAAAGGGCGTGACGCGGGCACTGGGGTCACGCTAATGATCGGAGACGTGTACACCTATCTCCTGCTGGGTGGCGGCCTGCTGCTGGTCATTGCTGCTTTCGCCCTGGTAAAGGTCATGTATGCACGGGTGAAATTCTTCGCGCTCGAATTTGGCAATGGCGGGTTCTTTGGCCGCCTCAAGGCCATCGTGCCGTCCGTCGCCTTGGGAACAGCGTTGTGTTTGGCGGGTGTGGTTGCCACCTGGCTGGGATGGCAGGGATTGGGCTATTCAGTAACGCTCAACACAAAGGGCGCGCACGAAGTGCTGGGCAGCAAGTCTTTCAGCTATGCCTGGACCGATGCCTCAAGCGCATCAGATCGTATCAAATCGACCGAGTTCTGGGTGGAGTTCACCAAGGATGGCCGCAAATGCCGCGTGAATTTTCAGCAGCGTTACATCGGCGAAAAGCTACAGGATAAGGCGATCGTTATCGCTGAAAACGCGCTGGCTTACTCCAAGGCGACGCGCGTGAAATAGCACGGCAGAGCTATTTCAGCGTTTTGACGAGCACCTTCGAGTTCCGCCCGCTTTTATCGTACTTATCGCGGCGGCTAAGCGGCAGCGCGTCAGCCCCGGCCACGGTGTAGCCCATTTTTTCTTCGAAGAAGCGAAACGCCTGGGTGCTGAGCGCAAAGAGAACATCGCAGTTCCGCTGCCGCGCCTGCTCTTCAGCGAAGGCCACCAGCTTGCGCCCGTGGTTCTTGTTTTTATGCGAGCGCCGCACAAACAAACAGGCCAGCTCGGCGATTTTTTTGCCGTCCTCCTCATAAGTATGCACGGCGACGGAACCGATGGGATTGCCATCAAGTTCGAGGACGAAGAAGTCTTTGATCCTGGATTGAATCTGATCGCGCGAGCGCGGCACCAAGGCGGCATCGTCCACGCTCTGCTGCATCATGGACAGCAGGGCGGGAACGTCGGAGGTGCGGGCTTTGCGGATCTGCTGGTAGTCATCGGCATGGATCATTGTACCAACACCTTCATTGGAGAACAATTCAGCCAGCAGAGCTTCATCCTGCGTGCCATCAACGATGTGAACCCGTGGCACTCCTTCCTGGCAGGCCAGTGCGGCATAGCGCAGCTTGGAGAGCATGCTCACGTCATGCTTCGAGTCCTTACGCTTGTGCATCTCCTTTGCTTCTGCGACGGAAATTTGCTCCACACGGGTGCCGTCAGCGTCTGTGATGCCGGATTCGGCCACGAAGATGACTTTCGCCGCTTGCAGGGCGATGGCGACCTCCACCGCCACGGCATCGGAATTCAACCGCAGCGTGGCACCTTTGCCGTCATAACCGAGCGGCGGCAGGATAGGGATGATGTCGGCCTTGAGGAGCGCTCGGAGGGATTCTTCATCCACACGTTCAATACGGCCAGTGAATTCGAGGTCGATGCCGTCGATCACACCTGCGGGATGCACCGCGAGCGCATTGGAGATAGCTACTGGCATCTCCAGCGCGGTCAGGTCGGCCATCAAATCGCTGCACTGCCGCATGATGGCGTCCGCAGCGATCTCAATGCCTGCGGCATCGGTCCGGCCCATGCCATCGTCATTGTAAAGGGTGATGCCCCGCTTCTCTGCCAGCGCCTGCACCTGCGCACGCGCGCCAAACACGAGGATAACCTCAATATTGAGCGACTGCAGCACGGCTACGTCCTGCAGTAGGCTGGCGAAGCCCGGCTGCTTCATCAGCGCGCCATCAAAGGCGATCACAAAGACGCGCTGCCGGAATTGCGGCACATAACGCAAGATGCCGCGCAAATCCTCGAAGCGCTGCTGGGGTTTGGTGGGGTCGGTGTTCAATGTTTGAGCCGTCAAGATAGCACAACACCAGCGATTTCGTCCCAAAGTTTGTCGATCTCCTTCGGTCCGCGCGAAGGCTTTCCGGCTTTCGCGAACCAGTAGTCCGCGTTCCATTGATCACCTTCGATCACATGGAGCAGTGCATGAATCCATGAACCCATCTTCGTGGGGATGTCCTGCGCGATGTTGTGCGCGGCATCCCAGTTTCCCTGCTTGGCGTGCCAGAGGGCGAGCGCTTCGGGAGACACCTCTTCCGCTGCGGCCTGGGTGGCGGTTTTGAGTTCAGCGGCGGTCATTTCAGTCGTCTTCCGGCAGCGGCTTGCCTTTGGTTTCAGGTGCGAACGGCAGAATGAAGATGCCCAGGAGGAAGATGGCGCACATAGTCATCGCCGCATAGCGAAGCGGCAGCGCTGGATCCTGGGCGGCGTATTTGCCATAGATGCCAGCCGTGAGAGTCGCGGAAAAGAAGCTGCCACCGGCAGCGGCGAAGCGGCCCAGATTGTAGCAAAAGCTCGTCCCAGTACTGCGCAGCTTGCTCGGGAACAGCTCGGGCAGATAAATAGCGAAGCCAGCGAACACGCTCAGTTGTGCCATTCCCATGAGGAACATCATCCAGCGCGCGGAGATGGGGTCGCTCATCTTCCAGTAAACCAGGAAGGTAGCAACGAGCGCAGCGCTGAAACCGAGGAAGAAGGCCAGACGACGGCCCAGCTTGGCCACATTGGTGAACAACGTCATGCCCACGGCGGCACCGAGCATGTTGAAGAGGTAGGCCACAGAGATCGCGTTGTTCACCTCGGCGGCGATTTTGTCAGAAGCCACTCCCGCCTTTTCAAAGTACTGTTTGAACACCACCTTCTGCAAATCGACGGCATACTCGCCGATGGCCCACAGGCCGATCACGCCGGTACTGGCGATGACTGCTCCCACAAGGAGATTTTTGCGCCAGCGCGCGCTGGCAAGCAGGCTGGCATACGGCGCGAAAATACTGCCTTTTGGAAGTTGGTTGGTGTCCTTGAGGTGCTGCCATGAGGCGGGTTCTTTGAGGTAGCCGCGGGTGAAGATGATCATCAATGCAGGTGCCGCGCCAATCAGAAACATCCAGCGCCAGCCCGACCCGGCGACGATGGTGTGGTTTGCTTCCAAGGTATCAATGCCGATTTTCGCAAAGCCTGCGGTAATGTTGCCGATGGTGGACAGAATCTGGAGCAGGCCCAGGCACTGGGTGCGTGCGCCATTGGGAACGGTTTCGGCGATCAAGGCCACGGCAAGGCCAAACACACCGCCCACACCTACGCCGGTGAGGAAACGAAAAATCGTGAAGTCGAGCTGCGTGCGGCTGAAATAGCTCAGGCCGGTAAAAGCGGAGTAGATCAGGATCGTCAGCGTCAGCATGCGGGCGCGGCCATATTTGTCTCCCAGCGCGCCGAAGATCAGGCCGCCAACTCCCCAGCCAATGAGGAAACAGGCGGTGACCACTTTGCCAAAGGCCTGCAAATCGGGGTTCGTCGGCGGCAGCTTCATCAGTTCCACCAGGGCTGGCACACGCGCGAGGGAAAATAGCCGCTGGTCGAGGCAGTCAAAGAACCATGCAGCGGAGGCCACAATCAGCACAAACCAGTGGTAGCCGGTCAGTTGTTTGTACCAAGGCGCGTTGGAATCGGGAATGGACGAGGTGCTCATGAAGCGCGGATGTTGAATGACATGGAGGAGGATGACAATCCCGAATTCACAGGAATCCTGCCGCATCCTACCCATCGGTTCTTTCACCAAGATTGGCTTTGATGAGAAGAAGTTCGATGAAGCGCTGCATGCAGATGGTTGAACATGCGCATTGAATTTTGAGCATTGGCCTTTAAACAGTCGTATGCGCAAATACGTAGCACTCCTTCTACCATTGACGCTTGCCTTCATTGTTGTGGCCTGCGCCACTTATGACGGATCACGCGTTGCGCGCTGGGAGTCGCGCTTTCACGATTCTGCCCTGGGACCGGTGACGCCGGATCAGTTGCTCGCTGAAACTCACGTCAAGCTCGACATCATCCCCTCAGGTACGGTGGGTCGCCGCTACTACCGGCCGATGAATCCGCGCTACATCACCATTCACAGCACGCAGAACTACACCGGCAACGCCTACCAGCACGCGCTGGCGCTGAAGCGTGGTGCCTTGCGTGCAACGAAGCGCAAGGGGGGGAACCGCATCGGCTTTCTCACCTGGCATTTCACCGTGCAGGATGACATCGCCATCCAGCACCTCCCCTGTCGTGAGCAGGGCGAGCACGCTGATTTCGATGGAGTCGGCAACAACTACAGCATCGGCATCGAGATGTGCGAGCACCATGGCAACGACCTGGGCCTCACCATTGACCGCACTGCGCGGCTCGCCGCGTATCTCATGCGCGCCTACAACATTCCGCTCGATCACGTAGTGCCGCATTATCACTGGCCCCGTGTCGGCGTCAGTCCGCTGCACAAGGACTGCCCGCATTTCCTCCTGGAGCATGGCCGACCTGGTCAGACTTGGCGGTGGTTTCAGGGCCGTGTGCAGTTTCATTACAACCGTATGCAGTCAGGTCTGGCCGCGCCACTGGGTTAGCATTATGAAAGCCCACTTGCTCCAGCTTGCGCTCGTCTTTGCGGCGGTTTTAACCGTGCGTGGGCAGAGTGCAGGGGCCTGGCCGGAGCAGCCGGTGCCTAGCACAAGCCAGCAGGTCGCCATCCTGGAAGACAAACGCATCAAAGAAAGCTCTGGTCTGGCGTTGGGAGTCCGTGATCCCTCCATTTTCTGGACCGTCAATGATTCCGGCGGCGAACCCTGCGTCTTTGCCATCGATCGCAGTGGCAAAACGCGTGCCAAGGTGCGTGTGCGTGATGCTGCAAACTTCGACTGGGAGGACGCCGCCTCCTGCAAAGACGAGAACGGGACTCCGACGCTCTTCATCGGCGATATCGGTGACAATCTGTTGATCCGATCCACGATTCAGGTTTATCAGATTACCGAGCCTGAAATCAATGCGCCCGGCCAGCCAGTGGCGGAAGCTGAGACCGCTGCGCCGCAGCTCTGGCGCGCGAATTATCCTGATGGCAAGCACAATGCCGAAAGCCTGCTGGTGCATCCGCAAACTAGGCGTCTCTACATCCTGACCAAGAGTGATGACGGCAAGTGCGCGCTCTATGCGTTTCCGCAGCCGTTGCAGCCCAAGGTGAGCATGGTACTGGAAAAAGTAGTCGATCTGACCTTCCCGAAGCTGATTCGAGCTGGCAAACGTCCGCATGACAACTGCATGACTAGCGCCGCCAGTTTTGCACCGGACGGCTCACGCATGGTGGTCTCCACCTACAGCAGCCTCTATGAGTGGCTGCTGCCCAAGAACAGGTCGCTCGCCGAAGCCCTGCAACAAGCGCCAGTGCGCATCGAACCCGAGTTGCTGCGGCAGACCGAGGCAGTCTGTTACGACAGCGATAGCCGCACGCTCTGGATCACCAGCGAACACCTGCCGACGCCCCTGCTGCGCGTGACACGCTGAGCCGCGTCACTTCACCCACTCAAAGAAGCCCATGGCTTCGAGTTCGCCATGCAACCGGTCCTTTTGCGCAGGGCTGAGCGTGGTATTGGGCAGACGGGCTGGGCCGACGTCAACTCCGAGCATGGCCATCACTGCCTTCGCCGCACCCATGTAGCCGTAGCTGACGAGGGTGCTGATGATCTGCACGCCACGGAACTGCTCCTGCCGTGCTGCGTTGAAATCGTTTTGCGCAAACGCGGCCAGTAAGCGCGTGTAAACTGGAGCGGCGAAATTGAAGCCGCTGCCGACCGCTCCCTTGGCACCCATCGCCAAAGCGCCAAGCATGTGCTCATCACAGCCGAAGGGCACGTCCCAGGCCCCGCCGTCGGCACGCAGGCAGTACTGATAGGCCATGAGGTCGGGGTTGGTGAATTTGACGCCGGCAAGGTTCGGGATGCGTTTGCCTGCCTGCTGCAGGAAATCGGGCACCGAAAGATTCACGCCTGTCATGGAAGGAATATCATAATAGTAAAAGGGAGTGTCCGGCGCTGCTGCGGCGATCTGGGCCATGGTCTCCACCAAGACCTCAACGTTCTTCGGCTTGAAGTACATCGGTGCCAGGGCGGCGATGGCTGATGCGCCCAGGTCCTCGGCCTGCTCCGCCAGCGCTTTCGCATCGGCCACGCAGTTGGCCCCCACATGTACCACCACGCGCATGGCGGTGCCTTTCGTGACCGCCATCCAGCATTTGGCCAGTAGGTGGCGCTCTTCATACGTGAGAGAGTGACTTTCGCCGGTGCTGCCACCGATGAAAACGGTGTTCACTCCTTTGGCGAGCAGGAACTCCGTTTGTTTTTCCACCACGTTGAGATTGAGCGAGCCATCGGCATGAAAGGGCGTGTGCGTGGCCGTGACGAGGCTGTGCAGGCGTTGGGAGTCGGGGAGGTTCATAAAGCGCCAAACCTGCGACACGCTAAATCCTCTGCAACATGATTCATGATGGTGAGTTTGTTTGTCCATGCGCTCTTCCTTTTTCATCCTGCTCCTACTTTCTGCCATACTTCGTGCCGACGACTGGCCACAGTGGCTCGGTCCCCAGCGTGACGGTGTCTGGCGTGAGTCCGGCATCGTTGATGCCTTTCCAGCAGGCGGCCCCAAAGTTCTTTGGCGCGTGAAGATCGGCGGTGGTTACTCCGGTCCGGCGGTTGCAAACGGCCGGGTGTACCTCATGGACCGTCAGGTGGCCGAAAAGAGCAGCGTGCCGGGCAACGCCTTCGCACGGGGCATCATTCCCGGCACCGAACGCGTGCTGTGTCTGGATGCGCAGACGGGCGTACTCGTTTGGGAGCATCGCTACGAGTGTACTTACACGATGAGCTATTCCACCGGACCACGCTGCACCCCAGTGGTGAGCGGCGGCAAAGTGTGGACGCTTGGCGCAGAGGGAAATCTTCTTTGTCTTGATGCTGCAAACGGCAAAGTGCTCTGGTCGCACGACTTCAAAACCGAATATGGCGCACGCACACCCATGTGGGGCTTTGCCGGACATCCGCTGCTCGATGGCCAGCGTCTGATCTGTCTCTGCGGCGGGCCGGGCAGCGTGGCGGTCGCGTTTGACAAAGACAGCGGTAAAGAAATCTGGCGTGCGCTGGATGCACGCGAACCCGGCTACTGCCCGCCGACGATGATCGAGGTCGGCGGCACCCAGCAACTCATTCTCTGGCATCCGCAGGCCGTGAACTCGCTCGATCCCGCCACGGGCAAAGTGTTCTGGTCTTATCCCTGGGAAGTGCGCTCCGGCCTCACCGTCGCCACGCCACGGCTTTCAGGCGATCTGCTCCTGCTCAGCTCATTCTACACCAGCTCAAAATGTTTCAAGCTGGATGCCTCCAAACCAGCGGCCACGCTGCAATGGGAAGGCAAAAGCTTCAGCGAAAAAAACACTGACACGCTCCACAGTCTCATCAGCACACCCTTCATCGAGAATGGCCACATCTACGGCGTGTGCAGCTACGGTCAGCTCCGCTGCCTGAAGCTCGACACCGGCGAGCGCCTCTGGGAAACCTTCGCCGCCACCACCGGCGGCCCGCCCGTCCGCTGGGCCAACGCTTTCATCATCAAACATGAAAACCGCTTTTTCCTCGCCAATGAACTGGGTGATCTCATTCTCGCTAACCTTACCCCCAAAGGTTACGAAGAGATCAGCCGCACCAAGCTGCTGAAACCTACCACCACCGATCCACGCCGCGCCGTCGTCTGGTCACATCCGGCATTTGCGAATCAGTGCGTCTTCATGCGGAATGATGAGGAGATTGTGTGTGCGTCGCTGGCGAAGTGATTGAGATCATTCAACATTTTGAATTCGGCATTCGTCATTCCCCCTTCACATTCCCTTCGGCATCCATGGCCCCAGCTTGCTCACTTCCGCCTTCGCGGTTGAGCTGACCGGAATGCCCCAGGCATCAAAGAACGGCCCGAGGTTCTTATTGGTGATCTTGGAGTAGCGCACCAGGAACTGATCGCGGCGCTCGTCATCGCCTTTCGGAGCAGGGCCGAATGTGGCGTCATCGAAACTGTAGAGGTATTTGCGCCAGCTTTCCCAGCCGAACTCCTGGATGAGCTGGATGTAGGTGGTCAATGCGGTGAAGGGTTCGCTTTTCCACATCTGCCACTTGGTGTCTGACTTTTTGATCTTCTTCACGTTTTCCTTGCGCGCTTCATCGCTGATGGCGGTGTGGCCGATCAGCCAGTCCTTCTTCAAGACGGCTTCATAGCAGTACATGCCGATGACGTTGTTGGTGACCTCGCCAGTGCCGTCGAAGGTGAAATCGCCGCGCTGATGATTGTGGCCGATTTCGTGGTAGAATCCCCAGCCGGGGAACTTCAGTTTGCCAAAGGTCGTCATCTCTGGTGCGGCGCTGGTCGGAATCATGATCGGATAACCGCTGTGCATGTAACCGGCGCTGATCTGTACATCGGCCACGATGCGCTCGGGTCGTTTGCGCTCGGCGGTTTGATTGGTGATGTCGTCCTGGGCTTCGACGACTTTTTTCCAGAACTCCATGAGCTGGGTGGGATTGTTGATGCTGCGCGCGACCTCGGTCGGGCAGCTCAGGATCAGCTTATCGCAGGCGAGTTCGGCCCACGGCGCAGGGCGCTTTTTGAGCTCGCTCCATTTGGCATCGTCATCCTGGCCGAGGACAAATAGCGGCGCTGACACACCGTTTTGAATGAATGCGGTGAAAGGCTCATCGTCCTTGGCTCGGCCGGGAACCTCAATGTAGATGAACCCTCCGAAGGCGCTGGCGGTCTTCGTCTCGGCAGTAGCCAAAGGGACGCTGCGGGTGATGTCCGGCGCGCGCTCCCATTTATCGAGATGGTACAGCGTGTCGCTGTGGCAGCCGATGCGAACGGCGTAGCCTTTGTCGGCAAGTTTTTCCGGCAGCTTGACCGCTATTGTATCGCCTGCTGCTGCATAAAGGCCGGTACTGGTCCAGCCAGGGATACTGGGTATCACTTTGATCTCACCTGTAATACGCGGCGCATCCGCAGGCACTTTGCCAGGGAAGGCCTCATGCGCAGGATGAGCGGCCACGCCTTCGCCAGCGGCGAGCCGCAGCACCCGCGTTTCCATGCCGAGGCGCAAACGCTGGGCGGCGTTTTTGTCGGCGGTGAGCGGTGCCTGGGGGGTAGGCACTGCGGCATCGGCACCTGCATTACCCAGAGCTGCTAGCACGGCGGCTTTCAAATTGCTGCGGTCCGGCGGTTGTGCGGCCATGGCGATCTGGATTGCGTTTGTACCCTGTTTCATTTGTTCAGCCGTCAATGCGGGGCCACCGTCGCGTTGTTTTTTGATCGCGCCGACGGCTTCCGAGGCGTTCATCATTTGTGGCAGTTCCACGCGTGCTTCAAAGCTGCGCAGTTGGTCAAACGCGCTCATGTCCGTGATTGCGACTCCTGCGGGCATCAGCGCCTGATTGAGGCCGTGTGACACCGCCAAGTCTTTGCCGCCGCTGGTCTGGCTGAAGGCCCAGCCCGTCATGCCGCCAATGAAACCGCCGCCGCTTTTGACATACTCCGCCACCGCCGCGCCTTCTTCGGCGCTGATGATGCCCTGCATGTTCACGATGACGACATCGTAGTCGTTCAGACTTTTCTTCTCGATCTTGTCAAAGGTCTCCACATTGAAGCCGTGCTGCTTGTACAAATTGACCGCATTCACGCCCTTGAGACCCACGCGTGGCTTTCCTTTGTTTCCCGCCCATTTCACACAGTTCTCCATGAGTTTCGCATGATCTCCGCCCTCACCCCCGGCGAGGTAGCTATTGTGACCAAAGAGAATGACGCGCCCTTTCCCATAACCCGCCGCCGCTGCGAGCGCGATTTCGACTCCATCCTTGTCGGGCGCGGAGAGAATCGGAAACGCCACGTTTCCCCAGATGCCTATCGGACCCGGCGCACCTGCCTTCGGCACCGATTTGACGCCCTCCAGGATTTTGGCGCGTTCGGCATTCACGAGCGCAGGCGGCATCTGCGCATGCAAAACCCCGATGAAGGCGAGGAGGACGAGTGTGGTGGCTGATTTCATGGTTGGGTTGGAAATTGGATGCTCTAGCGATAGATCACGACCAGGAACACCAGCGCGTCCCCTTTGCCGGTGTTGACGATGGCGTGCGGCACATCGGCGCGGTAGGTGCCGGAGTCGCCTTTGGCCAGTTCCTCGCTGTTTTGGTCGGATTCGATGCGCACGCTGCCTTCCTCGACGGTTAGGAACTCGCGCGTGCCTTCAAAGTGCGGCTGGCTGCGCAGGGTGCCGCCGGAGCGGAGAGTCAGTTCGTAAAACTCCACGTCCTTTTCGAGGTTGATGGGCGAAAGCGTGCGAATTTCGCACTGCTTGTCACTGCGATAGACCTGAGCGCGGTCATTGGCCCGGATGACCTGGATTTTCGAAGCGCTGGCCTCCGCGCTCTCGATCAGCTCCTGCAAGGTCAGACCAAAGGCCCGGGCGATGCGGAAGGTGACGGTCAGGGTCGGGTTGGCTTTCTCGCGCTCGATTTCGCTGAGCATGGAGCGGCTCACCCCGCTCGCCGTGGCGAGTTCCTCCAGCGACCAGCCACGGTCCCCGCGTAGTTTTTTCACCCGCTTTCCCAGATTCTCATTGATCGCCTCAGGGCTGGATTCAATAGGGGGTGGGGCTTTCGGTTTGGATGGCATGGGTGCCGATATAACGGATGGTCCTCTTGTAAATTAGAAATAAAAGTCACATGCTCAAATCATGATGCGTTGATATGATTGTTGACCTGCCCAGCTAGAACGCTAATTTCCACCATGCCTGCACGCCCTAATGTCCGCTCTGAACTCGAAGCCGCCATGCGCCAGAGAATTCTGGTCATCGATGGGGCCATGGGGACGACCATTCGCGGTTACGGGCTGAAAGAGGCTGACGCGCGCGGCACCCGCTTCCTGACCAACGAGAAGGATCTGCTCAATAACGGCGACATCCTTTCCATCACCCGTCCAGACATCATTGAGGACATCCATCGCCGTTTCCTGGAGGCCGGGGCGGACATCATCGAGACGAACACCTTCAGCGGCACCAGCATCGCCCAGGCAGAGTTTTTCACGGAAGTGCCGGCTGGTCGGCGCAAAGATCCCGAATTCTTCCAGACCGTGCTGGAGGACAAGTTCCTCAACGACCTCGCATGGGAGATCAATTTCGAGTCCGCCAAGCAGTGCCGCAAATGGGCCGATCTCGTGGGCGAAAAGACCGGGCGGAAACGTTACGTGGCAGGGGCCATCGGGCCGCTCACCGTCTCGCTCTCGCAGTTCCCGGACCTGTCCGACCTGAGCTTCCGCTATGTCACCTTTGATCAGGTGAAGGAGGCATACAAGCTGCAGGTCCGTGCTCTCATCGCCGGTGGGGTGGACACCCTAATGGTTGAGACGATCTTTGACTCCCTCAACGCCAAGACCGCCCTCGTGGCGATCCGTGAGGTCTTTGCAGAAGATCAGGTGGAGTTACCCGTGCAGATCAGTGCTGCGGTGGGCCCTGGTGGAGAGACCATGATCTCGGGGCAGGTCACTGAGGCCTACCTCAATGCCATGCGGCACGTGAAGCCGCTGTCCATCGGTCTGAACTGCTCCCTGGGGCCAGACAAGATGCGTCCCTTCCTGGAGGAGCTTTCCTCGAAGGCTGATTGTTTTGTCTCCGCCTACCCGAACGCTGGCATGCCCAACCCGCTGGCACCGACGGGCTTTGATCTGCTCCCACCGGACATGGCGGAGTTTGCCAAGGACTTCGGCGGCAGTGGTTTCGTGAACATCATGGGCGGCTGCTGTGGTAACACGCCAGAACACATCGCCGCGATTGCCAAGGCCGTGGAGAACATCCCGCCGCGTCAGGTTCCTGCGGACTCGCATGCGATGCGCCTCAGCGGCTCGCAGCCTTTTGTGCTCAAGGGCACAACACCGGAAGAGCGTCCTCCGTATCTCATGATCGGCGAGCGCACGAACGTGGCCGGTTCCCCCAAATTCGCCAAGCTCATCAAGGAGAACAAGCTGGAAGAGGCCGTGGCAGTGGCCCGTCAGCAGGTGGAGAGCGGTGCCAATGTGATCGACGTTTGCATGGACGAAGGTCTCATCGACGGCGTGCCCACGATGACCAAATTCCTCATCCTGCTCCAGACCGAGCCGGAGGTGAACAAGGTGCCCATCATGGTGGATTCCTCCAAGTGGGAGATCATCGAGGCCGGCCTCAAATGCCTGCAAGGCAAGGGCATCGTGAACTCCATCTCGCTCAAGGAAGGCGAAGACAAATTCAAGGAATACGCCCGCAAGATCAAACAGTATGGTGCCGCCACGGTGGTCATGGCCTTCGATGAGCAGGGCCAGGCCGCTACGTATGAGGACAAGATCCGCATCTGCGAGCGCGCCTACCGCATCCTTGTCGATGAGATCGAGTTCCCGCCAGAGGACATCATTTTCGACCCCAACATCCTCACCGTGGCCACCGGCCTGGAGGAGCACAACAACTACGCGCTCGACTTCATCAACGCCACACGCTGGATCAAGGAGAACCTCCCCTACGCCAAGGTCAGTGGCGGCGTCAGCAACGTCAGCTTCAGCTTCCGTGGCAACAACAAGGTGCGTGAGGCCATGCACAGTGTCTTCCTCTACTATGCCATCAAGGCGGGCATGGACATGGGCATCGTGAATGCCGGCATGCTCGAAGTTTACGAAGAGATCCCGAAGGACATGCTCGAAAAGGTGGAGGACGTCATCCTCAACCGCCGTTCGGATGCCACGGAGATTCTCGTCGATTTCGCCGAGCAGTTCAAAGGACAGGCCGGCACGACCAAGAAGGTCGAGATCGACATGAGCTGGCGTGAGGGGCCGGTGAAAAAGCGTCTGGAGCACGCGCTGCTGCGCGGCATCACCGACTTCATCAACGAAGACACAGCCGATGCTCTGGCTCAACTCGGCAAGCCCCTCTCCGTCATTGAAGGCCCCCTGATGGATGGCATGAGTGTCGTGGGAGACCTCTTCGGTGCTGGCAAAATGTTCCTCCCGCAGGTCGTCAAAAGCGCCCGCGTCATGAAACAGAGCGTGGCCTATCTGCAGCCCTTCATGGAAGCTGAAAAGGCGCGCAAAGCCCGTGAGCGCGTGCTGCTGATCGAGATCGCAGAAAAAACTCTCATCGCCTTGAACACCGGCGGTGATGTGACTGCCGTCGAAGGCTTCACCTACACCCCCTTTCCCGGTCTTAGCTTGGAGGAGCGCCGCATTGAGGTGAAGTTCGCAGCGGAACTCGGCGCTGATCTTGAAGCCGCCGCCACAGAATACCAAAAGCGCTTTGCCAACGTCCTGGATCGCAACAACGTCCAGGAACTCAGCCCTGATTACGCCGCCACTCGAGAAAGCCGCCAGAAATGGAGCGTGGCCACACTGGAGCCTGCTGGGGCATTTGTGGACTGGATGTATGAACGCATACTGAAAGCAGCGCATCCAGGGGATGTGGTGCTGTTCAACGCCGGTGGGCAGGGCAGTGGCAAAACAACCGCTACGGAAGGGCTGCCTCAGCATGAACGCGTCATCCTTGTCATGGATGGCACTTTGCAAAATCACCAGCGGAGCCGTGAGCATTTCAAGCGCGCATTCGACTGCGGCTGCGTCGTGGAAGTTCGTTACATCCATGCGCCTTGGCCTCTGGCTGTGCGCAACATGCTCAAGCGGGCCATTTCCGGCACAGGGCGCATCGTTCCCCTCGCTCGTGCTGCCAATGGACACTATCAGGCCCCGATCACCACACTTCGACTGGTAGAAGAATTTGGCGGACGTGAAGGATTCAAGATACTGGTCCTGAACAACGCCAGCCACGGAAATCCCTGCAAGGAAAGTCTCGAATGGCTGGCTTCGCACATGCATAAATCCGTTGATGAACTCCTCGAAATCGGCGAACTAACCCTCAAACAAGAATCCAATGAACTCTGCAACGACACCTCCTGCGCTGACCGGCTCCTGGCGCAATTTCTCGCCCAAGTTGGATGCCGAGACAGCGAAGTTGCTGGATCAAATCGACGAGGACACGATGGAGTTGCTGAGACATGCGGGACGTCAGTCCAGTCTGGTCCACGAGGAATCAGCGCCATACCAGACGGAGTCGAAAAAGGCCTAACCGCCCTCGATCTCATCCCTGCCGAAGCCGCCAAGCAAGGCGGTGGCAAGATCGTTCTCGCCACCGTCAAAGGTGACGTGCATGACATCGGCAAAAATATCGTGGGCATCGTTCTGGCCTGCAATGGCTTCGAAGTCACCGACATGGGCGTCATGGTGCCCTGCGACAAAATTTTGGCCAAGGCTCTCGAAATCGGTGCCGATGTGATCGGCCTCAGCGGCCTGATCACGCCTTCCTTGGATGAAATGGCGCACGTGGCCAGTGAGATGGAGCGTCGTGGCTTCAAGCAGCCGCTGCTCATCGGCGGTGCCACCACCAGCCCCGCGCACACGGCCATCAAGATCGCCCCGAAATACAGCGGCAGCATTGTGCATGTGCTGGACGCCTCCCGCAGCGTGCCTGTGACGACCTCCCTGCTCAGCGAGGATCAGCGTGAATCCTTTGTGGCCAGTAATGAAGCCCGTCACGCCCGGCTGCGTGAGGAGTATGGCAAGAAGAAGGATCGCGCGCTCCTCAGCATCGCTGAGTCACGCGAAAAAGGCGTGAAGTTCGATTGGGCCACGCAGGACATTGCGACGCCCACATTCCTGGGCACCAAGGTTTTTGAAGGTCCGCAGCTTGTCGCTACTCTGCGCGAGTTCATCGACTGGTCGCCCTTCTTCCATTCATGGGAACTGCGTGGTCGCTGGATCGCTGCCGAGCAGCGATTCTCCTCCGCTCAGGAAGATGCGGAGATGAAGGGCAAAGCCGAAGTGGAGGCCCTCAAGCTTTACAAAGATGCCAATGATCTGCTTGATCGCGTCATTGCTGAAAGCCGCTTCACCCCGCGCGGCATTATGGGCTTTTTCCCCGCCAACAGCATTGGCGATGACATTGAAGTCTATGCCGACGAGTCACGCACCACAGTTAAGACGGTCTTCCACACCCTGCGCCAGCAGGTCATCAAGAAGGACACGCCGAACTACGCACTCAGCGACTACGTTGCGCCCAAGGGCATCGGCCGTGCTGACTACATCGGTGGCTTTGCCGTCGGCATTCACGGTGCGGATGAGTTCGCCAAGGAGTTCGAGGCCGCTCACGATCCCTACAGTGCCATCATTGTCAAAGCGGTGGCTGACCGCCTCGCCGAAGCCTTTGCCGAATACCTGCACCAGCAGACCCGGTATGCCTGGGGCTATGAAAAACCCGGTGACCTTTCCCGCGAAGAACTCATCAAAGAGAAATATCGTGGCATTCGTCCCGCTCCCGGCTACCCCGCCCAGCCAGACCATACCGAAAAGCCGATCCTGTTCGATCTTCTCGATGCCGCTGCCAAGACCGGCGTGGAGCTCACGGAGAGCATGGCCATGCACCCCGGCAGCGCGGTCAGCGGCCTCTACTTCGCGCACCCAGAGTCGCACTACTTCGGCATCAGCGTCCTGGGCAAGGATCAGGTGGAAGACTACGCACAGCGCAAAGGCATGACCCTCGAAGAGGCTGAGCGCTGGCTCGGTCCTTGGCTCGGTTATTGAGGCGGTCCGATGTGTTACTGAAACCAGTTGCGGATGCGGTCAAACAAGCCGCGTCCCTGGCCGGGCTGCTGCATCTGACGCGGTGGAGGGGCGGTGTAGCCTTGGTGTTCTGCACAGAAATTTTTGGGCACCAAATCATAAGGCAGGGCATCTTCATAGGCCATCCCGGCTTGGCCGCAGCCATCGGTCGCGAGCTGGCTGCTCACGCGGCATAAGGACACACGGGAGAGTGGCAGGGAGGCTTTGGGCACCTCCGTTTTATAGCCGAGAGCGACGGCTTTTTTCATCACGTCGGCCCAGATCGGCAGCGCGAGTGTGCCTCCGTAACCTCCTTCGACAATCGTCTGCGGTTTGTCGAGTCCCACCCAGATGCCGCAGCTCATACGGTCTGTGTAACCGGCGAACCAAGCATCCTTGTAATCGTTGGTGGTGCCGGTCTTGCCACCGCCAGGTTCTTTAAAGCCGTATTCGCTGCGCAGTGATGCCGCCGTGCCACGATCCAGCACCTGGGCAAGGATGTTGCGCATTAGGAATGCCACACTTGGGGTGATGACTTCGGACTCAAGCACAGGCGTCTGGTAGATGACTTTGCCAGCTTTATCGACAATACGGTCGATGAGGAATGGGCGGCGGCGCACACCTTGATTGGGGAAGATGCTGATCGCGCTGGTGAGCTGGCGCGGATTCCCACCGATGTTGCCGATGAAAATCTGCGGCGTGCGTTCGGCTGGCTTGCTAAAGCCAGCATTGGTGAGCAAGCCGATCACACGATCGATCCCCGCAAAATTGCCGAGGCGCAGGGTCATCGTATTGCGGCTTTTCACGATGCCGTCCGTCAGCGTGGTGGGACCGAGGAATTTGCCATCCGAGTTCTGCGGACTCCAGCCGGGATCAGCACCATCAATCTCACCTGGCTGGATGGGCGCATCGTTGATCAGGGTTCCAGGCATGAAACCCGACGCGATGCCGGCAGCATACACGAAGGGTTTCACCGTTGAGCCGATCTGCCGCTCGCCCTGGGTGGCGCGGTTGTACTTGCTGTGGCGGTAGTCGCGCCCGCCCACGAGGGTGAGAATGCCGCCGGTGTTGTTGTCCTGTACCATAAGTGCCGCCTGCAAATAGGGCGTGGAGGCAATCTCCTGCGAGCCGTTCCAGGTTTTGTCAAAATCCGCCTTCTTCGGGTGCGCATAGCCATGCTGCTTTTCTACGGCAGCAAGGCGCTTCTCCACGGCAGCCTCTGCTGCATCCTGTAGGCCTTTGTTCAGCGTGGTAAAGACCTGCAGTCCACCATCCTCGATTTCCTGCTGCTCCAAAATCAAATCCAGATCGCGCCGCACGGTGTCGAGCGCGTACCCGCCCTGGCTTTGAAACACGGGCTGCGCATGCAGGGCGATGTCGGCATAGCGCGCGGCGATTTCCTCCTCTGGCGTGATCACTTTCGTTTCCAGCATGCGCTTGAGCACGGTGTCACGTTCTTTGAGCGCTCCTTCGTAGTTGCGGAAAGGCGAGAAGCGCACCGGGCTGCGGATAATGCCCGCGATCATCGCCGCCTCGCTCAGGCTGAGCTGGCTGGCATGTTTGCCAAAGTAAACCTGACTGGCCCGCTGCACTCCATAGATGCCAGGACCGTAGAAAATGCGGTTCACGTAGTGCTCAATGATCTGATCTTTGGTGCAGGCCTTCTCGATGCGGCGTGCCAGCATCATTTCCACCAGCTTGCGGTGCATGCTGCGGTCATCGAGATCCGGGAAGCTGTTGCGTGCGAGCTGCATGGTCAGCGTGCTCGCGCCCTGCACCACACGCATATCCTTGAGATTGCGCACCGTGGCGCGCGCCACGCCTTTATAGTCGATCCCGCCGTGCTCGTAGAACCGCGAGTCTTCACGTGCCAGCAGCGCTTTGACAAACCATGGCGACACCTCGCTCAGCGGTACGATGATGCGGTTCTCTCCATGCATGCGGCCAAGGATCTCGCCCTTGCAGTCCATCACAATGGTGCGCTCCGTCATTTGCCCGAGCTTGGCCAGGTCATAGGCTTTCGCCAGATGGCTGTAAACCCCGATGACCACTGCCGCTGCCAGCGTGCAGAGGAGCGAACCACCCATCAAGAAGATCAGGCACATCCGCTTGAACGACAGCCAGCGCGACAAAGTGGGTTTCGTCGGCTTGCGCGCTTCAGTGGGCTTCTTTTTCATGGTTGCAGGCAATCGGGTCGCTGGTTTTCGACCAAAGATCAAGCCTCAGACGATGAACTCGGTGTGAACTTCAATTTCACCTTTGGGCGTGACATTTCGCGTTCGGCTCCCGTACCATACGCCTGCCATCAACCCATCCGACCATGAAAGCACTTTGCCTCTCCATCCTCATCGTCACCACGTTCGGTGCGTCCGCTGCGCTGCTCGAATCGCCACAGAAAGGCGGTTTGCAGATCCAATCGCTCAGTTCGCTCAGCTTCGGGCCGGAAGGTCTGCTGCTGGTCGCGGAACCAGCCACGGCCAGTGTGGTGGCGATCCAAACGGGTGATGCCGGACCCAAGAAAGAGCGCCTTGCCAAGCCCGTGGCCGACATCGGCGCGCAGATCGCCGCCGGACTCGGGGCCAAGAAGGAGGACATCACGGTCAAAGACCTCGCGGTGAATCCTGCCAGCGGGCGCATCTACCTCGGGGTGCAGCGCCGTCCTGACAACGCGGTGCTGATTGTCAGCGTGGGCGCTGATGGCAAGGTGGCTCCGGTGAATCTCGATCCGCTGGCCTGGGTGCGCATCACGCTGCCCGGCGGCACCGCCAGCAAGGTCACGAACATCACCGATGTGGCATTCGACGGGACACGCGTGTTTGCCACCGGCACCTGCAATGAAGAATTCGCCTCCCGCATCTTCACGATCCCCGTGCCGCTCAAAAATGGCGCCACGGCCAGTGTGTTCAGTGCGGAGACGTATCATGTGGCGCATCGCAAGTGGGAGACCAAGGCTCCGATCCAGAGCTTCATCCCGTATCAATCGAAGGAGGGGACGTTTGTGGTTGGTGCGTTTGCCTGCACGCCGGTGGCGAAGTTTAAGGTGGATGACATTCAGAGCGGGGCGCAGGTCAAAGGCGTGAGCATGGTGGAGCTCGGCAGCGGCAACCGCCCGCTGGATCTGTTCAGCTATTCGGACAAAAGCGGCAAGGAGTGGCTCGTGGTGCATACGCAGCGCTTTAAGCAGAACGCTTTTGGCCCCAGCAAGATGTGGGGTGCACGCATCAGCATGGATTACCTCGACGCCAAGGCACCGGAGAAGACCAATGAAAACGCCGCGCGTCGCGATGAGAAGGAACCCAAAGGCCCCGAAGGCATCGAGATCGTAGATGCATTATTCGGTGCCGTGCAGGTGGACAAGCTGAGTGACACCGAAGCCGTCGTGCTGCGCGACACCGAAGGCACACTCAGTCTCGAAGTGGCCGCCCTGCCGTGAAGCGCTGGCTAACGGTTTTCAGCCTGTTGGCTTCCATCGCCTGCGCGGTGGAGGTGCGGATGAACGACCTCAGGCAGATCGAAGCTCGCGGCAGTGATGTGCGCGTGTTTCGCGGGGATGCCACCGAACCGCTGTTTGGCAGCGTGATGAAGGAGGGAGACCACGTGCTTTTCAACGCCCTGTTGCCGCTGGTGCCGGGGGAAACCTATCGCGTCGAGATCAAATCGGCTGATGGGAGTTGGAGCGAGAAACGGTTGAAGTTCAAGCCCACCGCACCTGCTGCGCCAACCGTGGGTATCGCGCCATCACCCACGGTGCTGCCTGCTAATGCACTGAAGCTCTACCTCCACTTCAGCCAGCCTATGGAGCAGGGCGTGTTTCTGGAGCGCATCACCTTGCAGCGCCAGGATGGCAGCATGGTCCATGGAGCGTTTCGAGAGACTGAGTTGTGGTCGCCCGATGGCAAACGCCTGACGCTCTGGCTGCATCCCGGGAGGCAGAAGACCGGCGTGAACCTGAATACCGACGAAGGGCCTGTTTTGCGGGAGAACCAGCAGCACACGCTCAGGATTGCCGCCAACTGGCGCTCGACTGCAGGTATGGCTTTGGGAAAGGAAACAGTGTTTCCGCTTTCCGCCGGTGAAGTGGATCACACCAGCCCTGACCCAAAGCGCTGGCAGATCTCCGTGCCAAAGGCGGGGACGCGTGCCCCACTGATGGTCACATTTGATGAACCTCTCGATCCGGCGATGCTAGTGTCTGCGCTAAAAGTGAAACGTGGCGAGTTTGAAGTCACAGGAGTGGTGGAAGTCTCTCCGGATGCGCGCACTTGGTCGTTCACGCCAGGACGAGGGTGGACGCAAGGCGCAGGCGTTCTGGAGATCGATCCACTGCTTGAAGATCTCGCGGGCAACAACTTGCTCGGACCGTTTGAGGTGGATCGTGATGAGCCAGCGAAAGCTGCCAGGCAAAACGCGTTGGGGTTTAATATCCAATGACTCCTCTTTCAGGAATCGTTACGGACCTGTCAGCGTCTGCATAAGGCTCAGGAAATGGCAGAGCAGGCGGCAGGTTGGGTCAAGCGTGAAGTAGAACTGGCCAACAGCAGGTTGCTGGTCGGCGGGTTCGGGGCGCACTCCTCACTGGGCGAAGGCATGATCGCCAGATTCGCATTACGTTGTTGCCAGGCAGTGCTGAGCTTGTGTACAAGGGGGTCAATTTCAATGATCTCTTTTGAATGAACCTGCACAACTGGGATGCCGAAGGTCGAAAAAATGTCGTTCACCAACTGTCGGTCACGTGTCTTGCGGGTGGCTTTGCCAGGACTGCCGTCCTCAAATTCGATGGCTACCATGGGTAGCCAGTCTCCTTTGCGGTAAATGAGGAAGTCGATGTGGCGATAGCAGATTTTCAGGAACCCCGCCACGCTTTCAGCATGAAGGATTTCTAAAAGGCGCGGCTTGCATTGAACGTGGCAGCGTTGGGAGGTGAGATTTTCCAAACAGGCGTGAAACAGGGCTTCGTCAGTGGTCAGGAGGGGGTAGGGGGTGGTGAATGATTCAGGAGGAGCAAGTTGAGATTTAGCAGTTGAGGTCTGCATATTTCATTGTTTATGAAAATTATAGCATGGATCAACTCAGGTTTGGTAAGAACGGTGTAAAAAGTTGCAGACGGGCACTTTGCACAGATTGAATATGTTCTATTGAACAGTCTTCGATTTGAACGAGGTTTCAGACCGCCCATGTCTGCTCCTCATGTCATTTCCGCTTCACCTCAGTTCGTGGACTGGTTGTTTCTCGACCTGAACAGCTACTTCGCCAGCGTGGAGCAGCAACTGCGCCCAGAACTGCGGGGCAAGCCGATCGCGGTGGTTCCCGTGGATACGGACGCGACGTGTGCCATTGCAGCCAGCCAAGAGGCAAAAAAGTTTGGGATCAAGACAGGAACGAACATCGGCGAGGCGCGGCGGCGCTGCCCAGAGTTGATCACGGTGATGGCGGGTCACGATGTGTATGTGGAGTTTCACCACAAGATCATTGAGGAGGTGGAGCGGCATTTTCCGGTGCATGTGATCTGCTCGATTGATGAGATGGCCTGCAAGCTGGATGCACCGCGCCGCCGTTTGGACATGGCGAAGGATCTGGCAAAACGGATCAAACAGGGATTGCGGGAGCGGGTGGGCGAGTGCATCACCTGCTCCATCGGTCTGGCTCCGAACCGCTTTCTAGCAAAGGTTGCCAGCGACATGCAGAAGCCGGACGGTCTGGTGGCGTTGCTGCCGGAAGAGCTGCCGGGACGGCTGCTGGAACTTGAGTTGAGTGACCTCTGTGGGATCGGTCGCCGCATGGAGCCGCGCCTGCATGCCTGCGGCATTCGTACGATGGCGGATCTGTGGGCTGCTGAGCGCGAGATCCTACACCGGGCCTGGGGTGGGGTGGGAGGAGATCGGTTCTGGCATGGACTGCATGGCGGTGCCACGGAGGATGACGTGCCGCCAGCACATCGTACCATCGGGCACAGTCACGTGCTGGCCCCAGAGCAACGCCCCCCACCCGCTGCTGGAATCGTAGCCCGCAGGTTGATGTTGAAGGCGGCTAGCCGACTGCGCCGCATGAAATACCGGGCCAGACAGATGCACCTGAGCGTGCGGTTGGAGGATGGGCCGCGCTGTGAGGCGCAGGCGAAGTTTGAGGAGGGCTCCGACAGCATCGTGCTGGCACGGGTGCTGGCGGAACTGTGGCAGAAGGTGATGCAGCAAGCGCGCTGGCAGCGCGTGAAGAAGGTTTCCGTGACGTTGTTTGGGCTGGTGGCTGAAGCATTGCCGCAGCAGTTGGAACTCTTCGCCCCAGCGGGCTCATCAGTACCCAAGGAGCAGCGCGAAAATCTGAGTCGCGTGCTGGATGAAATTAATCAAAAGTTCGGCCGTGACTCTGTGGTGATCGGCTTCACGCCTGACACCGTGCGCACCTTTTCAGGTACCAAGATCGCCTTCACCCGGATTCCAGACCGGGAGGAGTTCAAGGAGTAGGGACGGCAAGGGGCACAAAAAAGCCATGGGAGACAAGCTGCTCCCATGGCTTTTCGAGATTGGTTTGGGATCAATGACCAGTCATTTGGAGGAGAACAGGTCGCGGTTGCGGCGCCTAGTGATGATCAAGGCACCGAGGCCCGCACTCAAGATCAGGAAGGCAGAACCCGGCTCCGGAACCATGGCGCAGTCGCCGCCATTCACAGAGACTAGAAAATAGGGGTCGCTGTTCACCGCCATCAGGCTGCCGCTGCCGTTGTGGGTGTCTGCCCCCAAAGTGAAGCCGGAAATCTGGGCGTTGGGGCCGACTAAGGCATCCAGGCTGAGCTTCCAGAGATCTGTTTTGGCGATGGGATCCATGCTGGTCAGAAGGCTCGCGGCATGATCTGCAATGATGTCTGCGGTTGAGAAGTTACCGAGAAGCACACCGCTATTGCCGTAGATGGAGATGGTCGGGGCCACCTTGCTGGGATCGGCGTCGGTTGATGATCCGTTGAGGTCGAAGTCGCCCAAGGTGGCAGAGAGGCCATGACTGGAAACTAGTTGGCTAAAGTCGATGTTCAGACCTGTGGAAGCGGTCTGGATGCCCGGGGCGCAGCTCGCATCGTAAAGGCCGATGCCAAAATCGGTCAATTTGCCCTCCGAATTCAGGTAGCTGACACCGAAGCCACCCTGAAACTCAAGGTTCACATTCGGGTTGGCCCCCATTGCAGTTCCACCATCCAAAGTCAGGGGAGTGAGGTTTTGCAGCGCAGTGATGCTGTAGTTCGCGCCAGCCGGGACATAGGGCTGATCCAGCTCAATGGTTGGTGAGGCAAAACCAAGGCTGGTGAATGCAAGCAGCAAGGCAGCAGCGGTGGCCGAAAAAGGCAGTCGTTGCGGCAGATGGGCAGAGGATGGCGTTTTCATGGTTGCAATGATTAACATTTTTGACACTCAATTTAGATTCACTGAACCCAAATCAGTAACAATACTGATACTATAATTGAAATAATTCTCTGTAAAGCGTTTCAGTTATGAATATTTCAATTAATTATGCTTAAATAGCCAATGAGCTGTATTAAATTATGGTTATTTTTCAAATCATTTACAATAATTTACTCAAATATGACCATTCAGATGTTTCTATGACACCTCCAATTGAGGGGCTGCACTTGCGGAGTGACACAAGGGGGGGCGACTTCAATAGCTCTCCTGTGGAGGCCCAGCGTATTTACCCAAGGCGGCTTCTTGTCGAAGCTGGCAGAAATGGGAAGCCTGCTTCAAAATCTGAGCGAAGTACAATCGCACGAAACACCGCGCGTGGACGCCGCCCACTGTTTCTTTAGATGATTATCAGTGCCAGGTTATTGGATCGGAAAATCCGGTGCTGTTGGACGAATGCATCAGCATCAGGGTGACTGTAGCGCCTTCTCCTGCTTCACATCTACAGTTTTGCTTTTGACGGAATCATCGCGAACACCGGATGACGGCGGAACGGTGAGATTGGCAGGAGTCGTAGAAGCAGGACTAGGCGCAGGCGGTCCCATGATCTCCGGCGGCGTGGTGAAGGCAATCAACTGGGTGACCGTGGCGAAACGATAGCCACGGGCGGTGAGGTCATCCAGTGTGGATGGCATGGCGGCGATGGTGGTTTCGTGGATGTCGTGACAGAGGATGATGGAACCTGGGCGTGTCTGACTGTGAATGCTGTCATAGACCTTCTGCGCGCTGCGCGGGTGCTTCCAGTCCTGGGGGTCCACATCCCAGAGGATGGCCGGATAGCCGAAGGTTTTTTCGATTCGCGTACGCTGCGAGATGCGCACGGCGCCATAGGGCGGGCGGTACAGCAGAGGTGCGGTGCCACAGGCTTTGACGATGGCGTCGTGCGTGCGGCGCAACTGACTCTCCACACTTTCCGGTCCCAGCTGCGTGAACAAAGGGTGGGACCAGCTGTGATTGGCCACTTCATGCCCTTCCGCGACAATGCGACTAACGACTTCGGGAAAAGCGGCGACATTCTTGCCGACAAGAAAGAAGGTGGCGTGGATGCCGCGCTGCTTGAGCAAATCCAGCAGACGCGGTGTGAGCACCGGATCTGGCCCATCGTCAAAGGTGATGGCGATGAGCTTCAATGCGGTCTCGCAGCGGCTATAGACGCTCTTGCGGTTGGCTGGCAGCACACGGGGCAGCGTGGCGGTGTCTGGCAGCGCGGGCTTGGGTTCATCCTCCGCCGGCAACGCACGCCGCACCTCAATCTTCAGCGGTGAGCCGGACACCTGCGCATTGAGCGTGGCGGCAGTGCAGAGAAATAGGGCGAGCAGGCGCGGCAGAAACATGAGAATGGAAGCTCGCATGCTGCGGCAGTTTTGACAACTGGGTGTAATTGCTACTTTCCGAGTGTTCCCACCTCAAGATCAGAAGCGGTAGGTCACCGACAGGCGAAACATGCGCGGTTCAATGGGATGCACTTGCACGCCGTTGACCGGGGCTGCATCCGTTTTAAGTTGGGTGGCATAGTAGTAGGCCACATCGTAGTCGTAGCGGTTGAGCAGGTTCAGGCAATCCAGCGCAATCTCCATGTTTTTGTGCCGGTAGCCAATGCGGGCATTGACTTGAATGGACTCACGCGAATGTACATCGACCACCTGATCCAGCGGACGCGGCGCGATGTAGCGCATGCGTAACGAGCCAAACAGCCCCTGCGCACCGCCGAGCGTGACGCCTGCGTTCATGGTGTAGGGGATTGAGTTGGGGATTTTCTGATTGGACGGATTTTGGGTGATCAGGAAAGCATCCGTGTAGGTGGCTTCGACGTCCACCATGGTCCAGTTGTTGGGCCGCCAGTAGCTGGCAAGCTCCACGCCGTAGCGTTGTGAGGCCGGGCCGGGGGTGGAGGAGCCGGTGTCTCCCTCATAAATCAGCTCTGAATCGCTGCGGAGCGTCCAAAACGAGAGCGTGTTGACCAACTTGGGGATGGATTCATTCCGGATGCCGAACTCGGCACCGTAGGTGCGCACCAAGGGGGTGGCCTTGTTCGCAGGCAAGCCTGTGGAGGGATCTGTGTTGCCGATGACTCCACGGGCATCATTGCTGTGAAAGCCTGTTCCGGCGTTGAGGTAAAACTCAGTCTTGGCCCAGGGGCCAAAGACAAGGTTCAGCTTGGGGCTGACAATGCCCTGGACCGTGGAGCCGGCGTTCCCCGGCAGGTTGCTGTGCGTGACATCAAACTGCATGACGTCGCCCCGCAGACCTGGAATGATGCGCAGCCACTTGGTGGGTTTGATCTCGGCCTCCGCATAAATCCCCCAGGTGTCCTGGATGATGTCATTGAGGCTGACGGTGTTCCAGCGCTGGCGCTGGGTGGTGTCGTAAAGGCCGAGGCCATTGATAAAGTCCGTGCGCATCTGTACACCCAGCGTGAACCGCTGCTGCTGTCCCATAGCATCCCAGCGCCAGTCACGTGCGAGCTGCCCGCCGACAAACCAGCGGTGGTCTTGCTGCTCGAACTGGTCGCCCTGCACCGGGTTGTTCAAGAAAAAGGTGAAATCAGAAAACAGATCGAGATCATAATAGCCTGCATAAACGTTGGCGCGGGTCGTGGTGTGGTCACCTTGATTCACCCAGTCAAAAGAAAGGCTGTGGCGCTGCGAATTGCCGCCGTCGGTCGGGTCGATGTTGCCATAACGGCCGATGAGGCTGCCAATCACGCGATCCGGCACCTGGTCAGTGGAGTTCCACTTGCCGTGGTAGCCCATGAGCGTGACGTTGACGCTATCGGTGGCGTCATGCCAGTGGTAGCGGGCAAAACCGTTCCAGCGTACGGCATTGGCAGGCAGTGCCCACGGGCCGTCGTAGTACTGCTGCTCCACCGCCACCGTGAGTTGTCCGGCACCGGCCTTGATGGTGTCTGCAATCAGTATGCGCTCGTATTGAAACTGGCCCAGCGTAGTGCTCAAAATACCCTGGGGCAGGGAGTCAACTAGCTTGAACCGCGCGGACCCCGTGGAACTCAAATCCCCATGCTGCGCATAGTAGGTGCCTTTCCAGTACTCGAGCTGGCCCACAAGTTCTGGAATGAGAAAATTCATGTCCGCGTAGCCCTGGCCGTGGGCGTGGTTGCGCAGATTGACCTGCATGCCATCGACGAAAATGGAGAAGTCGTTGCCGTGGTCCAGATTGGTGCCGCGCAGGTAGTACTGGTTGGCCTTGCCGTCTCCACTGTGCTGGGTGGCGATGAAACCGGGAATGCTCTCCAACAGCTCTCCCCGGCGGGAGAAGGGCCGGGCCAGCAGTTCTTTGGCGCTCGTCTGTCCTTTTGAGGCCGAGGTAGCGATGCCGATGAGGCTCTCCGCCTTGCCCTCAATGACGATTTCAGGCATTTCGAGCGCTAAATCCTCAGCCAGTGAGCCGCCACCCGGGGCCTTCACCGCAGACTGAGCATAGCTCAAAATGGGTACCAAAGCGAGGCTGAGACAAATGCTGGAAAGGCGAGAGACGGGCATGCGGAGGGATTGGGTCGGCTTGTCTAGGACGACCTGCTACCTGAGTTCCCACAAAATGGCCGCAGTTTTTGCTCTTTGCCCCAGGTTCGCTATGGTGGCCTTCCCATGTCAGCCAAACCAACCCGCATTCTCCTTGCCGATGACCACGCCGTAGTCCGCAACGGCTTCCGCATGATCCTTGCCGCGCAGTGGGACATGGAAGTCGTTGGCGAAGCTGCTAATGGGCGTGAAGCAGTGGACAAGGCCATCGATCTACAGCCGGACATCGTGGTCCTGGATGTGACGATGCCCGAGCTCAACGGCATCGAGGCGGCACGGCAGATCACCAAGGCGGTACCAAAGGCGCGCATCTTGGCGCTCTCGATGCAGAAGGACTCCGTCTATGTGCGCGAAATGCTGCGCGCCGGAGCCAACGGCTATTTATTGAAGGACAGCAATGAGAGCGATCTCCTCGCCGCCGTGCGGGCCGTCGCCAACGGCAAGGGGTTTCTCAGTCCTGAAGTCAGCGACGCCGTGTTGGATGACTACCGCAAACACGTCACCAACCCGATTGATCTGCTTTCACCACGGGAGCGGGAGGTGCTGCAGATGATCTCAGAGAGCAAGACCAACAAGGAAATCGCCTCGGTGCTGAACCTGAGCGTGTACACCGTGGAGGCGCACCGGGGGCGCATCATGGAAAAGCTCAATCTGCACTCCATTGGCGAACTGGTGCGCTTTTCCATCCGCAATGGGTTGATTGATTGATTTTGCCATGTCGTTCACCTTTCTGCGGATCACTGAACGCTACGTGCTGCGTGTGCTCGCACTGGGGTTCATGCTGGTGATGGTGCTGCTGGGCACGGCGGGCCTCATCGCCGTGCGTCAGAGTCAGGGCATCCGACGAGGGGTGGAGCAGATGGCGCGGGACCAGTTCCTCATCGCCCGATTGCGTCAGGATGTGCAGTCGGAGGAAAATACGATGACGGGGGTGCTGCATCAGTTCGCCCAGTTCGAACTGAAGCGCGCCGATCTGGCTAGGCTGCTACAGGAGCTGGATGAAAGTGACCGCCAGATTTCCCGACTGGGCGGGGAGGCGCGCTCCCTCGCCGACGCGGAACTGTGGGCGGACCTTGAGCGGGGCGTCAAAGCTTTCACCCAGGAATCACACCGGCTGTTGGAAAACCCTGAGCCAGTGCAGCGAGACAAGCTAGAAAAGCTTTTCCTGTATCACGGCCAAGTCATCGGGCTGGTCAATAAACTCATCAAAAGCAGTTCGGAGCATCTCACCAAAACCGAGCGTCAGCTAGAGAAGCAGTCGCAAGATCTCAGTGATGATTCCACTCTGCTGCTGGGCTCCAGCTTCATCCTGGCAGCGATCTGCGCAGTGCTGACCATTGCCTTTGCCCGCAAGAGCATCCAGCGCATCCGCTGGCAGTCCGAGGAGCTGAGCCGTGTGTCTTGGCATATGCTGCAGACCCAGGAACAGGCCGCGCGGCGCTTTTCTCATGAACTGCATGACGAACTCGGCCAGTCGCTGGCTGCCGTGCGCTCCAACCTGACCAAGGGCTCCACCCACGATCTGCCATCTCTGCGCGCCGACTGCCTGCATCTGGTGGATGAATCCATTGCCAATGTACGTGAACTCTCGCATCTGCTGCGGCCCGTCATTCTCGATGATTTTGGCCTGGATGCCGGCCTGCGCTGGCTGGCGGAAAAATTCGGCCAGCGTACGCGTCTGAAAGTGGATTACATTTCTGACTTCACGGGACGTTTTGCGGATGAGACGGAAACGCACCTGTTTCGCATCGCCCAGGAGGCGTTCACCAACATTGCCCGGCATTCGGAGGCCACCGCCGTGAAGGTCACCCTCGAGCACCGTGATCAAAACATCCGTCTCACCATTGAAGACAATGGCAAAGGCCTGCCCAATCACACGGGAGACATCATTCACAGTCCTAGCCTTGGCATGGTGGGCATGCGTGCACGGGCGCGGCAGTCCGGCGGCGAGCTGACGGCCATCAGTGTGATGCCGCAGGGGCTTCGAATCGAGGTCGTGGTTCCGCTCCAGCTTCAAGGATGAGCCGAAAATGCGACCCCAGCAGTCCGTAGCATAATACCCCCTTTGCAAGGGATGGCGGAGCTTTCATGCCCCCCATTAGGGTGAAGCCAACGGCTTTTAACCTTCGATGAGTACTCATACCCATAACGGCACCTGCGGCTGTCACGCTGTCGGGCAGGACGCCAAGCCGTCAGGAGAGTCTCTTGAGCATCTCCGCCAGGTGGTGGCGCATGCGGCCCTGCTCCTGCCCGCGCAGGGACCCATCGGGGTGTTTGTACATTATAACACCCTGCATGCGCTCCAACATAAAGTGTTTGAGGATGCCGTGGTGGAGGGGGCGAAACTCTTCGATGCCGAACCCTTTCTTTCCGAAGAGGCCTATCAGGCCGAACGCAGTCGCCAGCGCATCCTGGATGAGGACATTGACGACATTCTCAACCGTGAACCCGATACCGAGATTCTGCCTGGCAAGCTCACCCGTCGCCAGCTTCGGCGCGTGATGCTCACCCCCGGCGTGCGTCGCGTGAACGGCGTCAATATCTCCTGGCAGCTCGAAGAGGGTGATTGGCTGCGGTCCTTCCGCCGCGATTTGCCGGGCGACACCCGCAGTAAGCTTCACAAGGACAAACCCCGGGCTCTGTGGGACGTCTGTCTGGCTCGCGTAAAACCACAGCCCGCACCTCTCGCTGCTAGGTCGAAACGTCCACGCGACGCTGTAATGGCGCAATTCGGTATCGACATGGATCAGATCATCCATCCGCCGCTCATCCGCCTAGTGGAGGCATATCTTGATCAAGGCATCGCCTACTGGCCCATGCCAATGCGTGAGGAGGGCCTGCTCAAGGCTGCACGCAAGATCATGCCGCAGGTATTTGCGATCTTTCCCGCACATCTCAGTGGCGTTTATGCCGCCTTTCTGCGGCAAGAGTCTGGCGGAATGGACGCCGAGGCGGTGGTTCAGGACGCGCTCAAACAGCTCGCCGTTCCTGCTGCTCAATGGGAGGAGTACATCACAGAGGAGTTGCTCGCCCTGCGCGGTTGGGCTGGCATGATCCGCATGCTGGAGAATGATGTCACACTCGCCCCGCATGACCGCATTCGTTGTTCGATCATGGAGTTCCTGGCGTTGCGCCTAACCTACACCGTTGCAGCGTTGCAGGATATTGCCGCTGATACCACCGCATGGCGAGCTGTCAGGCTGCCGCCGTCGCGTTTTGATCCGCTCACTCATGTCGCACGTATGTTCGATGTCGCCCAACTTCTGGGCATCAGCAGCAGCGCGTTCCAAGCGCTGACGGATGAAGAGCTCGCTTGTCTGGACCAGGAAATTCTAGCCTGCCATGAAACTGAGCGCCGTCGGCTGCTTCACCTTGCGTATGAGCGCAGGCATGAACGCAGCATCCTCATCCCTTTGGCCAGACATCGCGCCATGCCGCAGATAGCGAGCAAGAGCAACCGCCTGGTCGCCCAAGTGCTCTTTTGTATCGACGAGCGCGAGGAATCGATCCGCCGCATGCTCGAAGAGGTTGATCCCAGCATCGAGACAGTGGGGGTTGCGGGCTTCTTCGGTGTGGCGATCAACTACGCAGGCATAGATGATGCGGACGGTGTCTCGCTATGACCGGTCGTCGTCAAGCCTGCCCATGCCGTGCGTGAGGTGCCCGTCGAAGAGCATGAGCACCTGCATGTGCAGCGCCAGGGGCTCCGCCGAGTGTGGGCCAGGGTGGCGCGCAATGGGTTCATCTCTTCACGCACTCTGGTGCGCGGCTGGGGCAGCACGGCCTGCCTGGGCTTCCTCAGCCTCTTCCCGCTCGCGCTGCGCGTGCTCACACCGCTGGCCTACGGTCGTTTCGTCAAGCGCCTCAACCGCGCCTTCCTGCCGGAGCCGAAGACCGAGTTCACCTTCATGCGGGATGATGCGGCTTCGCGGGATGCCACCACCGGTCTCATGCAGGGGTTCACCATCCAGGAGCAAGCGGAGTGTGTTAATGCCGTGCTCGGACCCGCCGGGTTGCACAAGGGGCATGCGCGTCTGGTGGTCATTCTCGGCCATGGCTCGACCAGTCTGAACAACCCCTATGAGTCCGCCTACTGCTGCGGTGCCTGTGGTGGGCACACCGGTGCGCCCAACGCGCGCCTGTTTGCCCTGATCGCGAACCGCTCAGAAGTCCGCGAGGCCTTACGTGCCAAAGGCATCGTCATTCCCGAGGACACCTGGTTTCTCGGCGGCTACCACGACACCTGTAACGAGGACATCCAATTCTTTGATGTGGACCTTTTGCCTGAGACTCATCATGGGGATCTCATGCGTGTCCATGAGTCACTCGACAAGGCCCGCATGTTGAGCGCCCATGAGCGTTCGCGGCGTTTTGCCTCAGCAGACCGTGACAGCTCCCCAGAACTCAGTCTAAGGCATGTGCAGGAGCGCGCGGAGCACATCGGCGAGCCGCGCCCTGAATACGGCCACTGCACCAACGCCGTGACCTTCGTCGGGCGGCGTGAAGTCACCAAAGGTCTCTTCATGGATCGTCGTGCCTTTCTCGTCTCCTATGATGCCACCAAAGATCCTACCAACGAGGCGCTCGGCCGTGTCCTGGGTGCAGTCATTCCCGTCTGCGGTGGCATCAATTTGGAGTACTACTTTTCCACCGTTGACGTGGAGGCCTATGGCAGCGGGACCAAGCTCCCCCACAACATCACCGGTCTCGTCGGGGTCATGAACGGTTATCAGGGCGACCTGCGCCCTGGCCTGCCGGTGCAGACGGTCGAAATTCACGAACCGGTGCGCATTCTTTTTGTGGTGGAAACCACGCCGAAACGCCTCATGAGCACCATCCTGGCCAGCCCGGAACTCACCGAGTTCGTCTGCAACAAATGGATCCGCATGGCCACCATGGACCCTGAAGACGGCCATGTGGAGGTTTACCGCGATGGCGTTTTCGAAAAACTCGAAGGGGACGAGGTTCCGCTTCCTGTCGCCCCCAGCTCCAGGGCCTGGTATCAGGGCAAAATGGATCATCTCGCCCTCGCCCGCATAGATCCGAGGGCCGCCGCCTGACGGCCTCGGCGTTTTTCTGTTTTTTACTTTCCCAGTTAATGTCCCTGCAACATCTCATTCCCCTACTCATCGCCACGCCTGGAGTGCTGTTTCTCATGCTGGGCACCCTCTGGCTGCTCGGTGGCCAGGTTTCAGAGCGCGCCATCTCGCGCATGAGCAAGGCGACCCACGCATTTCTTGTTGTCGTTGTGGTCCTCATCGCTTGGGCGATGTGGCGGGGGAACATGGTCTCCATGAATGTGTCATTGGGTGACTGGTTCACCGTCGCGGAGTATGGCTTTCCGCTCTCGCTCTTGATTGACAAGCTTTCGCTGCCGCTGGTGGGCACGACCGTAGTGCTCGCTGGTATCGTGGGTTCCTTCTCCGTACGCTACCTGCATCGCGATCCCGGTTTTTTCCGGTTCTTCCTGCTGCTGCATCTTTTCACCTTTGGCGCGTTGCTCGTCTTTACTGCCGGTTCGCTCGATCTGCTTGTTGTTGGCTGGGAAATCGTCGGCATCACCTCGGTGCTGTTGATCGGCTTCTTCCAGTATCGCCCTGACCCAGTGCGCAACGCGCTGCGGGTGTTTGCCACTTATCGCGTGGCTGATTTGTTCATGCTGACTGCGGTCTTCCTTTCGCATCATTGGTTTGGCACCGCATCATGGGCGGGCATGTTCAGCGGTGACTGGCCGGGCAGCACCTATAAATTTGACGGTGCTGCAGCCACTGTCATTGCCGTGCTGCTTGCCTTCGCCGCCAGTGGCAAGTCCTCGCAGGGGCCGTTCTGCGGCTGGCTGCCACGGGCCATGGAGGGGCCCACACCCTCCAGCGCGGTATTTTACGGGGCCATCTCAGTCCATGCCGGTGCCTACCTGCTGCTGCGAGTTGAACCACTGCTCCATCATTCGGTGATCGCGACCAGTCTTGTCATCTTCATCGGTCTCACTACGGCATTTTTAGGCACTCTCATCCACCGAACCAGCGCCGATGCCAAAACCTCGCTGGCCTATGCGGCGCAGACGCAGATCGGCCTCATTTTTGCCGAGATCGGCTTTGGCTGGACCACTTTAGCCGTCATACATCTGGTCGGCCATGCGATGCTGCGCACCCTGCAGTTTTTGCGCGCCCCCTCCATGCTGTGGGACTACCACCGCGTGCATGCCGCTGCAGGTGGCAAACTCAGCCCTACCGGCAGTTACTATGAATCCCTGCTGCCGTCCGCCGTGCAGATCTGGCTCTACCGCTGGGCGCTTGGCCGTGGTTTCTATGACTCCATTGTGGAACGCTGGGTCATGGCCCCCGTGCTGACGCTGGCGCGCTGGCTGGCTATTTTTGAACCCAGATTTCCGCGTCGGCAGCCAGAGGCTGAACCTTCCACCAAGGTGGTAGAAACCCCAGTTTCCTGAGATAAGACATGCCTGTGGAATATCTGACACTGCCCTATCTCACCACCGGACTGGTGTGCTTGCTGGGTGGAGTCATGTCCAGTTGGCGGTCTGGACAGCCGCGCAAGCCTGCGGTCATGGCCGCCGCCCTAGCTTTCGTGAGTTTCCTCGGCGCTGCGCGGGAAGTCATCGCTGTGGGGCATGGCCACTTGGTTGATCCACTGCTGCCATGTTTCGATGCCGATGGCTTGGATGCGGTGCCGATGGCTTTTTATGCGGCGTTAACGCTCATGGTGGTGGTGGTGGCTCCCAGGCGCGATGCGGGAGGCCGGGCGATGGCTGGGATGCTGATCATATCGCTTGCCACGCAGATCGCCTATGCAGCCGCAGGCTGGACCACGCTTTTATCAGGCTGGTGGTTGTCATGCCTGCCGTTTGTGTTTGGCATGTTTGGTGTTCAGCACTCCAACAAACTCGCGATTGGTTTGCTCATTGCTAGCTGCGTGGCGCTGACTGCATCTGTCGCGGTGATGCATGCTGAGACCTTTGGCAACTTCTCTCCGGGTGGCGAACTGACCTTCGGGTTGTTGGTTCTGGCGGTGATGTGCCGCAAAGGGGTGTTTCCTCTGCATTCCGGAGTGGTTCAGGCTTTTGAAAAAGGGGCGTTGCTCCCTGTGGTGCTGCTGTTCAACGGCCATCTTGGCGTGTTGCTCGTCGCACATTCCGAAGCCGCCGTGCTGCCACAGAGCGCCAAGCACGCGTTCGACATTTTAAGCGTTCTAGCCGTCGTTTCCGCCTTTCTCATCAGCATCCGGGCTTTTGCCGAAACCAAACCGCGACGACTGCTGGCTTTCCTTTATGTCAGCCAGGCCAGCTTTATTCTCGCAGGCATTGCCGCTGCCAACATCGCAGGCATCACGGGTTCGCTGGTTCACTGGCTGGCCCTGTCTGCAGCCTCGACGGGGCTGATCTGCATCGTGCGGGTCTTGGAGGTGCGGGTCAGTAGTGCGGAGAATCCCATGGTGCATCTGGGGCTGGCGGTCAAAGCACCCCGCCTAGCCACGTTTTTCCTGATCTGCGGGCTGGCTCTCATCGGCCTGCCTGGAACGCTGAGCTATTGTGGCGAGGAGCTGATTTTCCATGGGACGCTGGCCAATCATCCGGCGGTGGGCATCACTTTGCTGGTGACCTCGGCCTTCAATGCCATCAACCTCATCCGACTGTACGGCATTCTGTTTCTGGGGGTTCTGCCCAAGCATGTGATCGACATTCCCGATGCGTTGCCACGCGAACGCTGGCCGCTCACAGCCTGTGTCGTCTTCCTGATTTTGGGTGGTTTATTTCCCGGCACTATCATCGGTTGGCGCGCCGAAACGGTGCAGGCCATCGAAAAAGCGCTGGGCGTGGCTGCGGTATCTATGCCTCAACGCTGATCTTCTTCGTTCCACCAGCGCAGCAACTGCTGTCGGGCACGGTAAATGCGTCCCTCGGTGCCCCGCACCGAGCAGTTCAGCACTTTGGCGCACTCTTCATGGCTCAGGCCTTCCATCGCGCTGAGCATCAGCGCCGTGCGCAGTTTTTCTGGGAGCAAAGCCAAACCGCGATGGAGTTTCTGCATCTCGCTCTGCCATTCCGCACTCGCATCTGGGGCGTTCTGCGGGCATGGCAGTGGCTGATCGAGGTCGTTGATCGTCGTGGTGCTTTCGCGTTGGCGTGAGGCGCGCGATTTAGCGCGGTCACGGCACAGGTTCAGCGCGATTTGATACAGCCAGGTGGAAAGCTTGGCCCGGCCTTCGAATTCAGGCAGCGCCTGCCAGGCACGCACAAAAGCATCCTGGCAGACTTCGCGTGCGTCCTCCGCACAGCGCAGCCACCGACAGCAAAAGCCGAACAGTCTTTCCTCATGCTGCCGCACGATCCACTCAAACGCGGCCATGTCGCCCGCCTGGGCGGCGCGCAGGTGCGTCGCCTCCGCTGAATCGTCAGCGGCGGCTTCGGCCTGCGGCAGCAGCAGAGCATCAATCGCGGGTGAGGCTGTCATGGGTCCATTTCAAGAGTTTGTCGGCCTGCGCCGGGCGCAGGTAGCGTTTCATGACAAAAAAGTGATCCAGCGTGGCCCGCTGTAGGGCCGCTTGGGCTTTGCTCAGCCGCTCCAAAGCAGAGTTCATCGCCGCCTCGTTCAGCTTGGGATCACGGATGGTCTCAGCCAGCGCCACATCGGCCAGGCGCAGTTCCTCCTTCAGCTTCCCCCTCAGCTTTTCAAACTCCGCTTCAAGGGGTTCCAGTTTCTCATGCTGCTCTGGGGTGATGTCCAAGTGCTCATGCATCCACGCATGCAGATCCGTCGGTGCGTGATCGTGAGCGTGACTTTCTCCATGGCGGTGCAGGGTCCAGTCCGTGACCAACCACGCAGTGCCTCCGGCCAGTGCGGCGGAGAAAAACATCGAAAGCAGCAGCCATTTCACGCGCGAGGTCATTGTGCTCCCCCCGCACGGAACAGCTCCATGGCTGGCGGCATCGTATGTGTGGTGTCGCGTGCTGCCTTGGCCCAGCCCACCACGCCCGCAGTCACCATGCCGGAGATGGCAGCCAGGAGCAGCAGCCAGTTTACAAACGAGCGCATGCGTTTGGCCCGCCCGTCATCGACCCTCACACGCGCCATGATCATCTGCTCCAGTCCACGCGGAGCCGTCGCCGGTGTGGTAGCGGCATTTTTGAGCATGCGGTCGAGTTCGGAATCGTTCATGGCGTGCTATTTATGCATAAAGAACCACTATTTTTGAATTATTTTTTCACCGCAGGGGTCCAAATAAACAACAACCCAGTAGGCTATGAACACCCAGCTCCAACTTCCCTTTCGGGGATGGAGTCGTGCCGAAGAAAGTTCCAATCACGGCTCTGGGGGCGGCAAAACACCAAGGATCGGGCTGGTTCTCTCCAGTGGCGGTGCCCGTGGTCTGGCGCATGCGGGGGTGATTCAGGTGCTCGAAGAGCAGGGCATTCCCATCGCCGCCATCGCCGGGTGCAGCATGGGAGCCTACGTGGGTTCACTCTGGGCTGCCGGACTCAATGGGTCGCAGCTTGAAGCGCGCGCACGGGAGATCAAAGACCGCGCCACATTGAAATCATTGATGGATTTCATCATCCCACCCTCGGAAGGGCTGATTCGCGGTGACAAGCTGCGCAGGCATCTCGAACGTGACCTGGGGGACAAAACCTTTGCCGACCTCGACAAGCCGCTGATCATCATCGCCACCGATCTTGACCGTCTCACCCCGCACGTCTTCTGTTCCGGCAGCGTTTCCCATGCCGTGCATGCCAGTTCGGCCATTCCAGCGGTGTGTGCCCCGGTCAAATTCAATGGCCGACGGTACACTGACGGTGGCACTTCCGAGCCCCTGCCGGTGACGATTCTCAAAAAACGCTACCATCTGGATGCCGTCATTGCGGTAAACGTCATGCCTACACCGGGAGATTTTGAACTCCAAAGAGATCACACGTTCATGACGGACGACAAACCCGTCTTCCGTGTGTTTTCACGAATCTTCCGCAGCTTCTGGAGCAAGGTGAACCTGCTGGCCGATGGGAACGTGCTGGACACCTTCCGCCGTGCCTTGATGGCGGCGCAGTTGCATCTCATCGCCAAAGAGGAGGCCGCCGCCGACGTGGTAATCCACCCCCATTTTGTTAGCTCGACGTGGCACGACTTTGAAAATTTTGCGCAGTACCTGCAGGCCGGTCGTGAGGCCGCCACCGCCGCGCTGCCCGCCATCCGTGCTCTGCTACAGAACACCACCAACCTCAACCAGGAGACAATCAGCCATGAATTTGCTCCACCACACCCCCAATTGGAACGCCACGCCGCCTGAGGTCTGGCGGCACTGGCAGCTCAAGCAGTTACGTGAGTACCTGCACCACCGTGTCATTCCCTTCAGCGCGCATTACCACCGCGTGTTTGAAGAGCACGGCATTCACCCGCTCGACATCAAATCGTTCGAGGACTGGAGCCGCATACCGTTCACTTCGAAGAAGGATCTCGCCAATCCGCGTGATTTTGTCCTCGTGCCTGATGAGGCCGCGCTCCGTCGTGAACCCGGCATGATATTCACCGCGTTGCTGCATGGTCGTGCGGCTGCGAAAGAACAGGCTGAAGCAGAATTTCGCCCCATCCTACTCACCAGCACCACCGGCCGTTCAGCGGATCCGGTGCCGTTTCTCTACACGAAGCATGATCTGCACAACCTGGACATCAGCGGCAGCCGACTGATGCTCGCCGGGCGTTCGCAGCGGGATTTTAAACACATCAATCTCTTCCCGTATGCTCCCCATCTCGCCTTCTGGCTGGCGCACCACGCGGGGCTGGGCTTTGGCACCTTCATGCTGAGCACGGGTGGCGGCAAGACGCTCGGCACGGATGGCAACATCAGCCTCATCGACAAAATCCAGCCGGACATCCTCATCGGCATGCCCACCTTCATCTACCATGTGCTGCGTGAGGCCTATGAAACCGGCAGGAAGTGGCCCAATTTAAAACGGCTCGTCCTCGGCGGCGAAAAAGTCGCGGATGGTTTGCGTGCCCGTTTGCGCGATCTCACCACACTGCTGGGCAGCCCAGATACGCATGTCATGGCTACGTACGGTTTCACCGAGGCGAAAATGGCCTTTCCTGAATGCGTCGGCCAATCTCACGAAGCCAGCGGGTATCACCTGAGTCCCGACCTGGGACTGGTGGAGCTGATCAACCCTGAAACAGGAGAGGTCGTGCCCGACGGCCAGCCTGGCGAGATCGTCTTCACGCCACTCAACGCCCGCGGCACCGTCGTGCTGCGCTATCGCACAGGTGACATCGCCGAAGGCGGTCTAACCTGGGAAAAGTGCCCCAACTGCGGCCGCACCTGCCCACGTCTGCTGGGGCCCATCTCTCGCGTGAGTGAAGTGCGTGAGCTGCATGTGGACAAGCTCAAGGGCACGCTGGTGAACTTCAACCTGCTCGAACATCTGCTGGATGACCAAAAAGGCATCGCCGCCTGGCAGATCGAGCTGCGCAAGCGCCATGACGACCCGCTCGAAATGGACGAGGTGCATCTGCACCTCACTGCTGAAACCGGCGTGCGCGAATCCGAACTCGAACTCGCCGTTTCCCGCCGCTTTCACGAAGCCACGGAGATCACCCCGAACGGTCTTCATTTCCATACTCTGGTCGAACTGCGCGAACTACTCGGCGTAGGCCGCCTCCTGAAGGAGGAAAAACTCGTCGATCACCGCCCCAAAGCCAAACCCGCCGCAGCCCATGTGGCACTCAGCTCCTAACGCCATGAAAACTCCCTCACTTGTCATTGTCGCCGCCGCCCGCACGCCGTTCTCGCGCGCTGGCACTGATCTCGCGCATCTGGATGCCGTTGAACTGGGTCGCCACGCCGTCGCGGCGCTGCTCACCCGCACCGGCATTGACCCGATGCTGGTGGATGAAACCATCCTTGGCTGTGTCGGCCAGCCACCGGAAGCGATGAACATCGCCCGCGTCATCGCACTGCGTGCCGGATTGCCAGAATCGAAACCGGCCATGACCGTGCATCGCAACTGCGCCTCCGGCCTGGAGGCGCTGACGCTCGCACATGCGAAGATGTGTGCAGGCCAGGGCGAGGTCTTCGTCGTTGGCGGGACGGAAAGCATGAGCAGCATGCCCTTCTATTTTTCACGGCCTGCGGTGGAAAAATTCACCGCCCTGAGCCGGGCGCGGGACTTCAGTGGTCGAGCCAGAGCTGCGCTGCATTTCCGGCCGGCAGACTTTGCGCCTGTTATTGGCCTAAAACTCGGCCTCACAGACCCCGTTTCGAGTTTGAACATGGGACAGACCGCCGAGGTGCTGGCGCGTGAGTTTGGCATCACCCGCGAGATGCAGGACGTTTTTGCCATGCGCAGTCATTTGCGCGCCACGCAGGCGAATCACCTGCTCAATCAGGAGATCGCACCGGTGCTCGGTCACAATGTCATTGCGACCGACAACGGCATCCGCCCCGACTCCAGCCTTGAAAAGCTCGGCAAACTCAAACCGCTCTTCGACACTGTCACCGGCAGTGTGACCGCAGGCAACTCCAGCCAAATCACCGATGGCGCGGTGGCCCTACTCGTCGCCACCGAAGAGGCCGCTGCCGCACACAACTGGAAGCCGCTGGGACGCCTCGTCAGTTATGCGGCCACCGGCTGTGATCCAGCGCGCATGGGACTCGGTCCGGTGCGTGCGCTGGACGCTGCACTGCATCGCAGTGGGTGGAAACTGGATGAAGCGGATGTCTTTGAAATCAACGAAGCCTTCGCCGCCCAGGTGCTGGCAGTCATGAAATGCCTGGCTGATCCCACCAGCGCCCGCCGCGCCGGATTGGAAGCCCCGCTGGGCGAACTCGATCCCGCGAAGATCAATGCCTGCGGCGGAGCCATCGCTCTGGGGCATCCCGTTGGAGCTACCGGTGCGCGTCTCGTTCAGACAGCGCTGAATCAGTTGCATGCCAACGATGGCAAACGCGCTGTGATCAGCCTTTGCGTCGGAGGCGGGCAGGGAATGGCGGCCTGCCTCGAAGCATTATGAATTTAAAACAGCAAATTCTCATCCAACTCAAAGCCATGAAAACTTTCCTCAACTGCCCCTCAATCATCCACGATCCGCCACATGTACTGGAGGACATCATCCACGGTCATCCTGTGCCACTGAAGCATTTCCGGCTCGAAATAGACCACGACGGCATCGCCTGGGTCACGTTTGATTCACCCAAATCCTCCGTCAATGTCTGGAACGAGGAAACGCTGCGCGAGTTTAACCACCTCCTTGAAACCATCGAACACGACACCCGTGCCAAAGCTTTGGTGCTGCGCAGCGCCAAAGAGCGCATCTTCATCGCCGGTGCTGACATCAAGGCCATTCGCAACATGCAGCATGTCCGGGTGAATGATCTCATCTGGCTTGGGCAGGCCGTGTTTGACCGCCTAGCCCGGCTGGACATGCCAAAGGTCGCCGCGATTCATGGGGCCTGCATGGGCGGCGGCTTTGAAGTCACCCTTGCCTGTGATTGGCGCATCGCCAGCGACCACGAAAGCACCAAGATCGGCCTGCCGGAGACCCAGCTCGGCATTCTGCCTGCCTGGGGCGGCTCCACACGGTTGTCACGCATCGTCGGTGTGCGCAAGGCACTCGACCTCATCACCACCGGCAAGCTGCTCAATGCCAGCGCCGCAAAACATGCGGGGCTGGTCAGCCAGGTCGTGGCAGTGGAGAATCTGGAAATACTTGCCCGCCGCCTTGTGCGTCAAAAACGTCCAAGCCAGAGGCTGCTGTTTGAAAACCTCTTTGCATCAGTCATTGGCATCTTGGCGAAACGCAAAGTGCTCGCCAAGACACGCGGCCTTTATCCTTCGATCACGAGAGCCGTGGAAGTAGTCACCCATGCGGTTCATGGTCAGGTCGAAGACGGTCTGCTGCTGGAACGCAATGCCGTGGCCGAACTGATCCAAAGCCATGACTCCGCCCGGCTGATCGACCTTTTTTTCAAGCGCGAAGAAGCCAACAAGCGCCCTACCTCCAGCGGTACGGCGCTGCCCATCCACGACGCCACCGTCATCGGTGCGGGAGTGATGGGTGCTGGAATTGCGCATACCTTAGCTTCGCGTGGCATCCGAGTGCTAATGACGGACGTCACCAACGACAGCCTCGCGCGTGGACTGGAACGGATTCATGGCCTCGTTTCAGACGCCACGCGCCGAAGGCTGGTGACCCAGGTTCAGGCGCGGGATACGCTGGACCACATCAGTACCACGCATGTGCCGGTGCCGCTTAACAGGCACCATCTTGTGATAGAAGCTGCAACGGAGAGCATGGAGTTGAAGAAGAAGATCTTCGCCGATCTTGCGGCACGTGTCTCGGCAGACACTATTCTGGCCACCAATACTAGCGCACTGTCTGTGTCGGATTTGGCAAAAACCGTGCCCCATCCAGAGCGCGTCATTGGCTTGCATTTCTTCAATCCGGTGCATCGAATGCCGCTGGTGGAGGTCATCACACTGCCCGAAACCGCACCGGATGTGCTCGCAACGGTGGTCAGTTTTGTGCAAAAGCTCGGCAAGACGCCTGTGGTCGTTAAAGACAGTCCGGGATTTTTGGTGAACCGCATTTTGGTGCCCTACTTGATGGAAGCGGTCCGCCTGCATGAGAGCGGCATTCCGGTGAAGGACATCGACGACGCCATGCTTGAATTTGGCATGCCGATGGGACCGATGCGTCTGCTGGATGAAATTGGACTTGATGTGGCTGCGCATGTGGCCAGGACACTCGCGAGTGCTTTCCCAGAGCGCTTTCCACACACGGACGCGCTCGATAAGATGGTGAACGCGGGTCAGCTTGGCAAGAAAACGGGGCAGGGCTTCTACCGTTATGAGAAAGGGAAAGAGATCACGGTCACGACCCATGCCGATTTGCCGAGACATGAGAGCATTCAGACTAATCTGGCGCTGCTCATCAGTCAGGAGGCGATGCGTTGCCTCAAGGAGGGAATCGCCCGTAACGCGGATGACATCGATTTGGCCATGGTGTTAGGCACCGGCTATCCGCCGTTCCGTGGCGGCCCCATCACTTTCGCCCGGGATACGGGCATCATTGATTATTAAATCACCCTCAACTGGAGAACAAAGCCATGAAAACGACTCTGGAAGAAACCAAGCCCGAAGCCAAGACCCTCATCGACACCTCCCGCATGAATGCGGGCCAGCGTGCCGCACTCGAAATGGCGGAAGCCGCGCGTGATGAACGCCGCAACACCGGAATCGCCGCCGGTATCTTTTTTGGCGAACCGGATTTCGACCAACTGCTGCCGTTTCCGAAACAAAGCGTCGAAGATCACGATCAGGGAGATGCTTTCCTGCATCGGCTTGAGCGAGTCCTGGATCAATATGCTGATCCCGATGAGATCGATGCCTCCGGGGAGATTCCTGATATGCTGTTGAGTGAACTGGCTCGGATAGGTGCCTTCGGCATCAAGATTCCTGTCAGGTATGGTGGTCTCGGCCTCTCGCAGACGAATTACTCGCGTGCGGCCATGCTGCTGGGTAGCCGGTGTGGCAATCTCGCGGCGCTGCTGTCGGCGCATCAGTCCATCGGCGCGCCGCAGCCGCTCATTTTGTTTGGCACGGAAGAGCAGAAGGCCAAATACCTGCCGCGTTGCGCCAAAGGCGAGATCAGCGCCTTTGCATTGACGGAAAACGAGGTGGGGTCAGACCCTGCGCGAATGAAGACCGTGGCTCGGCCCGATGCGGATGGCGAGCACTACATCCTCAGCGGGGAAAAGCTGTGGTGTACGAATGGCACGAAGGCTGGCCTGATCGTGGTGATGGCGAAAACTCCCACGGCGGAGAAGCCGCATGCTACGACGGCTTTTATCGTTGAGACCAGTTGGCCGGGGGTGGAGATCCTGCACCGTTGCCGTTTTATGGGCCTCAAAGCGCTCTACAACGGGGTCATCCACTTCGACAACGTGAGAGTGCCCGCTGCGAATGTGCTTGGCGGGGTCGGACGCGGCCTCAAGGTGGCGCTGACGACGTTGAACACGGGGCGCATCACGCTGCCTGCCGCCTGCACGGGGCTGTCGCAGCGCTGCTTGGAAATCAGTAAACGCTGGGCGCGCTCGCGTGAGCAGTGGGGGCAGCCGATTGGTCGTCATGCCGCTATCGCGGACAAGCTCAGCCGCATGGCTGCGGACACCTTCGCCATGGAAAGCATCGTGCGTTATGTCTCGGCCATGGTGGATCGCGACAAGCATGCGGATGTCCGTCTCGAAGCCGCCATCGGCAAGCTCTGGGGCAGCGAAAAGTCCTGGCGCATCATGGACGACACGATGCAGATGCGCGGTGGTCGTGGTTTTGAAACTGCGGCTTCATTGAAGGCCCGTGGCGATGTGCCCGAACCCGTCGAACGACTGTTCAGAGATTCGCGTATCAATACGATCTTCGAAGGCAGCAGCGAGATCATGCGGCTCTTCATTGCACGTGAGGCGCTGGAACCTCATCTCAACCTCGGAGCTGATGCGGTGAATCCAACTTTACCGTGGAAGGTGCGTGCAAAGGCCGCCCTGCGTGCCGCACGGTTTTATGCCACGTGGTATCCACTGAAATGGCTGCCGCTGGGAGCTGGAGACGCGAAAGATCTGCTGCATCCGTCCCTGCAATTCGAGCTGGATGCCGTCGCTCGGATGAGTCGGGTGCTGGCTCGTCGGCTGTTTCTCGCGATGGCGTTGAACGGTCCTAAACTCGAAAAGCGTCAGGTGGTGCTGGGCCACTTTGTTGATGTGGGGGCCGAATTGTTTGTCTGGGGCTGCGCGCTGGCCCATGCCCAGAGCAGGGTGAATGACTCGTCTATGTCTGAGGTGGAAATCGACAAGCTGGTGCGCTTGGTGCGCTTCTTTGGCAAGATCACGCGTGAACGCATCGCCACCAGTTTTCGGCATCTCAAGGAGAACCTGGATGCTGAGAGCTGGCAGGTGGCGCAGGAAGTGTGAACGCATTTTATGCTGGCCTGATGCCTGCTGATGGGGTTAAAAGTGGCCGGTTCCACGAACCAGCCCCATTCACTTCATTATCCCCACGCCATGCTCAAAGAATTCAAAGCCTTCATCCTCAAAGGCAACGTCGTCGATCTTTCCACCGGTGTTATCATTGGTGCCGCCTTTGGCACTATCGTTGCCGCTTTCACCAAAGGCATCATCGAGCCCCTGCTCAAAGCCATCGGTGGCAATCCGAATGTCTCCCTGGGCTTCAAGATCGGCGAGTTCATCAATGAAAAAGGCGAGAAGACGGCCAACATGCTCGACATCGGCATGATCATCAATGCGGTCATTGGATTCCTGATCACCGCAGCGGTCATCTTCTTTGTCATCGTCAAGCCGGTGAATACCCTGCTGGCCAAGATGAAAAAGGATGAGGCGGCTGCGCCCCCGCCTGCTCCGGCGGCAGATATTGTGTTGCTCACGGAAATCCGTGATCTGCTGAAGAAGTAGAGCGTGAACAACGAACCCGAGCCACACGCTGAAGCGTGAACAACGTACCCAGGCCGCACGCTGAAGCGTGAACAACGAACCCGAGCCACACGCTGAAGCGTGAACAACGTACCAAACAACGAACCCTAGCCCATGTATCGTTGGCGGAAACTCTCAGTCGAAGACCAGGCTGCACTGTTGCAGTATCGCCAGCGACTGAGCCGCCCATGGCACAGTCCGCCCCATTTCATTGAAGGTCCGGCGCTCTTTCATCTCACGGCGGCGTGTTATGAGCATGCGTCGATCATTGGCAGCTCACCCGTGCGGATGCAGGCATTCAGCGCTGATCTGCTCAGCACACTGGCCGCAGCGGGTGTCACGACTCACGCGTGGTGTCTGCTGCCCAACCACTACCATGTGCTCGTGCATGTGCCGGACTTGAAGCCCGTGACCACCGCGCTCGGCAGGCTGCATGGTCGCACCTCCCATGCTTGGAACGGCGAAGATGCGCTGCGCGGACGCAAAGTGTGGTGCGCTCCGGCGGACCGTGCCATCCGCAACCACGCGCATTTTTGGGCCACGCTGAACTACATCCATCACAATCCTGTGCGGCATGGTCAGGTGGAGCACTGGCAGGACTGGCCGTTCAGCAGTGCGCCGGATTATCTGGCCGCCGTGGGCCGTGAGGAAGCGGTGCGTGTTTGGAAGGCCTTTCCCATTCTTGATTACGGTGCGGGCTGGGATGATTAGACTTGTTCTCGGATAACAAACTGGATGAGCGCGAGCAGAAAGTGGCAGGGGCGCTGCGCTCAGGATGGGTTGCAGGCTTGGGTGGCTAGGTGGTGATTCCACAAGCCTGCGCTCACGAGGGCCACCCGGTCATCA